>NZ_JAPEHT010000023.1 GCF_028823615.1 Planococcus sp. A6
TCTCCAAATACTTAGATAGCTCATTAATTTTTGAATGCCAAAATGATGGTTCCATTATAATTTATAACCTTTTAATAGGCTTCTTCAACACTGTGATAAAAGGTCGCTTTCGAAGCGACCTTTTTTCTATGGGGAAATCGTATCCTTGGGGTAGCAAGTAAACCGAAGGAGGAAACGATGATGAAAAACGAAACGACAGAATTGGTGTTTATTCTCGACAAGAGTGGTTCGATGGCGGGGCTCGAGAAAGATACGATCGGCGGCTTTAATGCCTTGATCGACAAGCAGAGAAAGCTCCCGGGTCAGGTCCGCGTGACAACGGTGCTGTTCAATCACGAATACGAGCTGCTTCACGACCGGATTTCGCTCGAAGGCATTTCGCCGATGACCGATAGCGATTATGAAGTGGGCGGCATGACCGCTTTGCTCGATGTGGTCGGCTCGACAATCCAGAAAATCAGCAACGCGCAAAAAGGGACATTGAAAAAGCACCAGGCCGATCGGGTGATGTTTGTCATCACGACGGATGGTCTGGAAAACTCGAGCTGTGAATACACGTATAAGAAAATCCATGAAATAATTGCCTCGAAGAAGACGAACGGCTGGGAATTCATATTCCTCGGTGCGAATATCGATGCGGTCGCGACGGCGAAAAAGTTCGGTGTGGATGAGGATTTTGCAGTCGATTACGACGCGGATGCAGAGGGGACAGAGTTGAATTATCAAGTGTTGAGCGAAGCGGTGAGTTCGTTCCGAACCGGGAAGAAGATTGATCGGGAATGGAAAAAGGAAATTGAGCGGGATTATGAAGCACGTGGGAAGAAATAAATAGTTCTTCTTTCTAAATTAAATGTTGAAGAAAGTCAGTTTTTTATTGGGTAGAGTTTAATGTTTAATATGGTAATTATAAAAAATAAAAATTTTAGGTAAATAGAATGTTTAATTTGGTAATTTAATAGTTATTAATACTCTTCGAATGTTATAATTATACTTATCAAAAGGAGGGGCATCATGATAAACATAGGGTTTACATTATTTTTGATAGGCATGTTGAGTGCTTTTGTATTTTTCGTGCTGACGTTTATTACATTAATTAATAAGAAGGGAAATTTGAAGAAACGATTATTAGGTGCAGGTATATCACTGGCAAGTATAGTTGTAGGACTGATTATAGTCATCGTAACTCCGTATCCCTCACCTTCAGAAAGCTCTGAAGCCACTGAAGCGGAAGCTGCAGATTCACCGGTAGAAGAGACAGTTGAATCAAGTTCAGCAGAAGAAGTGGTAGAGGAAACTGAAGTGGTTGAAGAGGTTCCTGTGGAAGATACTCCTCAAGTCAAAATGGTTAATCAACTAACTCAATTGATGGATGAAGGTCTAGCGTTTGATGCAGGGTCTTATATACAAGGAGACATTCCAAAAGGAGAATATGCATTCATACCTTTCAGTGGCAGTGGACAATATTATTCTGAAGAAGATCAAGCCGGTAACATAGTAGATAATGAAAACTTTGATAGCTTTGGATATGTATTTGTTCAAGAAGTAGGTAATATTAAGACTGATGGCGTTTTAGTGAATGTAAGTATGTTGGAAAGTCTAGGGGTTACTGGTGCCAAGGAATTGTATGAAATTGTTAATGAGCAATCAGATTATTTGGCTGCTGGATATTATAAAGTAGGAACTGACATTGAGCCTGGGAAGTACGTGATTGAAAGTTACGGCGATGCTTATGTAGCATTGATGACAGGTCCAGTTGGAAGTAGTGACATAGTAGATAATGAAAATTTTAACGGCAAATATAGTGTTAATGCTCAAACAGGTCAATACCTTACAATATCTAGAGGAATGATTGTAGAGTAATTTTCTTATAAGTTTAAGGAGATTTATGAATTTCTGAAATAAAGACAAGATACGTGGTATATCCAAATTGAGATGATAATTACTTTAACATTTGATACACACAAAGAAATAGCCGAATGAGAGAGATTTAAGACCTCTTTCATTCGGCTATTAATTTTTATTAAGAGAAATTAAGTTTTTAAACGGCCTCAACTTCCGAATCTACCTGCTTCGCAGCGCGGTACTTCATGATTTGCGCGATATACCAGAGAGCCACAACCAAAGTGATGACCGAGCCGATCATGGCGGCGATGTGGTATTCCATGTTCAAGCCTTCCGGTGCATAGAAGATGTACATGGAGACGACGCCTGTCATGAACATGGCCGGCACGCCGCTGATCCAGTGCATTTTGTAGTTCTTGAGCAAATACATCGTCGCTGTCCACAGCATGAAGGTCGCGACGACTTGGTTGGTCCAGCCAACGTAGCGCCACAAGAAGGTGTAGTCGATCGTCGCCATGTAGAACGTCGGGATGGCGAGTGGGACGGTGATCAACAGGATACGCAAGGTGCCGTCAGTTTTGGTGAACTTCGACAATAAATCAGCCAAGATCATGCGCGATGAGCGAAGTGCGGTATCGCCCGTTGTGATCGGCAAGATGATGACTCCGAAGATCGCGAGGATGCCACCCAAAGTGCCAAGAAGCGAGATCGAGATGTCATTGACGACGCCAGACGGTCCGCCTGCTGCGAGTGCTGCGCCGAGTCCTTCTGTGCCGTTGAAGAAAGTCATGCCAGCTGCCGCCCAGATCAAGGCGATGATGCCTTCAATAATCATGGCGCCGTAGAAGATTTTGCGGCCGTCGGTTTCCTTTTTCATGGTGCGGGCAATGATCGGGCTTTGCGTGCTATGGAAGCCGGAGATCGCGCCGCAAGAGACGGTGACCATAAGGAGCGGCCAGATCGGCAATTCACCTGGATGCAAATTGCTGAACGTTAGGTTCGGCATCGGTTTGCCAGAGAACACGAGTGCTACGGCCACCGCGATGGCCATGAACAACAAGATGCCGCCGAGTAGCGGGTAGATGCGGCCGATGATGCGGTTGATCGGCAAGATTGTCGCGAGAACGAAGTAAGCAAAAATAAGTGCAAGCGCCCAGATAAACGAGATCGGCGTGATTTGGGCGATCAATTGAGCGGGGCCAGCCGTGAAGGCAGCGGCGACGAGCAGCATCAACACGAGCGACAAGCCGTTGATGAAGACTTTCGCGTTCTTTCCGAGGTAGCGCCCGACAAGCGTCGGGAATTGCGCTCCGCCGTGGCGCATGGACATCATGCCGGAAAAGTAATCATGGACGCCGCCAGCGAAGATGCAGCCAACGACGATCCAGATGAAAGCGACGGGGCCGTACAATGCGCCAGCTACAGCGCCGTAGATCGGGCCAAGGCCTGCGATGTTCAAGAGTTGAATCAAATTGCCTTTCCACCAGCTCATCGGCACATAGTCGATGTTATCGGCCTGCGCATAAGCTGGGGTTGGAGTTTGGTCGTCGACGCCGAATACCTTTTCGATGAATTTCGAATAAAACATGTATCCCAATATTAAGAGTGCAAGTGCTGCGAAAAATGTAATCATATGCGTCGTCCTCCTGGTGTCAGTGATATATCGTATAACACATGATAGCATCTTTTTCAGAAAATAAAAGTTAATATTTCGAAAAAACTAATATTTCTATTTATTTATGGCAAAGCGATAGATAGTTGATAACAATAGGGGATTTGGAAGCGAATCCAATAGGTTTGGGGGACTAAAGATTTTTTGGATGCTTTCATATCAGAAAAAATATCTTGAATTTCATTATCCTAAGATACAAGTAAATGGAGGGGAAGGGCTGGAACTTCCACGGAAATGAATTGTGTGGGAATTGTGTGTGACACAGGGACACGATTGCACTATGCTTGAAAGTAAGTACATAAAGAGAAGAGGAAACTAATCATGAAATTCGGCATCATTGGCACGAATTGGATCACCGATCGATTTATCAAAGCAGCGAAGCAACACCCAAGTTTCAGCATCGGCGCCGTGTATTCAAGGACGGAAGAGACCGGCCGCGCATTTGCGGAGAAATACGCGGTGGAGGCGGTCTATACGGACATGAAGAAAATGTTCGAAGAAGGCGATATTGATGCGGTCTATATCGCATCGCCGAATGCATTTCACGCTGAACAAAGCCTGCTCGCGATGCAACACGGCGTGCATGTGCTCTGTGAAAAGCCGGCCGTTGTGAGTCTGGACGAGATGGATGGAGTCATTGCGGCTTCAAAAGAAACCGGCATGACTTATATGGAAGCGATGAAGTCGACCGTGACGCCGACCTTCCTGCGGCTGAAAGAAGAGCTGCATAAAATCGGCCCGGTCCGCCGCTACGTATTCCATTACAACCAGTATTCATCCCGCTACGACAAATACAAAGAAGGCATCGTCGAAAACGCGTTCAAGCCGGAACTCGGCAACGGCGCGAAAACGGATCTCGGCGTTTACGGCTTGGCGCCGCTCGTCCATTTGGCAGGAGAGCCCCAGTCCGTATTACGCAACCGCTATCTGTTGTCGACCGGTGCGGAAGGGCAAGGCAGCATGATTCTCGATTACGGCGAATGCGAAGCGATTGTCATGTATTCGAAGATTTCGGATTCATATTTGCCAAGTGAAATCCAAGGCGAAAACGGCGTTATCGAAATCGACCGAATCAGCGACCCGAAACATGTGCTGATTAAATACCGCGACGGCACGACCGAAGACATTTCCGTCCCGCACGAGTTCGATACGATGTATTACGAACTCGACGAATTTATCCGCTGCGTGCACAAAGGCCAAATAGAGTCCCCGATCAACACGCACGAGATCTCCCGGCAAGTGACGAAGCTTTTGCTTTAATGAAAAACAGTCAACGAAAAAAACCGTTTTATTTGTCTAGTTATTTGAGTTCGAGCATCACATAAAAGTATTGCTTCCACATTTACTGCGTAAATGAATTAGCTCAGCTGACTCTTTCCTAATTCATTACCAACTGTACTTCTACACCGAAATGGTCCGACACTAGCGGCTTGTGCTCGCCGTTGAAGATGACTTTCGACGATTTGACGGTGACGGGTTCGGTGGAGAGGATCAAGTCGATGCGCAGGTCTTGCTTGTTATCGCTCCAGCCGGCGATTTTGCCTTTGACGGTGATGCCGGCGTCTTTTTCCTCAGCCAATGTGTACGTGTCGTGCAGCCCATTTTCCAATAAGTAAGCATAGCCTTGCTGTTCGAGCGAAGCGTCGTTATTGAAGTCGCCCATCAGGAAGGCAGGGGACTCCGTGTTCATTTGCTCAAGCAGCTGGTCGGCCTGGAATTTGAACGGCTCTACGGTGTCGTGCCACCAGCCGGTGTGGCAGGAATAGAACGTGAAGGGCTGGTCTTCGTAATGGATGGTTGCGCCGACAATCTTCCGCGTTTTTGGGGAATGCTTGTCGATGCTTTGGCTGACGAAGAAGCTATGCTCCTCGGCGACTGGGTGGCGCGTTAAGATCACTAGCCCTTCTTCGTAGCGCCCGTACACGAGATGAGAGAAGTCCCACACCATCGTATAGCCCGTCACGCCGAGTTGCTCCATTTCCTGAAGCAGGACCCATGCGTAATTGTCGTGCTTGACGACATGTGCTGGTTCATTATCAATCGACTGGTTGACTTCCTGCAAGGCGATGACGTCGTATTCTTTTTCAGCGATAGCTTGTGCCAAATGGCGGATTTTGTCCAGTTGATTTTCTTCGTGCCATGCGTGGCAATTCAAGGTCAGTAGTTTCATCGGTTCATTCCTCCAAGGTATGGCGATTTTAAAGAAAACCCGGCCCGATGCGAAGAGATTCGCACGGATCCGGGTTTGAAGCTGGCAAGGAAGATTCTGTTAGACTTCTTCAGTTCCAGCTGTGATTTCAATCAAGTCTTTCGTATTCGCGGCTACTCGGCCGGATGTTTTGATGTTCACTTGCTGTCCTTCTTGGAGGCTCGTGAAGACAACAGGCGTGATGATGGACGGGGCATTTTTGCCGATATAGTCGAGGTCCATTTCCATCAATAATTGCCCTTGTTCGACGAGGTCGCCTTGCTCAACATGGGCAGTGAAACCTTCGCCTTTCAGATGAACAGTATCGATGCCGATGTGGATCAGCATTTCAGTGCCGTCATCCGCTTTCAAACCAATGGCGTGTTTCGTCGGGAACAAGGTGACGACTTCACCGTTCACTGGCGAGAATACTTTGCCTTCAGACGGTTTAATCGCAAAGCCGTCGCCGACCATTCTGCCGGAAAAGACTTGGTCCGGTACATCGGTGATTGGCAGGATGTCGCCTGTGATCGGGATGCCAAAATCAACGGTGCCGAGGCGTACCGGTGCATCTCCAGCGTCTTTTGCCTGGTCCATGATTTTCGATACATCTTGTTTCGTGCGCGGCGTTTTGCCGTTGATGATGTCCTGCATTTGCCCACGCAGATTATCGGAAACAGGACCGAAAATCGCTTGGATGTTATTGCCGACTTCCATGACACCGGAAGCCCCGAGCTTTTTCAATTTATTCTTGTCGACTGCGCTCTTGTCTTCAACACTGACGCGCAGGCGGGTGATGCAGGCATCGAGATGGGTGATGTTTTGCTGTCCGCCCATCGCTTGCAGGATTTCGTAAGGCAATTCACCAGTAACGGCTGAATCGCCTTCTTCGCTTTCTTCTTCGTCTTCACGTCCTGGCGTCATCAAATTGAATTTAGTGATGGCGAAGCGGAAGCCGAAATAGTAAATGACTGCGAAGAACAATCCGACGACGATAACCCAGAACCATTCCGTTCTGCCCGGCATGACGCCGAACAATAGGAAGTCGATGAGGCCGCCGGAGAAAGTCATGCCGATTTTAACATCAAGAATGTGCATGATCATAAAGGACAATCCAGCGAATACTGCGTGGATCCCGAACAATACTGGTGCTACGAAAAGGAATGCGAATTCAAGCGGTTCAGTGATCCCTGTCAAAAATGAAGTGAGGGCAGCTGATGCCATGATGCCACCGACGACTTTCTTACGTTCAGGGCGTGCACAGTGGTAGATCGCAAGTGCCGCAGCTGGAAGGCCGAACATCATAAACGGATACTTCCCTGTCATGAATGTGCCGGCTGTGAAGTCGACTCCGTCGCGCAGTTGCTCAATAAAGATGCGCTGGTCACCGCGGATGATTTCGCCAGCCGCATTTGTATACGTGCCGAACTCAAACCAGAACGGTGAATAGAAAATGTGGTGAAGACCGAATGGAATCAATGAGCGTTCCACTAGGCCGAAAACGAACGCCGCAAGTGTGCGGTTTGTGTCTAGGATGAAATAAGAGAGCGTGTTTAGGCCGTTCTGTGCAAAAGGCCAGACCAAGTACATTGCGACACCGAGAAACAATGCCGAGAATGCAGTAATAATTGGAACAAAACGCTTTCCGGCGAAGAACCCAAGAAATTGCGGCAAGTTGATATTGTAGAATTTATTGTACATCGCTGCGGCCAATATCCCGACGATGATCCCGCCGAAGACGCCGGTCTGTAAGGTCGGAATCCCTAGGACCATGGCATATGCAGGGTCTGAAGTGGCCATTTCGGGTGTGATGCCGCCGACTGCTTTCATCGTGACGTTCATGATCAAATAGCCGATGATTGCGGCAAGACCTGCAACGCCGTCACCGCCGGCTAAGCCGATCGCGACACCGACCGCAAAGAGCAGTGGTAAGTTGTCAAAGACGACACCGCCGGCTTCCGCCATGATGAAGAGCAATGACTGGACCCATGGGGTGCCGAAAAATGGTACCGCTTCCACAAATGTGTCTTGTGAAAAGCTTGTGCCGAAAGCCAGCAAAATTCCTGCTGCGGGCAATAGTGCGACGGGCAGCATCAATGCCTTCCCGACTTTTTGCAATGTACCGAATACATTAGTAGACATAAAATTTCCTCCTTTATTGGTAAAAATGAATGCGGATCAAACAGGATGGAACGTATGTTGCAGAAGCTAAAGCATACAAAAAAGGCATGAGCGGAAAAGGCATCGGTAAAAAAGGGGAGAAGTCCCCTGGATTAACCGTTGTACCTTTTCATACTCATGCCTGATCGAATCAGTAACACGTATGAATCAGTTTGTATGGGTCAAGCGCTGCAGATGAATCGTCAGATAAAGCACTTCCGCTTCGTCGACAGGCTTTTTTAATTGGTTTTGCATTACTTTAATGAGCTTCCAAGCCAGATTATAGCACACGGGGTATTCGGCTTTCAATAGCTCTTGAAGTTTATTTTCATCGCCCAGTGATTCCCCATGATGGATGCGGTCGATCGCCCGGTGCAGATGCTGGATCAAGCGGTGGTAATTGACATTGTCTTTGCTGATGTCGATTTTCAACCCATCTTCAATCAATTCCGTCAGGCGCGAAATGAGCGCGTGGTCACGGTTGATATCGCGCAAGGATTTGTCGGTCACGGCACTATGGATGTGAAGCGCGATAAATCCGATCTCGCCTTCCGGAAACACAATGCCCATGTGATTTTGGAAAGCTTTCACGACACCTTTAGCCACTTGGTATTCTTTCGGATACAAAGACTCGATTTCGAACAGGAACGAATTCGAAAACTGCATATTCTGCTGAATTCGCTTGATGGCAAAAGACAAATGATCCGTCAACGCGACGTGAATATGTTCATTCAACTCGGTACCCATCTGCTCCTCGATATATAAGAGCTGGTCGTTGATAAACGCGATGAGGTCTTCATCGATATGCGGAATCATGTTGACGTATTGTTCCTTTTCCGCCTCGTCTTTTAACAGGAAAGTCTTATCGGCATGGTCAAACGAAATGACATCGCCTTTTTTCCGGTTGAAGCCAAGGCCGTTTCCGATCAAGACGACTTCCTTATAGGCATCATGGCGGGCAATCACGACATTGTTGTTCAATACTTTCTCGATGGTCAATAGCTGTTCCATGATTTCCTCCGTTCAAAAAATCGCTTGATGTATTAAGCATAATTCAAGTTATACAGGAAATGGGGATAAAAAAACAAGCTCAAGAATTGGGATGTGGCGTGTGGTGTCGATTTTGTCCTTCTGTGGTATTCGTTTTGTCCCTGTGCACGGCACAATTTGAGCGATAAGAATGGCGGTGGGAATGGGTTTAGGTGTGGAATCGCCCCTGTGCAAGACACAATTCGGCGGGAATAATTGCATATAGTCATGTGCGTGCCACTGCATGAGGTGGACTAGCGGGGCATCCAAAGGCAAGGGATAGAGCGCAGCGCGATTAGGCAGGAATCGATGGCGGAAAAGTGGAAGTAAAAGGTATACGAAATGGGTGTCTGCGTGTATTCCCTCTATGTGGCTGGCTGTGAAAGCATGAAATTTATCCTGAGATGAAAGATGACTCGTGACACGGCGGAAATGGTATTGCCAGAAGAACTTT
This sequence comes from Planococcus sp. A6, assembly GCF_028823615.1. Taxonomy (GTDB): domain Bacteria; phylum Bacillota; class Bacilli; order Bacillales_A; family Planococcaceae; genus Planococcus. Next base: position 9,346 of record NZ_JAPEHT010000023.1, read on the forward strand.
CTATTAAATAGAAAAAAGGAGGAAAGAGTATGAGAGCGATGGTCTGTAAGCGCTACGGGGATCCTGGGGTCCTAGAGCTGCAGGAACTTGAAAAGCCGCTGCCAGAGGATAATGAAATCGCCATTAAAGTGCTGGCATCTACAGTAACGGCAGGGGATTGTGAAATGCGCAGCTTTACATTCCCTATGTATTTACGTCTGCCGATGCGTTTACTATTCGGTGTCCGAAAGCCGAGAATGAAAGTATTGGGGCAGGAATTTGCCGGGATAGTGGACAGTGTTGGAGAAGGACAGAAGCACTTCAAGAAAGGCGACCGTGTGGTTGGATCGACCGGATTAAAACTCGGTGCTAATGCCGATTATGTTTGTTTACCGGCCCGTTATGCGATCGTCCACATGCCGGAGGAATTGAATTATGAACAGGCTGCCACGATTCCGACAGGTGGGATGAATGCATTATTTTTTCTCCGAAAAGCCAATATCCAAGCAGGCCAAAAAGTGTTGATTATCGGAGCGGGCGGCAGCATCGGAACCATCGCAGTCCAACTCGCTAAACACGAAGGAGCGGAAGTGACAGGGATCGACCGGCATGAAAAACTGGACATGCTTTTATCGATCGGAGCGGACAAAGTCATTGATTACGAGCGGGAAGATTTTACGGCGAATGGCGAAGCTTATGACGTCATTTTGGATATCGTAGGGAAAAATACTTTTTCACAAGCCATGGGTTCATTGAAAGCAACGGGCGTTTACTTAATCGGCAATCCGAGCCTCGGCAAAGTTCTTCAGAGATTTACAACGGGGAGGAAGAAGGGGCAGAAAGTGTTTGTGGGCGTAGCGGATTACAAAGCCCACGACTTACGCTATTTGTGTGACTTGTTTGCAGAAGGGAAGATCAGTGCGGTCATTGATCGGACATTTCCGCTAGAAGAGTTGTCTCAGGCGCATCGCTACGTGGAGAGTGGAGCGAAAAAAGGCAATGTTGTGATTCGGCATTGAATTTCTTTTATTTGAACGGCCCTGTTTAAGATGGGATACTAGAGAAAAACGCATGAAGGAGCTCTCTGATTTAGGGAGTTTTTTCATGCGTTTTAAAGGTTAAATAGTTGGTCGCTTTATTGCAGTTGCAAGCGTAGGTTTTAATGATTTAGAAATATTTTTAAATTGAGGGTGCCACAATATCAATTCGAGAAGTAATAGAGGAAGGCATATGAAGAGGGTGGAAGATCAGATTTATTGCTGGTGAAATAAAAGATAGTGGTTATGATACTATAAATTGTTCGCAGAAAGTGGCTAATCTGAATGATATAATCATAAACGAATCCAAAATCATCTATCACGGTGTTGGACATATACAAGCGGGGTTTTGTATATAACTAAGTTGCGGCAACAGAAGAGGGAGTTGGTTTTTATGACGAAAAATAAATTGACAACAAAAGCGGCTGTCTCAACAGCGGTACTCGCATTGGCTATTTCCATCATGCCTTCAGGAAATGCTTTGAGCAATACCGAATTCGGTATGATTCAAGCAGAGGCATCGACAGCAACAACAACTCATGTGGCGAAGGGCAATGTGAACCTCCGCACTGGCGGTTCATTAAAAGATAAAATCGTGTTGCAAATTCCGAAGGGCGGAAAAGTGGAGTACATTTCGGGGAGCGGTACTTGGTTCCACGTGAAGTATGGTACGAAAACGGGTTATGTTCATTCCGACTACATAACGAAAATCGAGGAAGCTGCGCCGGAACCACCAAAAGCAACTCCGGAAACCCACTTTGCGAAAAGTAACGTGAATCTCCGCACGGGCGGTTCATTAAAAGATAAAATCATTTTGCAAATTCCGAAAGGTGGAAAAGTTGAGTACATATCGGGAAGCGGTACTTGGGTCAAGGTGAAATACGGCACAAAAATGGGGTATGTTCACTCCGGCTACCTAACGAAAATCGAAGAAGCAGCACCGGAACCGCCAAAAGCAAACTTGCCAACTCATTTTGCGAAAAGTAACGTGAACCTCCGTACTGGGGCTTCGACAAAACACAAGATCGTGTTGCAAATTCCTAAAAACGGAAAAGTATCGTATATCTCAAAGAGTAGCATTTGGTACAAAGTGAAATACGGCGCAAAAACGGGCTATGTTCATTCTGACTACTTAGCGAAAATCGGAACAGCAGCACCATCGAAATATCCGGCTCCTTCGACAGATACACCTGGCAAATATGTGGATGGCATTCTGATTGTGAACAAAAAGTATGCATTGCCTTCAACTTATAATCCTGGAGTAAATGCGACGGCTAAAAAAGCATTGGACGCTATGATTGCTGATGCGAAAAAACAGAGTGTTATATTAAAAATCACGAGTTCATACCGTTCTTATTGGTACCAAAACACTTTGTATAATAACTATGTGAAAAAACATGGAAAAACAAAAGCTGACCGGTTCAGCGCCCGTCCTGGACATTCTGAACACCAGACTGGACTAGCCTTTGATTTAGGCGGAGTTAATCAAGCACACTGGTTTGAAGAGTCGTTTGCGAACACAAAAGAAGGAAAATGGCTGGCTTCAAACGCTCATAAATATGGCTTCCATTTGCGCTATCAACAAGGCAAGGAAGACATCACGGGGTACATGTTCGAGCCGTGGCACTTCCGTTATATAGGCGAGGATAATGCTACTAAAATCAAAGCTACTGGAAAAACACTTGAAGAGTACTTCAATATTTTAGGTAAATAAATGAGGTAAAAAGATTCTCTTATACATAAGCTGGATCGTCTATAACTTTATCGAAAAAAACATGAAGAATGCTCCGGGTAAGTGGAGCATTCTTCATGTTTTTTGCTTAAATTGTGTGGTGCACAGGGGCGAGTTCAGGCGTGTCCAACAAAAAACCCCCGCCATATAAACACTCTCAGTCGTTTTCTGGCGTTTGAATTGTGTCTTGCACAGGGACAGAAGAAGAAACAGGAACAGAAATATGCCGGAAGCTCCCGACATCGAACAATCCACGGTCGGTCAGTTTCAAATGAGGAATGACCGGCAGCGACAGAAATGACAAAGTCAGGAAGGCGTTGAAATGCGTTGGGGCGCCGATCTGAAGCAGTCTTTTATCGACTGTTTTCAGCTGCTCATACACGGCAGTGAACGATTCGTCGGACATCAAGCCGGCGATCGGCAGCGACAAACTCGCCAGGACTTGTCCGTCTTGGACGACGGCGAGCCCGCCTTGCAATTCTTGCAGTGCGCGGATGGCCGCCAACATATCTTCGTCATTCGTCCCGACTACAATGATATTATGCGAATCGTGCGCTACGGTTGTGGCGATGGCGCCGTTTTGGAGTCCCAGCCCTTTGACGATGCCTAGGCCGATATTGCCGGTCGCTCGGTGGCGTTCGATGACGGCGATTTTCAAATGTCCGCTTGCCGGATTTGAAACAAACGTGCCGTCAGCGACTGGCACATCTTCAATTAAATGCTCGGTGATTAATTTGTTCGGGTTGATGCCGATAACATGCGCGCTCGCATTCGTGCCCATTGGAATTTTCAAGCTCTCAGCGGACAGCTCGGCAATGCGCACCGTATCCCGAACAGAGGAAGTTTCGCCGTTTTCTTGGATGGCCCCGACGTAACGGCTATCTTTCGCCGCCAATTGCCCGCCTTTATAGACTTCCGCAATCGTGAATTCTTCCAAATTATCGAGCAGGACAAAATCTGCATCGCAACCAGGGGCGATGGCGCCTTTTTGGTGCAGCCCGAAACATTGGGCAGCGTTCAAGGTCGCCATCGAAATAGCGGTGATGGGGTTGATTCCGTAGCGGATAGCCGTCCGAACGTTGTAATCGACGCTGCCTTCTTCGATCAGATCATCGAGATGCTTATCGTCCGTACAGAACAAGCAGCGCTGCGCGTTTTGTTCGGTCACGCCTTCGAGCAGCGCATGCAGGTCTTTTGCGACCGAACCTTCGCGCAGCATGACATAAAGCCCGCGTTCGATGCGCGCCGTCATTTCTTCTTTCGTCACGCATTCGTGATCCGTCAAGATACCGGCGGTGCCGTAGACATTGATGTCGTTATCGGTGAGGCCTGCTGCGTGGCCATCAATCTGCCGGCTCAGCAAGAGTTTGTCGAGCATCGCCTCGTCTCCTTGAAGCACCGCAGGGAAATCCATGACTTCCGCCAAGCCGAGCACCGAATCGCGCCCGACAAAAGGAAGCAAGTCTTCAGCGGACAGCCGGGCGCCTGCGTTTTCAAAAGGCGTCGCCGGGACGCAGGATGGCAGCATCATCTTAATGTCGAGCATGGCCTGCTCCGCATCTTTCAACATGAATTCAAGTCCGGCTGTTCCGCTGACATTGGCGATTTCGTGTGGGTCGGTGATGACCGTCGTCACGCCGTGCGGCAGCACGACATGCGAAAATTGCTGCGGCGTCACCATGGACGATTCGATATGGACGTGGGCATCGATCAAGCCGGGCGCGATGAACTTGCCTGTGGCATCGATTTCCTCGGTTCCTTCGTAGTCGCCGATGCCGACGATGACACCGTCGCTGATCGCTACGTCTCCGGTCGTCAAGGTTTTCGTGAAGACATTGACGATCGACGCGTGGCGGATGACGAGGTCGGCGCGATTCTGTTTTTCAATTGGGCTTTTTTCATGGCTGATTTCGCTCCTTTAGATGCTTGATCGGGGATTGAACGCGAGTTAAGTTTTGCCTTATTCTACAGCAGAGCGAGCGGAAGCTCTAGTGAAAAAAGAAAATGTCCCTGTGCGCGACACAATTCGGACGTTGGAAAACCCGTGGCCAGTGGAGTTGGGTATGAAACCGTCCCTGTGCACCACACAATTTCAGTGGAAAATGGTGCGTTTGTTCATCTGAAAAAGCATGGTTAATAAGAGTAAATATCATCCATCTTGGTCCAGTCCTTGTTAATAAATTCGAGCGACGGTAGGATGAATAAAACGGATATTCCAAAACACGGTTGAAAATATTTTAAACAGAAAGCCAGGAGGACGAAACATGAAATCGTATATTATCCGAATCGAATTGGAAGGCTCCGAACCGCTTATTTGGCGGAAGCTAGTCATGCCGGCTGGCGCCACGTTTAATATGCTGCATGACATTATCCAGCAGACCAGCAATTTTCAAAGCGGTTATCCTTATGAGCCGTACCATTTATTTGAATTCGATTTGCCGGAAGAGGGCATTCGAGTTACAAACGATGAACAGGCTTACGAAGAGCATCAGTATTACAAAAAGAATAAAAAATTATTTGCGGAGCGGTTGAAAATGGCTGATCCGAAACACAAGCGCTTTGAAGAGAACTACCAAAAACGTCTAGCGACAGTCGTACGCCAACCAGCACGCATTAAAATCGATGAATACATCGAGAAACATGGACAGCTTATCTATCGCTACGATTTCGGCGATGACTGGAAGTTTCACATTGTTCTTGAAGAAATTGTCGATGACTACCATTTCGGCTTTCCCACGCTGCTTGCCGGAGCTGAGACAGCGCCTCCTGAAGATGTAGGTGGACTTCCGGGATTTTATGAATTTCTGGAAATCTATCGAGACGAACAGCATCCGGAACACGAAGAAATAAAAGCATGGGCAGCGGGTATGTATTTCAAGGAATACAATCCAGAACGAATTAATGAGTTTCTAAAAAGCCGAATGTATAAAAAGACAGAATGGGATAAAATCCGTCATGAAAATTACCAGGTGATTGAAGATAAATATCGGAAGGCTTGAGTAGAGGTGTCTGTCCCTGTGCATCAAACAATTTAAGCTGTAGAAAACGCATGGGTAGTGGATATGGGTGTGAAATCGTCCCTGTATACGACACAATTCCAGTAAAAAATGCATGAAGAAGGCTCGTATAGATTAGGAGCTTCTTCATGCATTTTTTATTCTTGTTCCAGCAGTTTGAAGAGTTATTTTCAAATAGAAGCCTTTTCATCCTGTACCTTAAACATTTCATATTCAACATCATCTAATTTACCAGTCCACCGGAGCCCCGAAACTTCCGGCAAGAAGGCCCGATGATCGCCCCAGTTCAAGACATGTATAAGTTGTAGTTCTTTTTCGGGAAAAGAAGAAATGCTTCTGGCGTTGTAGGCTGGTTTATGTGTATAGATTAATAGGCGCTCCGCCAAATCAATATACTTGGACCAAATCTCATCGTTCAGCGGTTGAGCCCCGTGAAGTCTTCCAATGTAAATTTTGTGGTTGTTGGAGTCATTGGTATACAACCAATTTTCTTGGGAAATCCGTTTGCCCAATGTTTGATAGTCGGCTTTGCCGATATAAAGCAATACATCATTTCCATACACGGGATGCGTTCCATAAATTTGATAGACTCCGTAATCAGTCTCATCATTCATTAATTGTGGTAGGTCCTTTAATTGATAAGAACCTTCCCATTGAATCTGGACTAAGGTAGATGTGGTATTGGTCATATACGATGCTCCTCTTAAAAGATGTAGTTTGCCACCTAAAACGATAATTACGTACTTATGATTATTTAGGGGATTTGTATTTAAGTGTCTTATTTATGATACTATTTACATGGTTATAATAATAGGTGAAATGTATTGATTCGCTTAAGTTTTTAGCATACAAAGGGGGAGCATTGATGAAAATTACTATGGAGATGAGCAAAAAAGCGTATCCGATAGCAAAGAAAGTATTTTCAGGACAGCTGACAAGAAATGATGGGAAGATTGAAATCAACAGAGAATCAGGCATGAACGAAGGGTCTGCACAAGCATATATTACGATTTTCCTAGCCATGATGGGTGGGGAAGAATACAAACGGGCGTTTAATAACGAGACAAACAGGTTTTTACTGAAGAGCATTCGAAAAGATTATGGGGAACAACACTTCATAAGCGCACTGGACGCTGCACAAAAGCATATAAATTATTATTCCACACTTAAAAAAGGGAATTTAACCGGCTTGCAGAATATTGTAGACGAGTTAAGACCGTAATCAGTGCTGTCCCTGTGCGCGACACAATTCGGCCAGCCGAAACCGCGGTGTGACAGGATTGGGGTATGAAAACGTCCCTGTGCACCACACAATTATTCCAAACAAAAAGGATCAACTCCGCGCTTGCCTTTTCTCATTCATTCTCCGAAAATCTCTTCAGAAACTTCAACGATGTACCGCAGTTTGTCCCATTGCTGATCTTCGGTGAGGATATTGCCGTGATGGGTCGAAGCGAATCCGCATTGCGGGCTGATGCATAGCTGCTCGAGCGGCACGTGTTTAGCGGCTTCTGCGACGCGTGCTTTGATTGCTTCTTTGTCTTCAAGTTCGCCGTTCTTCGATGTGAAGACGCCGAGCACGACTCTTGGCCCACCGTTTGGAATGTGCTCAAGTGGTTGGAAGCTGCCGGAGCGGTCGTCGTCGTATTCAAGGAAGAAGCCGTCGACTTTTTCTTTGGCGAACAAAGTCGGCGCAATCAATGCGTAGCTGCCTTCAAATGCCCAGTCGGATTGGTAATTGCCGCGGCACAGGTGAGTCGTCACAGCGAGGTCTTGTGGTTTGCCTTCCAGCACGCCGTTTGCGACGCGAAGCGCCAAGTCGATCAAATAGTCGCGATTATACTTACCGTCGTTGAACGGGATGTCCGGAGAAGACAGCCCAGCAATATAGACATCGTCGATTTGGATATAGCGCGCGCCGGCGTCATAGAACGCTTGGAAGGCGTCGCGGTAAGTTTGAATGACGTCTTTCGCGTAGTCTTCCAGGTCCGGATAGATGGCTTCATCGCGGATGCCTTGATTGAAAAATTGGTTCGGGCTTGGAATCGTCAATTTCGGCACCGCTCGGCCATGGACGATTTCCTTGAATTCGATGAAATCGCTGATGAATGGGTGGTTTTCATTGAATGAAATCTTGCCGATGTTGCGGACGTCGTAAGCTTCGGTTTCGACGTTTTTGAACTGATAGCCTTTTTCTGGTGTGTAACCTTCAAAGCCGTTAATATGCGCCATGAAATCGGTATGCCAGAACGTGCGGCGGAATTCGCCGTCCGTCACCGCCTTCAGTCCGACTTCGATTTGCTTGTCGACGATGCGCTTGATTTCCGTCGTCTCGATTTCCCGCAGCTGTTCTGATGTGATGGTGCCTTCTTTAAACTGGTTGCGGGCTTCGTGAATGCTGTCGGGGCGCAGAAGGCTTCCGACGTGATCCGCCTTGAATGGGGCGGTTGTTAGTTTTGGGTTTGTTTGAATCGTTGAATGAGTCATGTGAAATTCCTTCTTTCTATTTTTAGTATGGGTGGTGGAAATAAAAAACGGGGCTTTCTTCGAAAAGAAGAAAGCCCCGTTTATGGAAAATGCATTCTTCTTATCTTCTAGGCTTGCGCCTATTGGAATTAGCACCTTGTCCTGAATCAGGGCGGTTGCTGAGACTTCACAGGGCCAAATCCCTCCGTCTCTCTTGATAAGAAATCGATTATTAAGTTAATTGCTGGTTGATGTGGTTCACCTTAAAACAAATTCTAAAAAAAAGCAAGGGAAGATTGAAAAATATTTCCAATATTTTGTTTGTTAACCCCTAAGGCACGCTAAATTAACGTTATCCGTCTTATACAGTGCTAATAACTTATTGCCGTAATGACTGATGATTATCAAATAAAATTGTAACTTTTATTCAAATATATATTTCTAAATAACTAATTATCGCGTTTAAATTGTGATAAAATCGTTATAAAAAACCAATGAGTGAAAAGAGGGAATAATTTGAAAATCCATGCAAGAAAATCCATGGTTTTAGCCATGGCAACTTCTATGTTATTGATGGGAACGGCAGGCAATGTTTCGGCCCAAGAGTCTGCAGGAGACGCCAAAACGCAAACGCACGAATCCTATCCGCAACAAGATGCCAAGTATTCAAAGAAAGTCGTAAAAGCTGTCAGTGAAGTATTGGAAATGAATGCCGAATCTGCTGAACTCGAAACGACTCTAAGCCAGCTGCCGAAAATAAAAGTATTGGAGTACTATTTAGCCTCGCTTGGCAAAAAGCTAAAGGGCAACGAAATTCGCCGAGCGGTGGATGAGGTATTTGACATCGATTTGGACTATGTATCAAAAAATGACTATGGCAGCAAACTTTCGATTTATCCAGCGCCTGTTATGGAATCTTTGCGTGCATCGCTGAAGGAAGAATCTGCTTCTACGGAAAAGGACGAACGCATCATGAAGATGTCTAAAAATGAAGTGATGGACCGCTATATCAAAGAACAAGCTTATGTGCTAAGTGCAGCGGAAACGAGTTTGTTGATCAACCAAATTTTTGGAGTGAATCTGATAGGGATTTCGAGTTTGGAAGGAAAGCAGCTTGCCATCAGTTCGAAGGGACAATGGATCGTGAAAAGCGACCGTGATTTGTTCATTTTGGAATCCAGCCTTGATGATGTAGATGTATCGATTTATGCGGGGCCTTATCTTCAGGAATTGACAGAAGGCAGCGAATTGCCTGCCTCTTTAATTGCCAAATTGACGGAACTAGGTTTTACGTATCAAGAAAAAGAGCAGCTTCTCTACTATAAAAACCCTACTGGTGAATCAGTTCCAGATGCGTTTAAAGGCCAATTGATTGGGATCTTGTTGGGCACAATTGCGCAAGAGTATGCAAGATAGCAAGATGTAGCATTGAAGAATTCATAAAAATACAATGAACCCTACAGTTGCCCCTTCGGCGATTAAAGAGTTTGTTGTATTTTTATTTTGTGATTTTTAGTTCTTCCTTATATTTTTCTGCTATTTAGCCAGTTTTTAAGTGAATTTGACGCATCAACTTGACTGCAGTTTTTTAAATTAATTGAACAATAGGGATTGAACTGAAAATTTTTAATGAAATAGTGGAATAAAAGTCGAAAATAACCATTTGAGCTATACTTTTGTACGGTAATATATAGTAGATGAGTAAACTTGAAAATCGAAGTTCTTGAAATTTATTAAAAATCTGGTAAATAAACTGTCTTGTTTTGTCACCCTCTGCAGTGGCGAGCGAGTTGGTATTGGAGGTTTGACCTATGGGAAAAAATCAAACAAGATACTCACGCTTGGCACATATCACAAAATTAATCAATACGAACCTGGAACTGCGCCCTTTGCTTGAACAAGTGGTCATGGCCATTTCAGAAGAAGTTGTGCGCTGTGATTCGGTCGGCATCTATTTGCCCCAGGACGATGGAAGCTTCCGTGGTTATGTCGGAAAACCGGAAGTCATCAACGGCATTACGCTCGATATGCATGTAGTGGATACAGACTATGATTTATTGGCAAAAGAAGTAATTGAAACCCAGCAAACCATTTACATTCCAAATACCGCCAATGATCCGCGCCCTGATCCACGGGCTGTCGCCGGCTTCGGGATCAAGTCTTTACTGGCGCTCCCGATTTCTTATGAAGGCGAGTTGTTCGGGCTGGTGTTCTTGTTCGATTACGGGATTCCCATGGAGTTGACAGCCGATGAAATTCAAACAGTAGAAGCTTATGTCAATATGGCTGGAGTGGCCATTAGGAATGTGAATAATTTAAAACGTAAAGAAAGCCTTTTGACTGAGAAGCAGATGCTCTTGGACTTGACGCGGGATTTGTCGATGAGTTCATCGATGCCTGATGTGATGGGGATTTGCCTTTCCTATGCGGGTAGGGTATTGAAAAATGACAATATCGGAGTCCATTTATTGGATCCGGTGGCCGGCGCCAAATTGAAACCATCTCATTTAAGCGCTAAAAGTGAGTGGAATGAAAATGAATGGCTGGAAAGACACGAAGAAATGGCGTTCGACCCTTCAACAGATCGCGCATTTCAAGAAGTCATGCGCTCTAAAAAGCCTTTGTACATTCTGGATGTGGAAACAGACAGCCGGGTGAATCAGGAAGTGTGCCAAACATTCGGCATCGAACGGATGCTGTTTCTCCCGTTCGTCACGATGGGGGAAATCCTGGGGGCTATGGTGCTCGTGAGTTTCGACAAAACGGAAGCGGTTTTTAGTGAATCCAATATTGATCTCGCGCAATCCGTCGCTGAAGCTACGGCTTCAACCTTATCCAATTTGTTGTATATGGAGAAGCAGGAGCTATTGATACAGGAAAGAACATCGGAGATACGAGTGAAAAATATCGAACTGAAACAAGTCATTTCTCAATTGAAGAGTCTTGGACGGGAGAACGAATTGGTGTTAAGTTCGGTGGAAGAAGGGATTTTCGGACTTGATCTGGCAGGAAACATCACCTTTTGCAACCGGGCTGCAGAAGCGACATTGGGATATGCAAAAGGTGAGTTGATCGGGCAGTCCTATAGCATGATCTTGAATAAAGACATCGTGTTATCGACAGCGTCGTTTGCTTCTAACCAGGATTTAAAGTTCCGAAAAAAGAACGGGCTCGATTTCTCTGTTGAATATGTGGTGTCCTCTGTAAAAGAGGAAGGGAAAATTATCGGCGAAGTCGTCACGTTCCGGGACATTACGAAAAGAAAGCAATTGGAAAAGGAAATTACCCACCTCGCTTATTATGACCATTTGACGGATTTGCCGAACCGGACCTTATTGGATTATTTTTTAAAGCAGGAAATCGAAAAGGCGAAACTGGCCGGACAGAAGTTAGCTGTCTTGTACTTGGATTTGGACCGCTTTAAAATCATCAACGACAGCTTGGGACACAGCTACGGGGATATTCTATTGAAAGACGTCGCCAATCGGATCAATCGCTATGTGCCGGATCAAGCATTCGTTTCGCGGCAAGGCGGAGATGAATTCACGGTTGTGTTGCCAGGTTTCGACAGTTTGACAGAATTAATGGATTTAGTAGGTAAGCTGGTGGACTCGTTTTCCGAGACGTTTGTGCTGAAAGGAAACGAAGTGCATATCAAGGCCAGCATCGGCATCAGCATGTTTCCTGAAGATGGGGAATCAGCAGAGGTATTGATCAAAAATGCAGATGCTGCGATGTACAAATCGAAAGAAAAGTCCGGTACGTATTACCACTTTTTCAGAAGTGATATGAACACGCGGAACATGGACAGTATTTTTCTTGAGAATGCATTGTACAAAGCGTTGGAGAACGACGAATTGCTATTGCATTACCAACCGCAAGTGGATAGCCGAACCGGTTGGGTCATAGGGGCTGAAGCGTTAATCCGATGGAAGCATCCGACTCGGGGAATGGTATCTCCGGCGGAGTTCATCCCAACAGCGGAAGCGACAGGCCTGATCGTGCCGATAGGAAAATGGGTGCTAGAAAGCGCATGCAAACAATTAAAAAAGTGGCACGATAGAGGGTACACCGAGTTGTCAATTTCGGTCAACTTGTCCGGAAGGCAGTTTGAAGAAGACAATCTCGTTTCCATGATTGAAGACATCTTGGCAGAGACTGGCGCGTCCCCATCGTGTCTTCACATCGAATTGACCGAAAACCAGATTTTCAGGAATACCCACATGACACTGGACAAAATGAGGGAGCTCAAAATGCTGGGCATCAAAATCGCCTTGGATGATTTCGGCACGGGGTATTCATCGTTAGGATATTTAAAAAACTTTCCGATCGATACCTTGAAAATAGACAGATCTTTCATGGTTGATATTTTAACCAATAAAAATAACGCTGCCATTACGAGCACGATTATTACGCTTGCGCAAAACCTGGATTTGAATGTCATTGCAGAGGGCGTTGAGACCAAAGAACAACTGGCGTTTTTGACGGCAAAAAATTGCTTTAGCATTCAAGGATATTATTACAGCAAACCATTGGAGGTGGGGGCGTTGGCCATGTTCATCGATCGGATTGCGCCCATCCATACCAGCGATTCTCGGTATTCATAAACCAGCACGAACATGTACATTTCGGCTATTCGCCGGAATTTTTCCTAGCTCTGCCAGTATGGACTGGCAAGCTCAGAGCTTTTTTATGCACAGAGATCCGGTGCTTCAAAATTGACGGACTTGAGCAATCGGAGTAGCTTAAAGTCATTACAGCAGATAGTTCCATTTGGAACGATTGATAGAGAGGGGGAGCGCCAGATGGAAGTGAAAAATGGCACGGCTGGGTATATGCAGTTGCTGCTGTCCTTTGGGGAAGTGCAGAAAAACATACTGCGTCTCATCCAAAAATCGGCGACCGAGAAAGGGGTATCGATTCCACAATATTCGATTTTGATGACGCTCTTCCGCTGCAGCGGTATGACGCAAAAGGCGATTGCAGAAAAGACATTCCTGCCGAAAAGCACTTTGAGCCAGGCCGTGGATGGGCTGGCCAAAGAAGGTTATGTCACCCGCCGGCCGATGGAATGCGACCGCCGCGAGATACGCCTAGAGCTTAGTGGCACAGGGCTTGCATTGGCTGAGCAGCTTCATCTGCAGGAAGGTGGGCTGCATCAGGCCTTCAAGGCGGCGAGCAGTCATTTGACCAATTCTCAAATCGAGGAGCTCGTCGCTGCACACAAAAACATCTCTTCATATTTAAGCGAAGCGGAAATGGAGGGGGCAGTAAAATGATCAAAATCCTGAAAAACCTCAGCCCGTATAAATGGATTGTGCTAGGTGTCGTCGCTTTGGTGTTCGCCCAGTCGATGGCGGAGTTGTTTTTGCCGACTTTGATGGCTGACATCATCGACAACGGGGTCGTTCAAGGGAACATTCCCTATATTTGGAGAATCGGCGGCTGGATGCTGTTGGTATCCGCGATTGGCGCCATTGCTGCCGTCTTTGCCAGTTATTACTCGGCCAAAGCGGCGATGGGGCTCGGTCGCGATTTGCGGCAGAAAGTCTTCAAGCATGTCGGCCAGTTCTCGCTTCAGGAATTTGATGAAGTGGGAACCGCGTCGCTCATCACCCGGACGACGAATGATATTACTCAAGTCCAGCAAGTCGTCATCATGATGCTGCGCATGGTCATCAGTGCGCCGGTCATGCTAGTCGGCGGCTTGATCTTGGCGATTTCAAAAGACGCGAGATTATCTTTGGTCATCATCGGTGCGATGCCGATTCTGGCCGTGTCGATCCTGCTCATCCTGAAATATGGCATGCCGTTGTTCCAGCAAGTGCAAAAGCAACTGGACGGCTTGAACTTGGTCGTGCGGGAAAATTTGACCGGCATCCGGGTCATCCGGGCATTTAACCGCGAAACGGAAGAAAAGGCGCGCATGCAAAAAGCCAACCGGGAACTCGCCGATGTCTCGATCAAAGTCAATAAAGTCATGGCATTCCTGATGCCAGTCATGATGCTGGTCATGAACATGACTGTGGTCGCCGTCATCTGGTTTGGTGGCATCCGTATCAGTAACGGCGCGATGCAGATCGGGGATTTGATGGCGTTTATCCAATACGTCATGATGATCATGTTCGCACTTGTAATGGCGTCTTTTATGTTTGTCATGATTCCGCGAGCTGCCGTGTCAGCTAAGCGCATCAACGAAGTGTTGGAGATGCAGCCAGCGTTCAAAGACGATGGTACGGAAAAAGCGGACCGCGAACGCGGTACCTTGGAGTTTGAAGACGTCACATTCTACTACCCAGGAGCATCCGAGCCGGCGCTGTCACATATCAGTTTTACGGCGAAACCTGGTGAAATCACCGCCTTGATCGGGGGGACGGGTTCCGGCAAATCAACACTCGTCAATTTGGTGCCGCGTTTTTACGAAGCCACAAGTGGCACAATCCGTGTCAATGGCGTCGACATTCGGGAAGCCTCACAACAGGAAATCCGCTCGAAAATAGGCTTTGTGCCACAAAAATCCATTCTTTTCACGGGAACGATTGCCGACAATATTCGCTTTGGCAAGCAGGAGGCCAGCCAAGCGGAATTGGATCAGGCGGCAAGCGTCGCGCAAGCGCAGGAATTCATCAATCGAATGGAAGGCAGCTATGCAGCCCAAATCGAGCAGGGCGGTTCGAATCTTTCAGGTGGGCAGAAACAGCGCTTGTCGATTGCCCGTGCGTTGATCCGCAAGCCCGATTTGTACATTTTTGATGACAGCTTTTCGGCGCTCGATTACAAAACCGATGCCAAGCTGCGCAAAGCGTTGAAAAATGAAACGAAAAATGCCACGGTGCTATTGGTCGCACAGCGCGTCAGCACGGTCGTCGATGCAGACCGCATCCTTGTGTTGGAAAAAGGGCGTGTAGTCGGCATGGGAACCCATGACGAGCTGTTGGAATCCAACGAAGTGTACCGTGAAATCGCGTTATCCCAGTTGTCAGAGGAGGAGATCGCATGAGCCAGATGGGACCTCCACGCCCTGGAGCAAGTATGCCGGCGGAAAAAGCAAAAGACTTCAAAGGCACATTCCGCCGCCTCGTTTCTTATTTGAAACCGCGTTGGAAAAAACTTGCGGCGGTTTTTGCCGTCGCGATTCTCAGTACGGTATTCGCTATCGTTGGGCCGAAAATCATGGGGATGGCAATCACCGAATTATTTGAAGGCGCTTATGGCCAATTGCAAGGGGTGCCTGGTGGAGGCATCGACTTTGGTGTCATTGGCCAAATTCTTGCCGTTCTAGCTGGATTGTATGTATTCAGCAGCCTGTTCAGTTACCTCCAACAGTATATGATGTCGACTGTGGCACAGGATACTGTCTATGATTTGCGCCAAGACGTCAATAAAAAGCTGGAAAAATTGCCGCTCGAGTATTTTGATGGCCGGCCAAACGGCGAGACCTTGAGTCGCATGACCAATGACATCGATACCATTGGCAGCACTTTGCAACAAAGCTTGACGCAGTTCATCACCTCCATCGTGACGCTCGTCGGGATTCTCGTGATGATGCTAACGATTAGCCCGCTATTGACCTTGATCGCAGTCGTATCCTTGCCGCTGTCGCTTTTTGTCATCGGGCCAATTTTAAAACGTTCGCAGAAATACTTCAGCAGCCAGCAAAAAAATCTCGGTCGCCTTAATGGCCATGTCGAGGAAATGTATACAGGACATCAAGTGGTGAAAGCGTTTGGCCATGAAGCGAAATCGAACGAGCAATTCGATGCGGTCAACGAGGAACTGTATAATGCCGGACGCAAAGCGCAGTTTATCTCCGGTATCATCATGCCGATGATGAGCTTAATCGGGAATTTGAGCTATGTGCTGATCAGTATCGTCGGGGGGGGTGCTCGTTATCCAGCGCGCCATTTCAATCGGTGATATCCAGGCTTTCATTACCTACTCCAAACAATTCACGCAGCCAATCACGCAGACGGCGAATATCGCCAATATTATCCAGTCCACGGTGGCCGCTGCGGAGCGCGTGTTCGAGTTGTTGGATGAAAAAGAAGAAGTAGAAGAAGTGACGGCCTCTGTTCTGGAGCGGGCGAAAGGTGCAGTGGCATTTGAAGATGTCGACTTTGGCTATGGCGACAATTTGTTGATTGAAAACATGAACATCGATGTGCAGCCGGGGCAGACCGTGGCGATTGTCGGTCCGACCGGTGCCGGCAAGACGACCTTGATCAATTTATTGATGCGCTTCTATGAATTGAAAGGCGGCCGCATCACCATCGATGGGTTGGATTCGCGGGAGATGTCCCGCCATGAGCTGCGGCACAACTTCGGTATGGTGCTGCAGGATACGTGGCTCTTTAACGGGACGATTCGCGCCAACATTGGCTATGGCAAGACCGGTGCTTCTGAAGAAGAAATTTATGCAGCGGCACAAGCGGCGCATGCCGATCATTTTATCCGGACATTGCCGGACGGCTACGATACGGTATTGAATCAGGAAGTATCGAATATTTCGCAAGGGCAAAAGCAATTATTGACCATTGCACGTGCGATTCTTGCCGATCCGCCGATAATGATCTTGGATGAAGCGACATCCAGCGTTGACACCCGGACAGAAATCTTAATCTAGCAGGCGATGAACCGCTTAATGGCTGGACGCACAAGCTTTGTCATTGCGCACCGGCTGTCGACGATTAAGCATGCGGATTTGATCTTGGTCATGGATCAAGGGAAAGTCATCGAACAGGGTACACATGAACAGCTGCTCGATAAAGACGGATTTTATGCTGATTTGTACCGGAGCCAGTTTTCAGCGAAAGTGGCGATCTAATACCGGAAAAGCCCTCGCGAATTATTTGCGGGGGCTTTTTCGCAGAACGAGAAAATTGAATTAGTAAGATTTCCGGCTTTCGATGGTCAAAAACAGGCCGCTGTAATAGGATTCCACATTGACGATATCTAAAGGGGAGCGGTTCACCAAATCGAGTGTGTTGCGGTCTAAATGGCAGCCGTCGCATAGTTTTTTCCAGACGGGAGTCAAAGTTTCCTGGGTTTTGCCCATCAGCGGCTGGTCCATTTTGACGTGCTCGAACATGAAGATCCGGGCGCCGGGTTTGCTGACGCGGTAGATTTCTTCGAGCGCTTTGACCGGGTCCGGGATCGTACAGAACACCAAAGTCGCGACGACGGTGTCGAAGCTGTTATCGGCGAAAGGAAGTTGTTCTGCCACCGCTTCGTACGTATGGATCGGTGTCTTTGATTTTCGGATGCGCTTTTCTGCCTGTTTGCTCATCTCTGGATTTGGTTCGATGGCGTCGACCCGTTCGGCATGTTGGTAATAGCGGAAGTTCGCTCCTGTACCGAAGCCGATTTCGAGCACACGCCCTGTTGCTTGCTGAACGAGATTTTTGCGTATCTTCTCAAAACGGGTTTTCTCCAAAGGTTTCATGGCCGTGTCGTATATATGGGGCAGAAATCCACCCATAGTGATCAACTCCTGTCTTTTGAATTGCCTGTATTTATACCATTCCACTTTTCCCGTTCGATATCCTGTTTACTTCTGGAATGAACGGTTCATCTAGGATTATACAAAAACTATACAATGAGCGTTTTTAAGCTTATTATGAAGGGAATAACAAGGACAATGGCATGATGCTGAAGAATCTCCCTAAAAGCGATTTCAGGCAAAACGAAGAGTACATATTTCAATGAAAAAGGGGCGGTACATATATGGGGAAAGCGAAGAAATCCGTAATCGTAATCGGCGGCGGCCTTGGGGGCTTGTCGGCAGCGATTTCATTGCAGCAAAAAGGCTATGAGGTTTCGCTATATGAAAAGAACGAGCATATCGGCGGGAAAGTGAACCGCTTGGAGCGGGACGGCTTCGGTTTTGACCTGGGCCCGTCGATTTTGACGATGCCGCATATTTTCGATCGCTTGTTCCAAGGCAGCGGCAAGAACATGACCGATTATGTGCCGATGCAGCGCTTGGAGCGTGAATGGCGCTCATTTTTCCCAGACGGCACGGTGATTGACTTGTACCATAACCTTCATTTGATGGAACGGGCGAATCCGGCTTTGTCGAAACAGGACATGAAGGAATATTACGCGCTGCTCAAGTATGCGAGGAAGATTTACGAAACGACAGAGCGAAGCTATTTGAAGGAAGGCTTCGAGTCGCCGAAAGAGGCCGTCGCACAAAACGGCATCCTTGCGACTTTGACCGGATTCGATTTGACCTCGACAATGTATAGCGCGATTTCAAAACGCATCACGAATCCGCATTTGCGTGACATGCTTTCGTATTACGTCAAATATGTCGGATCTTCGCCGTACAGTGCACCCGCTGTGCTCAACATGATGATTTATATGCAGCACGCGCAAGGCTGCTGGTATGTGCCGGGCGGCATGCATAATTTAGCAGGCGGCATGGAGAGATTGGCGCGGGAAATTGGCGTCCAGATTCATACCGGCATGGGCGTGATCCGTGCCTTAACGAGCGCGGAAGGCCAAATCACCGGCATTGAACTCGAAGACGGCAGCTTCCAAACCGCTGATTATTATGTGTCGAATATGGAAGTCATCCCGTTTTATCAAAAAATGGTCAAGGCGGAGCATGAGTTTGTCGACAAATTGGAAAAGAAATACGAACCGGCGAGTTCCGGACTGGTCTTGCATCTCGGTGTCAAAAAGACCTATCCGCAGCTGAACCACCATAATTTCTTCTTCTCGGACAATTTAAAAGAGCAGATGGACAAGGTGTTCGAACGCCACGAGCTGCCGGACGACCCGACAATCTATCTCGTCAACGTCAATAAGACCGACCCGACGCAGGCGCCAGAAGGGCATGAGAATATTAAAATCCTGCCGCATATCCCTTATATCCAGGACAACCCTTTCACACCGGAGCAGTACAAGGAATTCGAAGAGCGTGTCATCGATAAGCTCGAACGCATGGGGCTCGACGGCTTGCGCGACAATATCGTCGTACGCGATGTCTGGACGCCACATGATATCGAGCGTATCTACGGTTCGGACCGCGGGGCGATTTACGGAACCGTCTCCGACAAGAATAAAAACGGCGGCTTCAAGCACAAAAAGCAAAGCGAACTATACGACAATCTGTATTTTGTCGGCGGTACCGTCAACCCAGGCGGCGGCATGCCAATGGTGACCTTGAGCGGCCAGCAAGTGAGCGATAAGATCGTCAAGCGCGATAATGAAAATAACTAAAAATCTACAGTCCTGAGACGGCTTAGGCTGTTTACAATTCAAAAGGCGATGCCAATGACTTCGAAAAGTCGTCGGCATCGCCTTTTTGCATATTCATTTTCCGAGTGTCACCGGAAGTTCACGGACGCCGCGGACAATCATGCCCGGACGCCATTCGAGTTCGTTTTCCGGGACAGCGAGCGCCATGCCGGGGAAGCGTTTCAATAGCCCGTCGATTGCGGTATGGCCTTCCAACCGTGCGAGAGGAGCGCCGAGGCAGAAGTGGATGCCTTTGCCAAACGCCAAGTGCGCACTTTTCTCGCGGTGGATATCGAACAGTTCCGGGTTATCGAACTGCTCGGGGTCATGGTTCGCAGCGTTCAAAGCGACGATGACCAAATCGCCCCGGTGGATGGTTTTTCCGCCAAATTCCATGTCTTCTGCGGCCCATCTGGAGGTGCTGAATTCGACCGGCCCGTTCAAGCGCAGCGATTCTTCGATGGCTGGGCCGATGAGCTCAGGCTGTACGCATAATTCGTGCTGCTGTTCGGGATGTTTCAATAGCGTGAGTACGGTGTTGCCGATTAAGTTCACGGTCGTTTCGTGTCCTGCGATGATCAGCAAGGAGACCAGTCCGTACAGCTCTTTTTCCGTCAGTCGATCGCCCGCTTCTTCCGCTTCGATCAATCGGCTGATTAAGTCATCGCCCGGTTGTTGGCGCACTTTTTGGAACCATTCGCCGAGATAGCGGACAAATTCATTCATATGCTCATAAACGCTAACGCCTGCTTCGCCACTCGTACCTTCGATGAGCGAGTTCGACCAGGTCCGGAATTTATCGCGGTCCTGTGAGGGCACGCCCAAGATTTCGCAAATGACGATGATGGGGAGCGGGAAAGCGAATTCGTCAATTAAGTTGACGTTCGATTTGCCTTCGAATCCATCGAGCAATTCGTCGGTGATTTCCTGGATGCGCGGTTTCATGCTGTCGATCATTTTCGGCGTAAAGGCTTTTTGTGCGAGCCCGCGCAGCCGTTTATGGTCGGGTGGGTCAGAAAATAGCATGTTTTGGGTGAATACGCTCATCTCGTCCATGGTGCCGCCGAACAGTTTTGAAAAGTCTTTGATGAAGCGCGAATCTTTCAATACGGCGTCTGCGTCCGCATAGCGCGTCACGAGCCACCCGAGCTGGCCATCCGGAAAGCGCACCTGATGAACAGGATCCTCTTCGCGCAGCCGCTCGTAAGCGGGATATGGGTTTCGGGTGAATTCCGGGCTGAATAATTTCGTTTCGTCTTTGTCATGCAAATCCATTGAAATGCCTCCTTTTTTTATCTATACCCTGAGGCGGATGGCTGTTACTCGCCTATTTTTCATATTCCTTCCTTCTCTAAAGAAATATGGAAGGCCATTCTTTCGGTCTAGGCAATTTTCCGGTGAAATGGTTTGGCCAGTTAGAAGCTTTTTTCTACTTCATCGACAAACCGTATGATGACCTTTGCGACTTCTGTTGGGCCTTCCCAGTAGAGCATATGGCCGAGCTGAGGGAGGATGCACAGCTGGGAGTTAGCGATGGCAGCAGCCAGCTTTTGCTGATCTTCTGGTGAAGCGAGTGCATCTTCTTTTCCAGAAATAATAAGCGCTGGAGCCGTCATTTGATGAAGGAGACCAGGGAATTGTTCATTCAATGCAGCATTACTCGTTTCTTTCCACACACGTGCCTGAACTTTTTGGATTTCACTGAACATCTTCTCCAAGAAATCGGCAGGCACCGGTTTATTGAAAAGCTCTCCAGTGAATCCTCGGATAAACTCGGGGCTGACGGGATCCGTTAAGCGCGACAAAGTGGATTCATGAATAGCGACGATTTCCGGCTGGTTGCCGAGTTCGGAAGGGGAACCGATTAAGATGAGCCCGAGCGTTCGCGCCGGATATTTCACAGCAAATTTCCTGGCAGTAAATCCCCCGCTGGAAGCACCCGCGATAAAGGCTTTTTCGATAGCTTTGGCGTCCATGAACTGCAGCAAATCCGCTTCGAAATCGTCTGTTCGATACGTCAGTTCCGGCAGATCGATGCCATCGTGCCCACGCTGTGTGAAGGCAAGGGTGCGCAGATGTTCAGGGAAACTGGTGAATAGCAGGTCGAAGGTATGGCAGGAGTCGGCCAGCCCATGCAAGAAAATCAGTGGAATGCCATGTGGGTCGCCATGCTCGATATAGATTATCTCTCTTGAATCCGCCAAGCGCAATGTCGCTGGTTTCAAAGGCATATTTTCCATTCCTTTCATTCCACAGTAATGCTTCCGTTATTTGAAGTCAGCTGAATCAGTACATCGCCGTTGCCAAACACGGTTTCTTCATTTTCGCGTCCATATACATCGATGCTGCCGTTATCGACACGTGCTTCAATACGGGCGTTAGCCGGTTCACTGTCGGTCCGGATTTCAATACGCCCGTTATCCGTATCGAAATGGACAGGGAAATCGAGTGTCTCGGTGTCCAACTCGATGCGGCCGTTATTTGCCTGGGCTGTTAGGTCGCCAGACACATCGCTGAACATGATGCGGCCGTTCGAGGAGCGGACGTCAATATCGGCTTCTGTGCCTTTTAACTCAACCCTTCCATTATCCGTCTCGATCTCAATTGTGTTGCTGTCGATTGACTCTAAGATGATGCGTCCATTATCGGCTTCAAGTGCCAACTTGGCGGCTTCAATTTCGTTTGCCTCGATAGCGCCGTTATCGCTATCGACTGACAAGGAATTGAGTCCGCTCTCAGGTGTATAGACTTGCAGGGTATAGGAGCGATTAAAGTCGAAATTAAAGAACGGTGAACGGTCGCCAACTTCAATGTTCAAGCGGCCGCTATCCAATTCAGCACTTAGGGTAAAGTCGTCGTCATTGCCGGAGAACACGATGCGGGTCGTTTCATCATCACTTGGCAATAATTCAACGCGGGAATTTTCGACCGTTATTTCCACATCGTCGATCTCCTCGTCGAAGCTCTTTTCCTCAAGTACTTGCTGGTTCGCGGGATCTGTTTGCCCGAGGATATAGAAACTGATAATAACGCCGAGCACCGTTAAACTGGCGAGGATGAGCACAAGCCTTAAAAAAGTTTTCATGATAGCACATCTCCTTATATAAAGAATATTCGGCCCTGTGTACTGGACAGACAGGCGATTTCACGACGGCGTTGAATATATATAGCAAAAGCCGATTGACTGGATAGAAAGGATGATCAATATGGAATCCATTCAGAACAGACGGGCGATTGCGGTGGAGCGGGTAGTTTGGTGGTCAGTGCAGGTCTCCCTGATGGGAGGAATCGTTTATATGTATACGCAAGGCAACAGTACAAAGATGTTCATGGGCGCACTCACCGTAGTTGTCATGATCGTACTTGCACTCGTGCAAAGACATTTCGGGTACCCCCTGCCAGCAATTTTTGCGAGCATCGTTTATTTTTTCATTTTTTTCTCTGTTGTCATCGGAACGTTTGGCGGTGGCTATAAAATCAATCACTTCGATGATTTTCTGCATGTCTTTTCGGGAATTTGGATCGGCTACGCAAGTTGGATTATTTTGAGGCGTCTGCTTCGGAATGGTGGATCTTCGCTCTTGCCCAACTCATTTATTGCCTTGTATATGATTTCGTTTTCTTTGGCTGCCGCAGCCGTATGGGAATTGCTCGAATTTGCAGGTGATAAGCTATTCAGTTTCACTGCACAGGGTAGGGATCCGGATGATACGATGATCGATATGATCATGGGATTGCTTGGCGGATCGATCACTGCTTTTGCCATCTTGCAGCTAAGGCGTCGAGGCCAAAAATCTGAAAAATGAGGGTGCTGCTACTATTGGCTGTGTCTATACCGATATTTTACTATAAATATCTGAAAAGTCAGTTTATTTAACCCGAATCATGTTATATTAATGAATATAGCAAGGTTGCATCAGTATAGCTGACGTCAGTCGGTAAGATCGGAAATTTTAGGGCAGGGGAGGATGCCGAAATGTGGAGCGTAAAGAGTACTGTTTTTATCGATCGCCGGGTAAAGGAAGTCCATCACTTTGCAACCAATCCGTTACTCTGGTACCAATGGTATGCGGGGTTATCGGAAGCGGAGGATCTCATTGGCACAGGAAAGAAAGGCACAAGTATGAATTTAAAGTATTACTTTTTTGGTAGAAGTTTGGCGTTGCATGTATTGGTGGTAGAAAATGCAGCAGTAAAAGACGGTTATGTGTGGCGGTGCTTAGTTAGCGGTGCTTTTGATGCTACCCAAACCTGGCGCTATATCCCAAAAGACGGTGGCACGGAGGTTCAATTCGAAATGGAGTATGAGCTCCCTGGCAGCCTGCTTGGCAAACTGGCCAACACGATTTACATTAAGAAACTGATGAATAACTCAATAACGCAGACTTTACAGAACCTGAAAGATATCAGCGAAAGTGAGTGAGCGCAATAGGCGGGCCCGAAAGTCATTTGAATGATTTTCTGGTCTGCCTTTGTTATTTCAGTAAATGTCTATTATCCATTTATTACTCATTTGCATATGAATGAGCAAATGTTATTGGCTTTCGTACTTTTATTTTGAAGGAGTGCAGGTTTCGTGGCTAAAAATAATAGTTATGACTACTCAAAATTGCCATTCACTGGCTTGGGCTTAATATTCGGAACTGCGATAGGCGCAGGCTTAAGCTTTGTGATTGCTGGGGATGTTATCTGGGCTGGGATAGGAACCGGAGTGGGGCTGGTTATCGGTGCAGCGATCGATGGCATGAAGAGACGGAAATAGCCTTTATTCCATTTTGAGGACCAGGGTTAACCAGTCTTCATTTTTCAGAAAATTAGAGATTTTTGACGGCGGTTTGCTGTCATTGCCTGAGTGATTTTTTCAGATATTTGAATTTCCTGAAGAGGCCTGATTTCGATTAAGTGCACTGCTTAGGTGCTCGATACCATCTATACTAAGTGGTTTTTGAAGACTGCGCGCAAATTTTGGCGGTTTTCCACTCCCCCGCGTTTTAGGCATTTCTTGTTGATGATGCCTCTTCGACGAAATTAACCGGGAAGGGCGTGAACCGCTTTGCGATCGAGTTGTATACAAAAATTGAGAAGCGAAGAACAATAAAGGAGTCCTAAAAATGAAGAATCGCAGCTTGATTGTTTATTATTCTTGGATAGGCAGTACAGAAGTAGTAGCGAAAGAAATTCACCGCCTTACCAAATTTGATATTCAGAAAATCGAAGAGAAAAAGAAGCGGGCTTTAGGAAAGATTGCTGGCGCAGCCATGGGAGCGTTTTTGGGATTTAAAAGCAGTATAAAGCCAATGGACTTCGAATTAAAAGAATATGAAAATATATTTCTTGGAGCTCAAGTCTGGGCTGGAAAAACAGCTCCCGCCATTAATAAATATTTAAAAAAGGCTTCGTTTAAAGATAAGAAAGTTTGGCTTTTTCTAACAAAAGGGGATGAAAATATTCCCCAGCAGGTTATAGAATCAATTACCAAAAGAATTGAGAAGAAAGGCGGGAAAGTGGTAGATAGCATTTCCATAACGACGAAGTGGGACCCAAAGACGAATGTTCCTATTGCTCCTGAGGAAGTAAGAGATGTAGTCCATGACTGGCTAAAAAAGGGAGGTGTTTTGGAAGAATAAGTGAGACGGCTTCCTTGTTCCTGTAAAAGTCTAAGTCGCGGTATGCATTGAAATCGGAGTTGCACAATAACCCCCTCTTGTAATAGTTCTGATAAAGAACAAACAGGCAGTGAAGTGTTTGGAATCTAATGGCAGGGGCTGATTAAATAAGGAAAGATGACTATCTTGGACATTGAAGTGTACAAAGCTTATGCTGAACGCAGTTGAGCTGGTCGCATGGCCAGCGGAAACGGAAGGATGATCGATATGGCATTTTTGGATAAGTTGAACGCAATGAAAGACAAGGCGATCGAAAAAGGCAAAACCCATTGGGACGAAAATAAAGATGACTATAAAGAAAA
>NZ_JAPEHT010000240.1 GCF_028823615.1 Planococcus sp. A6
AAGCAGCCTAATAAAGGTGTTTTATGGTTGTCTCAAATCGCTATGTCAGTCTACATTGCCATCAGCTTTTTATTATAGAAATTGCTATGAGAAGTCTTATTAAAAATAAGAGTGGTGAAAATTTCTCGGTTGCGATATATTGTATCTAATATATTTTAAAGGGGTTTTCCTATGAAACCAATTTTATTAGGTCTTGCAGGAGCAATGTTTTTTGCAGTCACATTTATTGTTAATGCACTAATGGAGGCACAAGGAGGCCATTGGGTATGGAGCGCGTCCCTGCGTTACCTATTTATGATTCCTTTCCTCTTATTAATTGTCATGCTTAGGGGCAATTTACTTCCGCTCCTCCATGAAATGAAAAAACATAAGGTGAAATGGTTATTGTGGAGTTTCATAGGATTCGGTCTTTTTTACGCTCCCTTGTGTTTTGCAGCAGCATACTCCCCAGGATGGCTAATAGCCGGAACTTGGCAATTTACAATCATCGCTGGAACTTTACTGGCACCTCTTTTTTTAGTTAAAATTCATGTATCCGGCCAAACTGTTATGCATAGACAACACATTCCGATCAAAGGCTTATTATTTTCAACTATTATTTTAGCTGGAATAGCCCTTCTTCAACTTGACCACCTAACTGATGTCACTACTTTCACATTGCTACTTGGTTTAGTGCCGGTTTTAATCGCCGCTTTTGCTTACCCACTTGGAAATCGGAAAATGATGGAGCTTTGTGAAGGGCGTTTAGACGCATATCAACGTGTGCTTGGTATGACGATTGCTAGCCTCCCATTTTGGTTGATTCTCTCTATTTATGGTTTCTCGACAACTGGATTGCCTTCTAACTCTCAAATTTATCAATCTTTGATAGTTGCTATCAGTTCAGGAGTAATAGCGACTGTTCTATTTTTTATGGCGACCGATATGGTCAGAAATAACATGTCAAAGCTTGCCGCAGTTGAAGCCACACAATCTATGGAAGTTATATTTGCATTAATAGGTGAATTTTTTCTTTTAAGCATCGCATTTCCTTCTCCAACAGCATTAATTGGTTTAACCATGGTAATACTAGGAATGGCAATACACAGTTTCACTTCACGCAATGAACAAAAATCAGAAAAAGAAAAAAACGTCATGCATATGAATGCATGACGCTTTTTAATATGACCCCTACGGGATTCGAACCCGTGTTACCGCCGTGAAAGGGCGGTGTCTTAACCGCTTGACCAAGGGGCCAAATACTGGCGGAGAAGGAGGGATTTGAACCCTCGCGCCGGTGTTACCGACCTACACCCTTAGCAGGGGCGCCTCTTCAGCCACTTGAGTACTTCCCCAGTATGGCTCCGAAGGTAGGACTCGAACCTACGACCATCGCATTAACAGTGCGGTGCTCTACCACTGAGCTACTTCGGAACAATGGTGGGCCTAAGTGGACTCGAACCACCGACCTCACGCTTATCAGGCGTGCGCTCTAACCAGCTGAGCTATAGGCCCATTATTGGAGCGGGTGAAGGGAATCGAACCCTCATCATCAGCTTGGAAGGCTGAGGTTTTACCACTAAACTACACCCGCAATATGGTGGGTCAGGACGGAATCGAACCGCCGACACTTAGAGCTTCAATCTAATGCTCTACCGACTGAGCTACTGACCCACATATTTATAAAAATGGCGGTCCCGACCGGGATCGAACCGGCGATCTCCTGCGTGACAGGCAGG
>NZ_JAPEHT010000241.1 GCF_028823615.1 Planococcus sp. A6
TTAATCGCACGGGCTGTTCGAAGCATTTAGGAAGATAAAATGGTTCTTTTTGACATGACGATAACTAAACACCATAAGTTCAATTTAAAGGAACAGGAAAGGATTGGTCTAAATGGAGCGTTTCTGGGACACACCGGAGAAATTGGAGGATTTGCTGTGCGAGCTGGTCAGCTGGGAAAGTATTTACTTGACGCAAGGGGAAGCGGAATTCCCGGTTAAGTTAAAAGGGTTATTGGGTGAATTGGAGTATTTTAAACAGCACCCGGACCACTTAGAGCTCGGCGAAGTCAACTGGGGCCGGACGTTTTTGACGGCACTTTATAAACATGAAGACGCTGTGGATACGGTCGTTCTGATCAGCCATTTCGATACGGTGTCCACTGAGGATTACGGGGTTTTGCGCCCGCTGGCTTCAAATCCGCGCCTGTTGACACGTGCGCTCCATGACCGGAAGGAAATGCTCACTGAAGAAGCTTTGGCCGATTTGGAATCGGGCAATTATTTGTTCGGACGCGGCACGATGGATATGAAAGCGGGGCTCGCTTTGCATATGGCCTTGCTCGAAAAGGCATCGACGGAACAATGGCCGGTCAATCTTGTACTGTTGACGGTGCCGGATGAGGAAGTCAATTCCAATGGCATGCGCCATGCCGTCCCGTTTCTACTGGAACTGGCCGAAACGCATCAGCTCGATTATTCTTTATTCTTGAACGGCGAACCGGTATTTGCCCAGGACCCAAAAGAAAGCGATTTTAAAGTCTACAGCGGAAGTATCGGGAAAATCATGCCGAGCGCCTTATTTTACGGGAAAGAAACACATGTCGGCGAACCGCTCAGCGGGCTGACTTCGAATTATATGGCTTCGTATTTGACCCAGGAAATGAGCTGGAACCCGAAATTCCGTGAAACGCTTTACGGTGAAACATCGCCGCTTCCGGTCACGGTATTGCAGCGCGACGTTAAAATGGAATACTCTGCGCAGACGCCGTATCGCGCAGTTTCGATGTACAATGTTTTCCTGCTCGAACGCAATGCAGAAGAAACGATGCAAATGTTTGAAGAAACGGCTCGTGAAGCATTGGCTAAAATGAGCCGTGATTACGTGGAGATGTGCAAACGTGAAGGAATCGAGCCGGTCAACGAAGTGAAAGTTTTCCGCTTTGAAGAGCTGAAGGAATATGCGCTTGAAAAATTGGGCGAGAAAACGGTTGAGCAGATCATGTCGAATGTGACAGAGGATGTGGACCACGATGTGCGGGAGCAATCCCATGCCATCACCGATCAATTGTTGATTCAATGTCATGAACTGACGCCTGCGGTCATCTTGCTGTTTGCGCCGCCCTATTATCCGCCAGTCAATTCAAGCGATTCCAAGCTTGTCCAGAAATGCATTCAGCAAGTACAAGAAACGGCGTTAGAGCGGTTTGGCCTGGAAGTGAAGCAAGGCCATTATTTCAACGGCATCTCCGATTTAAGTTACGTCAATTTCCAGGATCAAAACGAAGGCTGGCAGACATATGAACAAAACACGCCAGTTTACGGCAGAAGCTAT
>NZ_JAPEHT010000242.1 GCF_028823615.1 Planococcus sp. A6
GACTTCTTTGGAGATCCCGAAGCGTTCGTAAATGATACGTGTCCTGATGGAAGAGATGGCCTCCAGTTTGTAGTGGTGATTGAAGATCCAGACGCACCCCAGTTGGCAAGGGGAATGAGTCGGGTAGGCGGCAAGACCGCGATTTGAGAATAGAATGATGTTCTTCCCATGTATCTTGAGGTTATGGCGCGTCGCTTTTACGCGACCACCGTTAGGGAAAGCGAACAACATGGATGCTTTATCTATCAAAGTTAGCGGCGGGTCGGGCGAATAGAAGACACCGTATGGAGTAGTGATGCGTGAACGCTTTCCTGTCTCGTACCATGATTCGAGAAATAAGACGTCCTGATCAACCCGCAAATCACCGCAATTTTTCATTCCGTCTCTCTCCTTTTTACATTGTGGGGAAATCGTATCATTTCTCTTTTAATGAATCAATATAAATATACAGATAATTGTAATTATTGTGGAAATTATTAAAAACTTAAGTATTATAAAATGGTTTTATTATCCAATTTTAAATGCATTGGTGTTCACTTTCCGGCCTAGACTCAGCGGGAAAGCTTTCATAAGCTGTATTCACCCGGGAATAAACAGGACGTCCAGAAGGAAAAGAAGATGGAAGCTTTTACGGAAGTGGCAGACCAGTACGCGCCGATGATCTCATCGATTATCCGCAAATTGAATATTTACACCGATTATGATGCATTCCGCCAACTAGGGTTTATTGCGCTGTGGCAAGCGTGGGAAAAACATGATCCGGCAATCGGCCATTTTGCGCCGTTTGCCTATCGCAGCATCAAAGGTGCCATGAAAGACGAATTGACAAGGCGTCAAAAAGGAGGCAAGAAGGTCAAGAATTCCGATTTATTCCTTGAAGAGGAAGAAGCGGTGGAGTGGGTGGCTGAAAAGTTGCCGGACTGGCTGGATGCAGCTTTCTTGAGCCCGAAAGAACGGCGGCTGCTTCAGGAGATGTATATAGACGGCTACAGCCTGACAGAATTGCAAAAACATTATGGCGTCACATTATCCGGCATGAAAAAGCGCAGGGAACGGACCTTGACGAAGATACGGGCGGCAATTGACCATCCGTATAAAGATCGTTAAAAATAGCTGGAAGGTGAGGGGAAATTATCGGTATAATAGTAATCTGAAACGGGAAAGGGAGGTGCAGCCATGGAAGCAATGATGACCGGCATGATCAATAATATTTTCTTCATCATTTTTCCAATCATCCTCTATCAAATGTTCGCGACAGCCGGGCAGCGAAACTTCTTCGTCAGCCACAGGATCACCATGACGATCCTGTTTTCCATCTCCATCATCCTGTGCATGGTGTTTCCGTACCAATTTCTCACGGAAGATTATATATTCGACCTCCGGCAAGTACCGATGATTGTCGGAGCTTTATACGGCGGGCCCTTGGTCAGTGCGGTGCTGTTCATCGTATCGGCTGTCGGGCGTATAGCCATTGGCGGGGACGGCATGTATATCGCCATCTTGAATCAGTTGTTGGTGGCCGCAGGCGT
>NZ_JAPEHT010000243.1 GCF_028823615.1 Planococcus sp. A6
CTTTTTTTGTCGTGAAAAATAGCTAGGGAAACTTTTTTAAATTTCTTTCAAACAAGCAACTGGAAAAAGTTTGGGAGATTATTTTGCTGGCTATAGTAGGGGAAATGGAAAGCGCACCGCTGTAGGCAGTGGCTGGCAAAAATGCGAATAGATAGGAGCTTGCTTTATGAAGTTTTCTGGAAGCGCGATGATCATTTTGGCAGCAATTTGTTGGGGGGCTACGGGAGGCTTGGCAGACATCCTCTTGAGTAAGGGATGGAATCCATTGGTCATTTCTTTTTACCGCGGCGCCGTTGGCTTGGCGTGTTTTGTTGTTTGGTTTCTTTTAAGCAAAATAGAAAAAAGGGATTTTTCGCTTCGTTTAATCTTGTGGTCAATTGTAGCGGGTATCGGCGTAGCTGGAAACTTTACATTTTATTTTTTGAGCATCGAGTCGACCAGTGTTCCAATTGCAGCGACCTTGATGTATACCGCGCCATTGTTTGTCCTGCTTATTTCTTTTTTGTTTCGATTGGAAAAATCGACTTGGTTCAAATGGGGATGCATCTTCAGTGTTTTGGCAGGCATCGTGCTATTGACTGAAGCATATGATACGGGGTCTTCCGCGGTCAATCTCATTGGTGTCGCCACCGGTCTCGGAGCAGGGCTCTCCTATGCGTTATTCATTTTCGGGTTCAAAAATGCTTCTGAAAACGGCAAGCCGCAAATGGTATTGACTCTGGCTTTTGTTGCTTTCTGTATCGTTTTAGCTTTTTTTGTAGATGTCCAAGAAGCAACTTCTGTGTTTAGTTCCAGCGATGTTGGATGGTTTATTGCAATCGGGATTGTAGGCGCTGGCCTATCTTTTGCGCTCTATACGATTGGCATCGAACGGACCGCGCCTTCTACTGCTTCCATCATTGCGATGGTAGAACCCGTGACCGCTTCGTTATTTGGTCTGGTTTTGCTCGGCGACGAGCTGGCCATTGTCCAAATAATCGGCATGATTATTATTCTTTTGACGATTACGGTGTTGAGTGTGAAGAACGGCGATTGACTGCCAGCTTGTAGGGGGAATGAAATAAGAAGTTATTTACTGTAGGTCGCTTTGCGTCAAGATGATAGTGAGGGTTTGCTTGTGGGAATTTTCCCGCGTTTGAATGTTGTTTCATCGCAGTAGTCGCCGCCTTGCTTTGGGTTGGCCTTTAGCAGCAAGCCAAGAAGAACGCTTGTCTTACTGCGTCGGCTCACCCTGAATGCATGGCGGCTTAGAGATTTCGTTGTGTGGAGTTTGTTCAAATGGATCTGCTTCAATATGCAGTTGCCGGCTAGTGGGGGAATCGCTTCCTGAGATGTGGCATCTGATGAATTAGTACTTGAACCGAATATCTTGTTGGAAGATTAGGTCGAAAAACCGTATTCTCTTTGCTACAAAAGATATGAGGTGCAAAGCATGACGCATTTCCACATTTTTAATTGAGTGTACATGAAAAATTCTTTTGCTTCTAAAACTAGAGACGGAGTGGAAGGGGGCT
>NZ_JAPEHT010000244.1 GCF_028823615.1 Planococcus sp. A6
AGCGCTACGGGGACAACCCGGAAGCGCTGATTATCGGATCAGACGGTGCGGGCGTTGTCGAATCGCTCGGAGAAGGCGTGACGGCTTTTGAGGTGGGTGACGAAGTGATCATCAACCCGGCACTGCGCTGGGATGAAAACAGTGACGCCCCGCCGGAAGGCTTCGATATCCTTGGGATGCCGGATCATGGGACGTTCGCTGAAAAAATCGCCATTTCCGCAGAGCAGCTCGAGAAAAAACCGGCCCATCTATCATGGGAAGAAGCAGCTGGTCTCGCTTTACCTGCTTTGACCGGCTATCGCGCGTTGTTCACGAAAGGGCAATTGAAAAAAGGCGATACTTTGTTCATTCCAGGCGCAGGAAGCGGCGTCGCGACGTTTTTGATTCAGTTTGCGAAAAATGCTGGTGCGACGGTCATCGTTACCTCAAGAAGTGAAGACAAACTTGCCCAGGCAAAAGAAATCGGCGCGGACATCGCCATTCCGACCGACAGCGATTGGGTCAAGGAACTCGAAGGCCAAACGATCGACCTCGTCATCGACAGCGTCGGCGGTGCAACGTTCAACCGTTCGCTCGACGTATTGAAAAAAGGCGGGCGCATCGTCATTTTCGGTGCGACGACCGCGGATAATGTCGATTTCAATTTGCGCAGCTTCTTCTACGGGCAATATCAATTGTTCGGCTCCACAATGGGCAGCCGCGAGGAACTGCGTGACATGATCCAGCACATCGAACAGCACGATACCCATCCTGTCGTCGACCGCGTCTTTTCCTTGGAGGAAGCGCAAGAAGCGTTCGATTATTTGGCGGAAGGCAAGCAGTTCGGCAAAGTAGTTTTGCGTGCTTCCGAATAAAAAATTGAAACTTTTTTGATCATCGGCCGTATATAAGGGTAAGAAAGCAATTTGACTGGAGGTCAACCTAATGGAGAACACAGGAATGAAAATACTCGTCCACGCCAGTGCGTTTTTCCTTCCGTTTCTTGTCCCGGTGATTGTCTTTATTCTTTCGGCCGATCAGGAAGTGAAGAAACTATCGATTCAAGCTTTATTGTTCCAATTGGTCATGAGTGCATTGATTTTCGTATCAAGCTTACTGACAGTGGTTTTAATCGGATTCCCGCTCTTGCTGTTGTTCGGCGCCATTGGTATCATCGTGCCGATCATCGCAATCATCAAAGCCTTGAACAACGAGCCTTACGATTATCCGGTCGTCGGCTCGTGGTACCAATAATGGAATGAAATCAGCTTTGCAAAACCCGCCGAGAATATTTTTCGGCGGGTTTTTGTATGGAATCAAGTATGTGAAGTACAAGAGAGGGAAGTAGTAATTTTTATATGGGGGGATTGCGCTCCAATCGAACACTCCATATAGCTCGGACTACGTGGAGAGTATAGTATAGGAAAGTGAGTAGAAAAGCTTCCGCTTTTCGACTGCGTTACAGGGGCCTGCTTGAGGCTCGCAGGATGCGAGTCATGCAGCTGATGCGACAGGACGTCGCGCTTTCAGCT
>NZ_JAPEHT010000245.1 GCF_028823615.1 Planococcus sp. A6
GACTCGACCAAATCGCTGAGGTTCGCTTGGAACGAAATGAATACCAATACGTGAAACGGTTAGAAGAAAGAGGGATCGAAGCGCAAACGTTCTATCATCAATTGAATCAAGAAATCCGAGAAAAAAACGCCGAAATCGCTCAGCTAAATGATAAAATTGCCTTTCTGTCTGCTAAGCAGAAACAGACAGATGTTCAGACTGTTTTGCATCGTCACACAAGCGAAGTTACTGCCCAATTGAACGAGGATTACGAAAAGAGCTGGTACTTCATGCAAGGGCGTCTGAAAGACAACTTCTCATTCGATTCAGTTCACGATCAGCTGCAAGGGTTGTATCGCTGGGAAGAACGCAAAGTCGAACCGAGACAAGTCGAAGCCCAGGTCACGCACGCTATTTTGAACGCTTCTCACAAGGCGTATCAAGAACACCATTTCTCTGTCGTAAAGCAACAAGGATTCACTTCATCTGACTTCCGTTCGCTCTTCACTGAACGTTTAGATGCGTTTGAAGCGTTAACGGAATCTGTCGAGAAAGACCAACAAACGGTCGATCAAGTCGTGGCACATGCCGAGCGCACGTACCGGGCGCAAAGCTTAATCGTCCATAACGCCTTTAATGAGTTGTTCCCGGACATTGAGGAACGGTTTGCGCATAATGACCGGACCGTGGCGTACAAATCGAATATCCTGAATGCAATCCAAACAAACGACCGGATAGCCATTCCAACAGCTCCTGAAGTGAACCATCACTTGCAGCTGCAGGAACTGAAAAAGGCGTGTGAGCAAGGCGAGAAAGCCAGTGAGCAAATCCGGATTCAAGCGTTGATTCGCAATAAGCTCGGCAGTGAAAAAGAACAGCTCGTGAGAGACGGCACAGACCTCAAAGCGATTTATGAAACGTCCGTCAAACTGAACACGACGCAGCAATTGATTGAACGCTACGAGGCGAAAGCGAAGCACATGGATCAGGAACTTAATGCCTTGATTCGAGAGACGTTCCCACAAGCAAAAGAGAAGCTGTTAAAAGACGTCGAGCAACTTCCATTAGAAACGAAGACGGCTCTTCTCAAGCACTTCGCGCAACAGGACAAGCAGACAAAAACGCCGACCTTGAAGGCGTGCTTGCAAGTGGCGAAGAAAGAACAAAACAAACAAGCAATGGCGCATCATGCTTATCAAGCAAAACCGGAGGCTCGATTCGCTGAACGCTTAGGCAGCCAACAGAAGTTCCTTTCTCACTTCCCGACAGGGCGAGCCAGTACCGAACTGATTGAACAGTTGATTGAGCAAGCCGAACAAGATCAGCACCAGGCCCAACACGAGACACCTTCACCGACGAAGCTCCGTCGAAAAGGCAAAGACAAACAACTTCGCCGTGAACTCGGATTGGAGTTTGAACTGTAAAAGCGAACTATTGAAAGGCGTGAACTTCATGATGAAA
>NZ_JAPEHT010000246.1 GCF_028823615.1 Planococcus sp. A6
TCTTTTTCTTTATCAAGTTCCGGATTCGATTCCGATGGTTCAGCCGGTTCATCTTTGGAAGTGAACCAGTCCGGAAGTTTTTCTTCGCGTCCGGCCCAGCGTTCTTTAACTGGCTGCAGATCCGCAAATGTAATCCGTCCGCCAGCTTCGTGGATCTCCCAGGCGGAAGTGATTTTGGATTTGATAAACCCGAGTGGATTCTTCACGCTCTTTTCTTCGTTGACGTAGCGAATTAAGAATTCCAATTCCCGTTCGGCGTCGTCTTGCCAAATCAAGGACACTCCTTGATGCAGCTGCGCAAAAAAGCCGGTATCGAATTGATAGCCCTCTGCGAGTTCGTTCATTCGTATACGTAGCTTGTCTATTTCGCTCAGTTCTTCAACGGATTCAGAAATATTTTCAAGATAAGGGACTTTAATTTTCTTTTCAGGGACATGACGAATAGTAAATTCAATAGCATCGACTTTTCTACCTTTTTTGATTTCTTTGTACTGAATTAATAGATCTGTTTGCTCGTTTAATTCTTTAATTGCAGGAAGTAATATCTTATTTTTAAAGTTGCCGTAGAGATTATATGACTTATTGGCAGCGCCCAATTTTCCTCTTAATGAGTCTATTGAACATTTCCATTCAGTAACAGTTTGCCACTTTTTCATTAATTCGTAGAGCCGAATAGCATACACGCTTTTAAGCGACAAGATATTATTCAATTTGTACGAAGTAAAAGTATCTTTGAGTTGCAGTAAATAAGGTTTTAACTCAGGGGCAAAACGAAGCTGTATAACTCCAGAACCATCTACATATCTTGCGGTAGATACCCAGTGAGTCATTAACCATCCTTTATCTTCTAAAGGAATCTCTACCACCTTTGTCATTAAACTTTCTACCACCCTTTTAATTTCTGTGTAGTGTTCTCTCCCCTCGAGTCCTAGCATTTCATGAAAATCGCGAACAGAAATTATGTAGTCTTTAAAATCCCCATCTGTAGGCTCAATCATGCTAACCATAGTCAGGATAATTTTTTGTTCTCGTGCAGTTAACGGCTTTTTATGTCTAGCTTCAATCAAATTATTCCCTTGAGTTACCACATAATTTTGATTCATCCAGTCACATCCCCCAAATTAATATTACTTAATTTTAAAAAAGTAATGTTTAACTCGATAATATCATCAATAAATCTATATGTAAAAGTTTTTATTACTATTTTTTAAAATTTTCATATTTCGAATCGAAAAGGTAATAGTTCGAATCGAAAAGGTAATAGTTTCGAATCGAAAAGGTAATAGTTCGAATCGAAAAGGTAATAGTTTGAATCGAAAAGGTAATAGTTAAACTCCTTCAGATCAGTCATACCAAGGGTTTCAGAGGTCCTAAAACAATTAAAACAATTAAAACAAAGTAATTAAAAACACCAACAACACGCG
>NZ_JAPEHT010000247.1 GCF_028823615.1 Planococcus sp. A6
GTGCTGAAGCAACCGAATTTACAAGCAGAAGCGAAGTACGGCGTCACCATCGGATGGCAATTGGTGAAAAATCCGCAGATCCAGTCCAAGGATGATTTACAAAAACACCTGAATGAATTGAATCCGAATCATGGAAAAACGTCTGAATTAAAAGAAGCCTTCGCTCAATTGAACAAAGGTGAAAAAACGAAAGAAAAAGAAAATGAATTAGAGCGTTGAGTTAAAAAGCATTGGAGAAGAATTCCTTCTCCAATGCTTTTTCTATGTCAGAACATGAATTTACTGGGTTACGCACGCTATTAAGCTTAATTTTGTAAAATGATCCCCTTTATTACATTTTAAATCGGAAAAAGATTAAAACTGGTGTTATTTTTCATTAATAAATTTAGAATTTAAGTAATTAAAAGTGATATATCTATAAAAAACAAACCTTTTACTAGTTATTTTTATCCACTTTCTAATTTTTATATTATTTACAATAAAAAGAAAAAATATTATGTTAAAGACACCACTCAAATGGAAACTATTGTAGAACGGAGATTAGTAAATGAGAATTTTGCCCACTGTGTACAAAGCTAAGTCTGAAATTGCCCGGTTAGAAAAATACGTGTTTCTCGCCGAGAGTTATGGTGAACAAACTCTTGAAAAACAAATCATTAAACATTATGCCTATATCGGTAGTATTTCCAAAACCGTTGCTCATTTGAACGAAAAACGAGCAAAAGAAGGATTAGCCCCCATTGAACTTGCCTATGCTAAAGAAGTCATTCAATCTAAGCCAGCAGATGCATTACACCGGATGGTTCGCACTCGCTATAGACAAAAAATTAGACATTTACAGTACTGAACATGAACGTACGCTTAATGATCTGTTGAATCCATTAAGGCTTCGCTGTGTGGAGCGAAAGAAACGAGGAATCTATTGAAAAATCCCGAAGAAAAAGAATCCGAAATACCAAAAAGAGAAATTCCGCTAATGTTTGTAGGATTTGCCCTGCTAATCGGTAGTTTTTATTGGCGGTTGCTCTTCCACTTCTTTTTTATCATTCCGTCCCTGATCTTTTTTCTGCGAAGTATAGATGATTTTAAAAAAGGAAATAAGAAATCGATGTACTGGAATATGGTCTCTGGCCTCATCTTTTTCGCCTTGATCTTTTTAGCAAATACCGATTGATGTTTAATTGATAGGATAAACTCAAGTACAGAGCATTTTCACGGGCGACTGCACAAGAGCGCCTAGCAACCGTCGTTTCAAGGCGCTCTATGTGTCGCTTCTCCCTAAAAAAGCCGATAATCAGGGGCTGTAACCTGTCGGAAACAGCCCCTAGATTCCTGTCCTTTTCTTAATGGGTGAACGAGTCGAACAACAGAAGACCGAGCAAATGAGAAGG
>NZ_JAPEHT010000248.1 GCF_028823615.1 Planococcus sp. A6
AACTTTTTGGAAAGGAAAAAGGCAGAAAATGAGTTGACTTTCAGAAATAAGTAAAGTAAGTTTTACGTAAAGTTAGCTTTACTTTTGTGAGAGGAAGTAATAACGATATGCAGAACGTCATTAAAGAAAAACGCGCTGAGCACAACATTACCCAAGAGCAATTATCCATCTTGCTGAGTGTATCCAGGCAAACAGTCATATCTCTTGAGAAGGGAAAATATAAGCCCTCTCTTGTACTCGCCCATAAGCTCGCTCAAGTTTTTGAATGCCATATTGAAGATTTATTTCAATTCGAAGGGGATGAAAACATTGAATGAAACAATGAATCATTTAATCGGTCTCGGTGGATTGGTTTTTGGGGTTTTGAGCGGCTTGGCTGCGTATTTCATTGCCAGGCACAATATGAAGAAAAAGCGTCAATTGGACGAACGTTATCAAAACATCCACGTAAATGCACGATCATCTGCATGGATCGCGACGTCTGTCTTTATTGTTATTGCGTGGGCAGCCATTATTATGGTGGAAGGAGCTTCTTTTGCCTTTTTCGTCATGACCTTTCTCTATATCGCACATTGCATAGCTTATGGAGTGACCAGTTTTCAACAAGCTAAACTGCATTAGGATCGTCTCTCAATCAAATAGTCTGGCCTCTTTTTCGATTATCCCCGGTAATCGATGGATTAATAGGCGGCGTTTTGACTTCAGGCGCGAAAGCAGGGTGGCAGCAGATTTTGGTTCAACTGGTTGTTTACGTTTCGATCAGCTTCTGTTCGCCCGTAGACCTGGATAAAGAATGCAACAGTTCTTCTCCAGGCGTGCTATAATAGATGACTTAAGACAACTATGCGTTGTCCCAAGGCAAAGGATGCCCGAAAGCTTCCAGCCAATCCTAAATTGAGGTGTAACAGAATGAATAAACGATGGACGATCGATAAAATCCGGACATTCGTCAACAACAATTCCGACAGCAAGTTATTGTCGACGGAATACCACGGATTCTCCCAGAAACTATTGTTCAAATGCGCATGCGGCAATAACTTCGAGAAGACTTTCACGAAGTTCAACAAGAACAACCAGCGCAAATGCGATACGTGCCAACCGCCAAAAGCACCACGCGGGCAGGAACAATAAAAAAACGCCAATCCCTATTTATAAAGGATTGGCGTTTTTCTGTGTGTAAAAGAAGTTATAATCCACTATAAATTAAAACAAAGATCACCTTTCCTACATTAATAAATCAATTACCTATCTCAGTATTTGGAGAAGCGTTCGCTCGACTCCTGCGGGAATAGCGGGTTTGAGAGACCCCGCAGGAACGTAGTGACGAGGAGGCTCGATTCCCGCCCGCGGAAAGCGAGCGATAAGCTTCGGAAAATATGACTTCT
>NZ_JAPEHT010000249.1 GCF_028823615.1 Planococcus sp. A6
CCGGCAAAAGGCATTTGCCGCAAGTGACACGTAGCTCCATCTATGCGATCGGTGTCGCTTCGATCATGCGCGTCATCCTGTTCCTCGCCGTACTCGGTGTCGTCTCGCAGGGGCTTGCGCTCGATCCGTCCAATCCGCCAGCGTCAGTGTTCCAGCTCGCCGCCGGCAATGTCGGCTATAAAATCTTCGGCGTCGTCATGTGGGCAGCTGCTGTCACTTCGGTCGTCGGCGCTGCTTACACATCTGTTTCGTTCATCCGTTCGTTCAGTCCGGTGCTCGAAAAATATCACCGCTACTTGACCATCGGCTTTATCGTCATCTCGACCATCGTCTTCATTTCCATCGGGCGCCCGGTCTTGATCCTCGTGCTTGTCGGCTCGTTGAACGGCTTGATCTTGCCGATTGCACTCGGCGTCATGCTTATTGCCGCACACAAAAAGAAAATCGTCGGCGACTACAAACACCCGCTGTGGATGACGATCTTCGGTGTCGTCATCGTCATCGCGATGTCTTGGATGGGCGGCTATACGCTGTTGAACGGCATCCCGCAATTATTTAAATAAGGAGTGATTGAATCATGCAATTCACATCTCCAGAAGAGCTGCGCAGCGCCATCCGAAAAGGCGAATTCCAAGCACCGACTGCCGGCTTTACCCCTGGATTCATCCAAACGAATCTGGCCATTTTGCCGAAAGACATGGCGTTTGAGTTCCTGCTATTCTGCCAGCGCAATCCGAAATCCTGTCCGGTCATCGATGTCACAGAACCCGGTTCGTTCGTTCCGGCCCTTTCTGCGCCGACAGCCGATTTGCGCACCGACATCCCCAAATACCGTGTCTACCGGGACGGCGTATTGACAGAAGAAACATCGGATATCCGTTCATTATGGACCGACGATATGGTCGCGTTCCTGCTTGGCTGCAGCTTTACATTCGAAGAAGCGCTGACGCAAAACGGCATCCCGATGCGCCATCAGCAACAAGGCTGCAATGTTCCGATGTACAAGACATCAATGCCCACTGTCCCAGCCGGCCGCTTCCAAGGCCCAACCGTCGTCAGCATGCGCCCGATCAAAGAACAAGACATCGTCCGCGCCGTGCAAGTGACAAGCCGCTTCCCGAATGTCCACGGCGCTCCCGTCCATATCGGCAACCCCGAATCGATCGGCATCCAAGATATCGCGAAGCCCGATTTCGGCGACGCGGTGGAAATCAAGCCCGGGGAAGTGCCGGTCTTCTGGGCATGCGGCGTGACACCCCAAGCCGTCGCCATGGAAAGCAAACCATCCTTGATGATCACCCATGCTCCAGGGCATATGTTCATCACTGATTTGAAATCAGAAGACTTCAGCGTGTTCTGACAAATTAAAAA
>NZ_JAPEHT010000024.1 GCF_028823615.1 Planococcus sp. A6
TTTTTATTTGGCGACCCAATGGCCGGCTGATATTTCTACGAGCTGCGAGTTCAGCAAATTATACGGGTCGTCATCGGTCCGTTCCGCCATTAGGATGCGTTTTTTCTGTGATTCGATTTCGGGGTCTGGGATCGGTATTGCCGACAGCAACGATTTCGTATAGGCATGTTGGGGGTTGGAATAAAGTTCTTCGCTGTCTGCGAGCTCAACGATTTTTCCGCCATACATGACGGCGACGCGGTCGCTGATATGTTTGACCATCGACAAGTCGTGTGCGATGAACAAATAGGTCAAGCCGAAGCGCTGCTGCAGATCTTCCAATAATTCCACGATTTGTGCCTGAATCGACACGTCGAGCGCGGACAGCGGTTCGTCGCAGACGATGAACTTCGGTTTGACAGCGAGAGCGCGGGCGATGCCGATGCGCTGGCGCTGGCCGCCGGAGAATTCGTGCGGGTAGCGGAAGGCATGGGACTTGTCGAGCCCGACCAGTTCGAGCAGTTCCTCGACCCTCGCTTTGCGCGCTGTTTTATTGGGGCTGAGCTTATGGAGATCCAGCGCCTGGCCGATAATAT
Organism: Planococcus sp. A6; assembly: GCF_028823615.1. Taxonomy (GTDB): domain Bacteria; phylum Bacillota; class Bacilli; order Bacillales_A; family Planococcaceae; genus Planococcus. The sequence goes on from NZ_JAPEHT010000024.1 coordinate 576, forward strand.
CCAGCACTTTCATCCGCGGATTGAGCGATGAATACGGATCCTGGAAAATCATCTGCATGTGGCGGCGCATCGTTTTCATTTCTTTTTTCGACAAGCGGTTGACCGACATGCCTTCATACAGCACTTGGCCATCCGTCGGTTCGTGAAGGCGCAGTATGGCGCGCCCGGTCGTTGATTTGCCGGAGCCCGACTCGCCGACAAGGCCGAGCGTTTCGCCCGGGCGGATAAAGAACGAGATGTCATCTACTGCTTTCACCGTGTTGCCTTTGCCCATATCGAAATGCTGCTTTAATGCTTTTACTTCCAGTAAAGGTTCGTTCGGGTTGGCCACTGGCTGCAGCGGCTGCCGTTTCGGTTTTTTCTTTTCATCAAGGTGTGGCAAGGCGTTTAACAATTTTTGTGTATATGGATGTTTCGGGTTTGCGAAAATTTCTTCCGTCGTGCCCGTTTCGACGATTTCGCCTTGCTTCATGACGGCGACTCGGTCGCACATCCCGGCGACGACGCCGAGATCATGGGTGATGAGGATGATCGATGTGCCCATACGCTGTTGGATGTCTCTCATCAAGTTTAGAATTTGCGCTTGGATCGTCACGTCGAGCGCTGTCGTCGGTTCATCGGCAATAAGCAAAGTCGGCTCGCAGGCAATAGCGATGGCAATCATCACCCGCTGGCGCATGCCGCCTGAAAATTCATGGGGGTATTGATGAAACCGCGTGTTACCGCCGCGTATGCCCACCAGTTTCAATATCTCCACCGCTTGCTTTTCGGCTTCTGCTGGGGACATGTTTTGATGCTTGATCAAGCTTTCTGCGATCTGCTGACCAATTGAAAGGGTTGGGTTCAGCGAAGTCATCGGATCCTGAAAAATCATGCCGATGTCACGGCCGCGCACCGCTTCCATTTCTTTTTCGGTTTTATGGGCCAAGTTTTCGCCAAGGAAAGTGACGGTGCCTTGTTTGATGTATGCGGGGGGCGAAGGCAATAAACGCATGATCGAGCGGGCGGTGACGCTTTTGCCGCTGCCGGATTCCCCGACAATGCCGAGTGTCTCGCCTTTTACCAAGTCGAAGCTGATGCCACGGACAGCGTCGACTTCTCGGTCGTTGGTTTGAAAAGCGACATGTAAATCGGATACTTCTAAAATCTTTTCCATTTTCAGCACCTACTATCTATGTATGTGAATGGTTTGAACATTTTTAAGGAAAAATATCCAATTGACTTACAATATGTAATATTTTAAAGTATACTATGCCGATAGGATTAATTCAATATAGCCGAAAGGAGGGGGTTTGTCGTTATGCAGCAGCAAGCGATCGAGCAGAGAAATTTCCGTTTCACTGAACGGATTCAGTCTACGTTTATGAAAATGCAGCTTCGGCCTTTATATTACATACTGCTGCTAGTGCTCGGCCTTCCCGTCACTGTCGCCGTATTTGTTTTGTATGTAATACGAAAAAAAGATGACCGCTCGAACCGGATCCACAACGATGTCTATACGCAATTGCGCGATTCGGATTACTACAGGCAGCTAAGCGAGGAGTTTGCCGAGCAGATTGCGCGGAAAAACCAATTTTTCGGAACACCGGAGCAGGAGGAGTCCGTGCTCAAGCAGTCAGCCACACAAGCGGAAGAGGAGCTGCATAAAACAGCTACGACTAGGACAGCTGAAATACTGGAAGCGCAAGGCATCCGCAAAACGACTTTTTCGCAAATGTTTCAAACGGTGCTGGGCAACCCGCGGTTCTTGATGGTTTCTTTTGTCCCGGGATTGCTCATGTACGGATTTATTCTGTTGTTCAGCAATTTTTACATAAAATATGTACTCGAACGCTTGGTAATGAGTGTCTTTGTCATATTGGGCGTAGTGGTCTTGGTGTTCACCATTCTCTATTTGTCGCCATTCGATCCGGCTGCCAATTTATTGGGTGAAGCGGCCACTCAGCAGCAAATTGATGCTTTCAACCGCCTTCACGGGCTTGATCAATCATACATAGCACAATTATGGAGCGCCGTTCAGGGCATTGCGACCTTTGATCTCGGCATGTCTTATGAAGGCAATGAAAACGTCGCGGCGACCATCGCCAACAAGTTTCCTGTTACGTTTTTGTTGACGGTGTTCGCGCTCGTCATGGCACTCGTCGTTGCGATTCCGGTCGGCATCATTTCGGCGACGCGCCCGAATTCGTTTCTCGACTATTCGCTCATGTTCATAGCATTGATCGGCTTGTCGATTCCGAACTTCTGGCAAGGCTTGATTTTCATTTTAGGGTTTTCCATCAATTTGGAATTATTGCCGGCTACCTACAGTCCGTCCAATTGGTTGTCGATGATCATGCCAGTCGTCGTGCTCGGCACCGCGCTTACGGCGTCGGTGGCCAGAATGACGCGTTCTTCGATGCTCGAAGTCATCAACGAAGATTACATCATTACCGCTAAGGCTAAAGGGTTGAGCCGGCGTTATGTGCTGTGGAAGCATGCGTTCACTAATGCCTTAATCCCCATACTTACTGTGATTGGCTTGCTGTTTGGCGGCATGCTCGGCGGTGCGGCGGTTACGGAAAAAGTATTCAATATTAGCGGAATCGGTTCGTATATTGTGGACAAACAATTCGTGCCGGACATTCCGAGCATTTTGGGCGGTGTCGTCTATATCGCCATCACCATCTCTATCGTCAATGTCATCATTGATCTGTTGTATGCGTTTGTCGATCCGCGCATCCGATCGAAGATGAAACAATATTAAAGCAGGTGTTCCGATGACTTTGAATAAGGAAATGAACAAAACAACCAATAATCGATTGCTGAAAATGTCCTCTGAATACAAACAAGCGAGTTTCACTACCATTATTTCCTTCTTATTGACTCTTGTGTTGGCGCTCAATAGTTTCGGTTTCGGTACACAAGCGGCCAAGCCCGCGGTACTAGCTGTGACGATCGCCTATGCGGCATTCACTGTGCTGCAGTTGTGGATCACACGACGCATCAGGCACGACGTCTTGACGGCGGACACGCTGCAGAAATCGACGCGCCGCTTTGGCTGGGTATTGTTGTTGAGCGGATTGACCGCCAATTTCTTCATGGTCAGCTTTGCCTTCAATTTGATCAAAACGAAAAAGACGCCTGAATACGTCTTTGCTGTGTATATGGTCATGGTTCAATTGTTCATCGTCGCCGTGTCTGCGTTGAACTTGTTCAAGCCGTATGTGGCGGATTTGTTTCCGCTCGGCATGCTCGTGCTGCTTTCGGTGGCATTCTTTTACCTCATCGTACTCGTGTTGATGGCGCGGTTTGTAGATGAGCATGCTGCGGACAAACGGCTGATATGGATTGCTATTCCGTTGATTTTGACGGCAGCGACGGGGAACTTATTTGCGCTGCTGCTCAGTGTCAGCTTGCTGCTGAAAATCCGCAGACAAAAGCAGCCCGGCATCAGCCAATGGAATCTCATCTGGACCAAAATCACCCGCAATACAACCGCCATGCTCGGCATGTTTTTCATCGTTTTTGTATTCGCCATTTCGGTCAGCAGTTATTTGACCTTCGATTACGATTTGGCTATTGCCAATAATTTTGCGGTGCTGCTGCAGCCCCCGAGCTTGGCGTATCCACTCGGAACCGATGATTTCGGGCGGGATATGTTTTCACGGATTGTCTTTGGTGCCCGCATTTCCTTGATTGTCGGTGTGCTGTCGACAGCCATTCCGTTCATTGTTGGCGGGATGCTCGGTGCGCTGTCCGGGTATTACGGCAGAAGAACCGACAACGTCATCATGCGTTTGCTCGATATTCTTTACGCCGTGCCGGGGATCTTGTTGGCGATTGCCATCATTGCAGCGTTTGGCGCCAATACGGTGAACTTAATCATCGCATTGAGTGTCGGAGCGATTCCGACCTATGCCCGGACGATGCGCGCCAATGTTTTGATGGTGTCGAATTTGGAATACGTCGATTCGGCACGCGCACTCGGTTCTGGGGACATGGAGATTCTGTTCAAGCACATTGTGCCGAATTCATTGGCCCCGATGATCGTGAAAGCGACATTGACCATCGGCGGTGCTGTCATTGCGACCAGCAGCTTGAGTTATTTGGGGCTGGGCGTCGAACCACATATTCCGGAATGGGGAAATATCTTGAAAATCGGCAGTACCTATCTTGAGTCTCACTCGTATTTAGCGATTTTCCCGGGGCTCGCCATTATCGCGCTAGTGTTATCGTTTAATTTCTTGGGAGATGGCTTGCGGGATGCGCTCGATCCGAAAATGGATTGACTACATATAAAACAACATTAGGAGGAATTGGAATGAAAAAAACTATCGTGCCCGCATTGCTGGCTTTGGCATTGGTGCTGTCTGGTTGCATCAACACAAAATCGGACGTCTCAGAAGACACCGCAACTGATGGCGTATCAAATGGCGACAAGCCAGTCATCGAAATTCTCAGCATGAGCTCGAATGAAACGGACGTCAACATCGTGCGCGACCAGCTGACTAGAAACGGCTTTGACGTGGAGTTGAACCTCCAACCAGACTACGGTAGTTTTACGGCACAAAAAGATGCCGGCAATTTTGACGTAGCGGTGTCGAGCTGGACGACGGTCACTGGTAATCCGGACTATGCGGTGCGCGCGCTCTTTAAATCGGACGGCGCCAACAGCATTATGGCCGATGAGGAAATCGACGAATTGATTGACCTGGCCAGCACGCAAGCACCAGAAGAGCATGCGGCTACTTATCAAGAATTGGAGCAATTGCTCGTGCTTGACCGCGCTTATATTGCCCCGCTTTATATTTCGTATAAAACTCAAGGCTTCAACAAAGACGTCTTGAAAGAAGACTCGGTCCGTCTGTCCAAATCCCGTGCACTTGCTTGGGAGCCGATTGATTTTGTCGATGAATCCAAACGCGAAAGTGATCCGTTTATCGTGTCGCAAGCGATCTCCTCGCTGACTTCACTGGATCCAATCAAAGGCAATGACGGATCGATCAATCAATTGAATACGAACATGTACGTGCGTTTGGTCAACTTGACGGATGACGACGAACTGACGGCTGAAGCTTCGCTGTCCCATGCTTTCGCCATCGCGGAAGGCAACTCGGACTATTACTTCGTGCTGCGCGATGACATCAATTTTGCGGCAATCGAAGAAGATCAGGCGATTGATACTGGTGAACGTGTCGGAGCGGACGATGTAGTCTTCTCGCTAGACCGCGCTTCCAACCCGGATTCTGTGCCGGATCACCGCACATACAGCTTGCATGAGCATATCGATTCGACAGAAGTGGTGACTGATATAGCGACACTGGAGTCGGCAGTCACAGCAGCGGACGACACAACTGTACTGGAGGCATTGGAAGCGGAGTTGGATACAGATATTGCAGAGCTTGTGGAAGAGAAAATGGACGCTGATAACGCGGCAGGCAAATACCAGGTCGTGAAAATGACTACAACCGAACCGTTCCCGCAAGTATTGAATTATTTGGCGCACCAATCAGCTGGGATTGTGTCGAAGAAACAAGTGGAAAGAATCAACACGTATGATGTAGAGTCATATGATGTGAATACCGACGTTGCTTACGGCGACCAAAATACCGTAACTGAAGGGTCTAGCTATGATAACCACCTGTACGCAAGCGGACCGTATATTTTGTCGAAGAAAAACGACTACGAGGCGACGTTCCTGAAAAACCCGGCCTATATGGCGGATACGGAAAATGCTGCGAAAATCTCAAATGTGACGGTACGTTTTATCGCTGATCCCGACAGCACTTTGTCGGCCTTGCGAAACGGTGAAATCCATTTGTATTACGGCATTCCGGAAACAAAATACGACGTTGTGGAAGAAGATTCGAAATTGGCTTTGCAGTCGATGGAAAGCAACGGCGTCAGCTATATGCTGTTTAACACAGAAGGGCGAGAAGTGGCGGAAAGTGAAGAATTGCGCAAAGCTGTGCTGTACTCGATCGATCAAGAAGAATTCATCAATTATTACCAAGGCAATAAAATCAAAGCTGTCTCGACAGTCAGCCCGTTGGTAGACACGGGGAATGAACTCGTTGCCGATCCGGCAAAAGTCGAAGAGTTTTTGGCTAATTACCAAAATAGCAAAGAATAGTATAAAGCAAAAAGGCAGCCCCTGTGCATAGGGGCTGCCTTTTTGCTGTTCAACAGATTATGTTGATATGTCGATTCGTTACAGCTTGCGGAATTTCTTCAAGGCTTGTGTATTGATGACGTACAGCACGAGCGCGTAAATCGTGAGCCCGGCGAGATAGCCCCAGATGTCCGAGAACCCGTCGCCGTAGACCATGATGCCTTTGATGGCAGCTGCTCCGTAATAGATCGGCATGATATACGACAAATTGCCGAGGTGATACGGAATCAAATCCAGTGGGATAAGCCCCGAGAAGAACACTTGCGGAATGATGGTGAACGGGATCAGTTGGACGACTTGCAGTTCAGAGCCCGCAAAAATGGAAATGGTGGCGCCGAATGACACGGCGGTGACGGCGAGCAGCACCATCGTCAGCAGCACCCAGCCGATATTCCCTTCATTGCTCAGCTGCAAAACGAATATCGCGTACAGCACGATAATGATCGCTTGGATGACGGCAAAGACACTATAGCCGAGTGTGTAGCCGGCAATGACTTCGCCGCGCCGGATCGGCGTCATCATCAGGCGTTCGAGCGTGCCGCGGCTGCGTTCCCTTACGAGTGCCATCGCGGAAATGATGAACACGAAAAAGAACGAGAACAAGGCGAGAAAGACGTAGCCGAGCGAATCGAATAAAGTCTGGTCCTGGGTGCCGTAAACATAGCTGACTTCCGCTTCGGCGGACGGGTTGATGGCCGCCATCGCTTCTTGGATTTCGCTTATCGCCGTGGCGCCTTTTGTCGACGGCTCATAAAGCGTGATGTCCATGGCGGAATTTTCCGGGAAGCGCAGAACCGCGTCGACTCCTTCGTGTTGCTGCAAATAATCGAGTGCTTGATCGGCTTCGTCGGCGGTGATGTCGACCAGCTCGAGTTCCTGCTGTTCCAGTGCATCGATGACGGGAGCGGGAACAGCGACCGGGTCGATAGCGACCGTTGCGACGTAATCCGAATCGCCGAGCAGGAAATAGACCAAGGTCAAGATCAATAGCGGAGCGACGAGGATGAGCATGACGCTGCGCTTGTCGTTGATGGTCTGGCGGATGACGCGTTTCGCTAATTGGATCATGAGCGCGCCTCGCTTTCTGAAGCGGCAAAGAACAAGTCTTCGATGCGGCCGCTTGCGGTTTTGTCGAGCAATCGATCGACCGTGTCGTATTCAATGAGCCGGCCGTTATACAATAGCGCCCCTTTATCGCATTCGACCACTTCGTCCATGACATGCGTCGAGACGATGATTGTCGTTCCTTGTGCTTTGAGCGCTTGGAACTGCGCCCAGATCTTACGGCGCAGGACCGGATCGATGCCGGCGGTCGGTTCGTCGAGAAACAGGATATCCGGCTCGTGCAAAATCGCGATGGCGAGCGACAGCCGCTTTTTCATGCCGCCGGAAAAATCTTTCACCAGTTTGCGTTTGTGATCGGTCAGTTCGACCATATCAAGCACTTCGGCGATGCGCGCCTCACGTGTGCGTTTTGGGAGGTGGTATAATCCGCCGAAAAACGCCAGGTTGCCCTGTGCGGACAAATCTTCATACAAGGCGTCGTTTTGCGGCATGAAGCCGAGCCGTTTGAGAATCGCCATATTCGGCATTTCGGTGTCACCGAATTGGATCGTGCCGCTGTCTGCCGGCAATGCGCCGATCATCAAGCGGATCAAGGTCGTCTTGCCGGAACCGGACGGGCCGAGCAGGCAGCAGATTTCCCCCGCTGCCACGGTGAAGCTCACATCTTTGATAACGGCCGTATCCCCAAAACGTTTGTTGACGCGCGAAAGCTGGATGTCCATAGGGTTTCCTCCTCCGTTTGCTGGAGCCGTATGATTTCTTCCATCAAAATGAGCTGTTCTTGCTGTCTATTTGCGGCTAAGATAATAAACAAACTGTCGTTTTAGTTCTTAGCTTTAGTATAGTTTCTTGGCAATAAGGGGGCAATCATCAAAAACAGGCAATGTGTTGCCTAAACGACAGTACGGGGAGAAGTGTCGGGTAAAAATGGGGAGGAATGAAAATGAACGGGAAACCAGCCGATTTGCGTGTCGTGAGGACGAAACAAGCAATCCGTGCAGCATTGATTGCATTAATCGAAGAAAAAGGCTTTGAGGCGATGAGCGTCAAGGATATTACAGAACATGCGAACATCAACCGCGGGACATTTTACAGCCATTACGAGGATAAATTCGATTTGATGGACAAATGCCAACAGCAATTGATCGAGGAAATGGAAATCAAGATCATCCGCAATATTCCTCAGCTCATCGAAGGCATGAAGCAAAGCCAGAATGGAACGGCCCCTTTCGCTGTGCCGGTGCCGCTCTTTGAATTCCTCCATGACAATAAAAGCTTGATGAAGGCGTTGCTGGGGCCAAGAGGCGATGCCGGCTTTCAGGTCAAGATGAAGGAATTCCTCAGTCAAGCGCTGTTTGAACGCAATAAAGATGTGTTGGTCAATGGCGGAAACGCCCTCGTGCCGCCGCATTATTTGTCATCCTATATCGCTTCTGCCCATATCGGCGTCATCCAGGAATGGCTGAACGGTGATACGAATGAGCCGCCGGAAGAAATCGCGCGCATCATTTCCACGATGACCATCAACGGCCCGTTGTTTGCTGCGGGCTTGAAAGGCAAAGACCAGGCGTGACAAGCGCGGGCATAAAGGGTTTGGAATTTTTGTTTGTCGAAGGGCGTTAAGCGGGTAGAGAATGACTGACAGAAAAAAACAGCTCGTTACTAGGAGGACCTTAACTATGGATTATATTAACTTAGGCAAATCGGGATTGCGTGTCCCGAAATACATTCTCGGCACGATCCCGTTCAGCGGAACGAATGGGTTTGAAGCGGCTGGGAACGTTCAGGAAAACACAGCGAGCCGCATGATTGATATGTCGATTGACGCAGGGATCAATATGTTCGATACGGCGAATCTATATTCAAAAGGGAATGCCGAAAAAGTGCTCGGTGCCGCCATCCGTGGCAAGCGCGACAAAGTGCTAATTTCGTCGAAGACTGGATTTCCGTTCGATAGCCATCCGAATGAGCGGGGAGCTTCACGCAATAACTTGATGAAATCGATCGATGAATCACTCGAACGGCTCGGCACGGATTACCTCGATTTGTATTTCGTCCACTTATGGGACGGGCAGACGCCGGTTGAAGAGACGGTCGAAACGATGAACGATTTGATCAAGGCTGGCAAGATCCGCCATTGGGGCGTATCGAACTACAGCGGTTGGGCGCTGGCGAAGACGCATACATTCGCTGAACAGAACGGCAAAATTCCGCCCGTCACCCAGCAGATCTACTACACGCCGGAAGCGCGCGAATCGGAATATGAACTGCTGCCGGCAGGAACAGAGCTCGGCGTCAGTTCAATGATTTGGAGCCCGCTCGGAGAAGGTTTATTGAACGGCAAGATCGGCCGTGACAAGGAAGCGCCGGAAGATACCCGTCAAGGCGGCGGCTGGCCGGAGCCTTGGATTTATGACCAGGAGCGTTTGCAAACCATAACGCCACCGTGCCTCAAATTGCTTATGCGTGGGTACGCGACCGCCCGAATGTCGGCCCGATCGTCATCGCGGCGCGCAATGAAGAGCAGCTGGAAGAAAACATTGCGTCTTACAAGATCAAGCTTAAGCGCGATGAACACGACTTGATCGAAGCGGCAGCACGGCCGGCGCCATTCTATCCGCATTGGCACCGCGCCATGAGCGGGCCGGACCAAGCGAGCCCGTCCGAACAAGTATATTTGGACGCTTATAAAAAAACGATGGGCATTAAATAATCTACGAAATCTGGCCGGTGCGCAAATGCGTGCCGGTTTTTCTAATGCTTAATATTTCAGTTCAGACCAAACAAGTATAAATAGTTTAAAAAGTCGTATTATTTACGCAATTAAGTTCTCTCTCCCTTTTTTATAATAAGTCATTAAGGTGCTTTATGGCATAACGGAGGGATGGGAGAGAATGATTGATTTGCTTTTAGTGCACGGGACGACTATCACCATGGATAAGGAAAGAAGAATCATCCATGACGGGGCAGTGGCCATACATCAAGGAAAGATATTGGATGTGGGACTGGCTAAGGACTTAAAGATGGAATACGAAGCGGCACAAACAATTGACTGTAAGCATCACTGTATATTACCTGGGCTCATCGATGTTCATGGACATGGCGGCCATTCCATGTTTAAAACGATTGCCATGGAAAACTTGGAACAGTGGATGCCTATCATGACCAATACATACAACCATTTTGTGACCGATGATTTTTGGTATTACGAAGGAAAATTATCGGGGCTAGAAAGGTTGAAAGCGGGAATCACTACTGGCGTTTCAGTGATTGGGTCGACTCCCAGAGCAGATGATCCCATCTTTGCATTGAATCACGCCAAAGCCTATAACGAAGTCGGCGTCCGCAATATCGTCTGTACGGGGCCTGCAAATCCTGCATGGCCAAAACTGTATAGCAGGTGGAAAAACGGCAAAAGAATAACGAGAGAAATCGAATATGAAGAGGTCCTAAAAGGGGCAGAAGCGGTAATAGAAGCTTTGGATCATGCAAATGACGATCGGACACGGGCATTTATCACCCCTTTTGTTATCGTCACTTCAATCGAAGGTTCTGGCCCGACACCGCCATCCAGATTACATCAGCTGACAGAACATGATAGATACCAAGCCCGTAAAATAAGGGAGATTGCAAAAAAGTATAAAACAAGAATTCATTCAGATGCTTTTGGCGGGATGGTTCATATGGCCATCCAGGATAAGGATTATGCGTTATTGGGGCCGGACGTACACCTGCAACACTGCCGGGGCATTTCTTTCGACGAAGTGAAAATCCTGGCTGAAACAGGTACCAAGGTCAGCACCAGCCCAAGCGTCACGCAAATGAGTGCTAGGACCCCGATTGTTGAATTGATGGAACTTGGGGCGACAGTAGCTATTTCCACAGATGGAACCTCCCCTTCCACAAGTTTTGACATGTTTCAGGCGATGAGAAAAACCCAGCTAGTTCATCAAGCTGCCATGCGCGACGAACATTATTTGCCGCCCGGGAAACTATTGGAAATGGTCACCATAGACGCCGCTAGATGTATTGGATGGGATGATGAAATCGGCTCGATTGAAATCGGAAAAAAAGCGGATATCATCACAGTCAATTTGAAACAAGCACATCTCACTCCTGAAACTATGCATGTCCATAGATTGGTCTATCAAGCAGTAGGAAGTGATGTGAATCACGTGATTGTAGATGGAAAGGTATTGATGAGTGAACGGAGAGTGTCAACTGTTGACGAAAATCGAATAATTGAAGAAGCGAATGCAGAAGCTTTGGAAACCATCGAACGTGCGGGGTTAGCTAAGTATATGGCGCCAACAAAGTATTTTTGGGGATCGACGCGGTCTTATGTTGACGAGAAAAGGTTTGATGAAAACGATTATTTATTCACTATTACGAAGGAGGAGCAGCTATGAAGACAAAACTCAAAGGACACTATGTAATAGGTTTTAACGGGAAAGATCATGTTTTATTAAAAGATGCAGAAGTGGTGTTTGAAGGCTCCGACATTATTTATGTCGGAAAGGAATACGAAACACCTGTTGATGAAACAATTGAATGCGGAAATGCCGTGATAAGCCCTGGGTTTATCGACTTGAATGCGTTGGGAGATATCGACCACGATATCCTTCATATTGAAGCAGGTGAAGAAAGGTCGAAAAACCTCTTATGGTCAGAAGAATATATGAAGAACGGGCCTGAGGAAGTGATGACTGAAGAAGAAGAGGCCTTTAAATCCTTATACGCATACACACAATTGATATTGAACGGCGTAACAACAGCCATGCCTATAACTTCCGTATTCTATAAAAAATGGGCGGAGACTTATGGGGAATTGGCGGCAGCAGCACAGCATGCAGGGAATTTAGGGCTGAGAATATATTTGGGTCCAAGTTATCAATCGGGCATGCGCGTTGTTCAACCAGACGGTAGCATTCATGTGGAGTGGGACGAAGAACAAGGAAAACAGGGGCTAAAGCGCGCAATCGAATTTGTGGAACAGTTTGACGGGGCCTATGACGGTCTGGTGAAGGGGATGCTTGCGCCTGAACGCATAGAATGCCAAACAGAAGAAAGCTTGAAACAAACGAAAGCCTTTAGCGAAAAATTAGGCGTTCCTATAAAGCTCCATGCAGCTCAGGGTAGTTTCGAATACCATACCATGATTGAACGGCACGGCATGACCCCTATTCAATATCTTGACAGCATAGGATTTTTAGGTCCTAATACTGGCATTCCACATGCGAATTTTATCGCTGGCTACAGTGAGACGGAAGCTGGGCAAGGGGACGATATAAAAATATTAAATGAAACTAACACCACCGTCATTCACTGTCCAGTAATTATGGGAAGGCGTGGAAGCGGGCTCGAATCTTTTGCGAGGTACAAACGCTCAGAAGTGAATTTAGCCATCGGCACTGACACGTTTCCTCCCGATATCTTTCAAAATATACGAGCCGGCAGCATGATTTCCAGGTTTCATGAAAAAGCTGTTGAAGATTCGTCATTCGCCGATTTTTTCCGCGCTGCGACTCTAGGTGGAGCGAACTTCTTGGGGAGGGATGACATTGGTAGGTTAGCGCCAGGAGCCAAAGCCGACATGATCGTTATTGATTTAGATGGCTATCATATGGGCGTAAATGACGATCCGATTCGGACGATGATGATGAGTGGTTCGGGACAGGACATTAAACTCTCTATTATAAATGGAAAAATCGTCATGAAAGACAGAGTCATTCCTAATATTGATTTAAAGGAACTTCAACTTAAAAGCCAGGCTTATTTTGAAAAAATGAAAAATGGATATAGCAAGAGAGATTATCAGCAACTGGATAAGCAAGACCTATTTAAGACTTCATTTCCTCTAGTCGATTCTTTGAATATGATTTTTAAGTAAAGATTGTGTAAAAGATAGTAAAGAAATTGAAACTTAATTATCAGAATATTTCTTATAATTAATTCAACAAAATCGATACACAAGGGGGAAATAAGTTGAAAAATCTTCAAAGGATCAGAAATGGAATGGTTTTAGCTATTGTGATCATGTTTCTGGCAGGCTGCTGCAACCACAGAAGGGGGAGAAGCGAAAGCTGCGGGGGCTGAAGACACTTTGATTATTGCCAGGTTGTCGGATGCTGAGAGTCTGGACCATCAGTTTATGTCCACGATCAATGCCGCAAGCGTGACCCATGGAAAAGTTTACGAGGGATTGGTCGGCCGTGATAAAAGCGCAGAACTTCAACCGCTGCTTGCAGAAAGCTGGGAGCAACTTGATGACACTACTTGGGAATTCAAGCTCCGTCAAGGCGTAAAGTTCCATGATGGTACTGAGTTTACAGCAGAAGCGGTAAAAGCAACTTTCGATCGCTTATTAGATCCGGAAGTCGGTTCTCCAAGAGCAGGTGTATTAGCGATGGTTGAGGAGATAAAAATCATTGACGATCATACAGTTCAATTCCTATTGTCTGAGCCGTACTCCCCACTTCTTTCGATTCTAGCAAGCCATGAAGGCGGGATCATCAATCCGAAAGCAATCGAGGAATTCGGCGGAGATGATATTCAAAAACCGAATGGGACAGGGCCGTTCAAATTTGAATCATGGACTCCTGGGCAAGTAATCGTGTTAACTCGCAACGAAGAATATTGGGGAACGCCGGCGAAAGTCGGAAGAGTTGAATTCAAAGTTGTGCCCGAGGAAACCACCCGTACATCGATGGTGGAGACTGGGGAAGCCCACATTGCTGAGCCGTTATCCATTTCCCAATTCGCTGCTGTAGATGCATCTCAAATTTCAGAAGTCTACCAAAGTGAAGGATTTGGAACAGAATACATTACATTTAACGTTGAAAAAGAACCTTTCGATGATGTGAAGGTAAGAAAAGCAGTAGCCCATGCCATCGAAATGGATGCTATTCGAAAAGGTGTCTATAATAACATCGGCGGAGAAGCGAATTCTTTACTGGGCTCCAAAGTCTTCGGGTACCATGACGGTTTGGAAACCTACGAGTACAATCTATCCGAGGCAAAGCGGCTACTTGCTGAAGCGGGGTATCCTGATGGCCTCGAGGTTAAGTTGACTACGATGGATAATAAGGAAAGAATCAGCTTAGCAGAAGTAGTGCAGTCGCAATTAAAAGGAATTGGAATCAAAGTGAATATTGAAGTGATGGAATACGGGACTTTTGTAGATACTACACATTCTGGCGATACAGAAATGATCATTACCAGCTGGAGAAACGCAACTGGAGACGCTGATTATAACCAATATAATTTGATGCATTCAAGTTCCAAGGGTGCTAATGGCAATACGTCTTTTTATGCTAACGCCGAAGTAGATGATCTGATTGAGCAAGCTCGCAAGGAATCGGATTCAGCAAAGCGTATTGAATTATATGCGAAAGCTCAAGACATTCAAATGGAAGAAGTGATTTACATTCCGGTAAGGGTTATAGAAAACGTAGCGGTGATGTCTAAAAATGTCAGCGGTTTTGGGATTAGCCCTTCTGGTTATTTGGAATTGAATAACGTCTCTATAAAATAATAAGGTGAAAAGGGATATCCGAGGAGGGTACCCTTTTTTACTTGTAAGTCAATGAAGTTGAAAACTTAGGAGGTACAAAATGTACATATTGAAGAATGTCTTATTGGAAACGGGCTATATCAAACAAGGGGAACGGGTCACTGCAACACAGACAGGAGTTTTTCATTTAAAGATCGCTGAGGGTGTCATTACAGAAATACTGGATTCTGAAAGCCTAGTGCCGGAGGATATTAAAATGATTGATGGTAAGGGACTCCTTGTTTTACCTGCTTTTAAAGAAACCCATGTCCATCTT
Organism: Planococcus sp. A6; assembly: GCF_028823615.1. Taxonomy (GTDB): domain Bacteria; phylum Bacillota; class Bacilli; order Bacillales_A; family Planococcaceae; genus Planococcus. The sequence continues at coordinate 15,624 of NZ_JAPEHT010000024.1, forward strand.
GATAAAACCTATATGGGGGAACCTTGGCGTGCGTGTGTACCGGCTTCTTCTGTCATCGAAAGAAGCACGATAGAAAAAGACATCCTTTCTACCATAGAATCCAGTACAGAACAAAGAGCAAAAAACTTATTGGATGTCCTCATTGCCAACGGATCGACTTCGGTCCGGACGCATGTCGATATCTATCCTGAGGCCGGATTGAAAAACTTAATAGGCGTTCAGGGCGCCTTGGCGGATTATGGAAATAAAGTCGACTCGGAAATTGTGGCTTTTGCCCAACATGGTCTGCTTCATGGAAATACCGCTAAATTGATGAGAGAAGCGGTGCGCAATGGAGCTGGGTTAGTGGGATCCGTAGACCCGGCAACGGTCGATTTGAATATCGAAGCATCACTTGTTGAATTGATGGATATAGCCGTTGAAGGCGGCGTTGAAATTGATTTGCATTTGCACGATCCAGGCCATCTTGGCGTATTTACGATGAAGCGTTTAGCTGATTTGACGATAGAAGCTGGGTGGCAGGGAAAAGTAGCCATCAGTCACGCTTTTGGGTTGGGGGATGTCACGCAACCCGAAGCAAGAGCGGCCGCGGAGGTCTTGAAAGAAGCTGGAATATCGATTATTTCCAGTTTGCCTATCGGGAGAAACATTCCTCCCATCAGCCTGCTGGACGAGGTTGGAGTTCGCGTAGCGCTCGGGAACGATAATATCTATGATTCCTGGTGGCCGACGGGGAATGGCGATATCTTAGAGCGGTTGGGCAGATTATTGGAGATTAGCCGTTGGACCGATGAATTGTCCTTGTCCCAAGCTTTGCGATTCATTACTGATGGGGTGACCCCGTTAACTTTGGAGGGAGAGCGGGTATGGCCAATGCAGGGAGATTTGGCGAATTTTGTTCTAGTGGACGCCAAATGTGCAGCTGAAACCGTAGCCAGGCGGTCAAAACGGTCAGCTGTATTTCATAAAGGGGAAATAGTAGGCGGAAAACTCGAATAAAAAAGAGAGAATGATTTCATTCTCTCTTTTTTATTCGGTTTTTTTCAGTGAAGATGGTTTGTATATAGTAAAAGCTTACATATAAACATGCAGAAACCAGGATGCCCAAAAGTGATGAAGTGGTGTAAAACACTTCGAGCGCTGTTATTTTGCTTCCGAGCAGGCTAAGGCCGCCAGCGAGCAAGGTAGCCAATAAGGCGGGAACTTTGAAAGAAGCTATCGGATGCTTTCCAGGGATGCCATAAACGGCGTCCATATCGATTATTTTCTTAGAGATAAAATAATAATGTGTCAGCATAACCCCGATAACGGGACTTAGCAATGCTCCTACCATATTAAGGAACATGAAGATGCTCGTAGCATTCTCCATCAGTTTCCACGGCAATAATATAACGCCCACTGTCGCTACTACAAATGCGCTTTTTTTGAAATTTAACTTATTTGGGAATAAAGAGGTTAATTGATTGGCTGCCGGAATAACGTTGCCTACGATATTTACGGATAATGTAGCAAGAGCCAGTGTAGTCAGCGATAGGATAACAGCGAATACACTATCGAATTTATCGACCACTTCAAGTACATTCCAGACCGGGACGCCAAACGCGATTTCAGAACCGATGATGATCGAGATGCTTGCTAAAGCAAACAATAGGTAAGTAGCTATAATCCCGGCAAATTGGCCGCGAGCCTGAGCTTGTTTAGACTGCGAATAACGCGTGATATCCGAAACGCTTAAAATCGGCGCTACCCACGTAGCAACAATAGCGGAGACGCAGGAAATCAATAGGAATAAATTTACGTCACCGTCACCTGACGGCTCAAAAGCTAAAATAGGGGTTATACCGCCTGCTAATTGGATTGACCATATCGACATTCCGCCAAATACTAGGAACACGAGCAAGGTTACGCTTTTCGTCAGCTTCCCCAGGGTATTGACGTCGGCAAAGATGAAAATGAGGTTGATCACCCAAAATAAGAGGAAAGACAGAAGGCTGGGCAAACTCAAGCCAAGAAATAGAAAGCCGCCGCCGAGTGTTAAATATGCAGGGAAGAAAGTTCCGATGAAAATCGAAACAGCAATACTGCCGGCATAGGTCTGGAGGCCGAACCACATAATTCCCGCTACGATTCCCCTGAAAAATCCCGGAACTACCGCACCTTTATCTCCGTAACTTGCCCTTAACAGGATGGAAAAGGGAATGCCGTATTTATTGCCCGCATGTCCATTGAGAACCAATAATAACGCTACTATCATGGCTGCACAGCATATCACCATAAACACTTGTCCGGTCGAGAGGCCCAGTGCGAAAAAACCGCCTATAGTGACGTATGAAGGGATATTGTGTACAGAACCCATCCAAACAGAAAAATAATGGCTGAAACTCCACGTGCGGCTTTCGGAATTTGTTGGAAGTAAATCCCTGTTTATAAAAGGAAGTTGTTTTGGTTCATGATCAATTTGCGTCATTTGGCTGGTCCTCCAATTCTATACGCGAGCGAAAATGATTTCCAAGAGTTTTTTTGATAATGAAAATCCCGATGACGATTCCCGAAAGTAAAAAGCTGGTCCATACCGACTCGAAGTAAGTAAGAAAAGGGGAAGTCGCTAATCCAGCGATTATTCCAAACGATGATGAAAGAACCGGCGGCAATGTTTCTCTGCCATTAGTGAAAACGATATAAAGAGTAGCGAAAATCATGGAGCTATAGATATTTCCGAAGAAAAATAACAATTGAATCGGATAAGGCGTCAGCAAGCTTGCTGCGAAAAGTAAAACTGCGATCAACCCTAACGTAAAGATATTCTTGTATTTGAATTGTTGGTTGGTCGATAGATTCTTAAGTTCGCCCACAACATTTCGGATGAAAAGGGAGTTCAATGAATGCAGTTCAGAACTGGCGGCAGATAACACGGCAGCAAAACAGAATAGAACAAAAACGAAAATCAGTGCATTCGACTCCAGAATGTTGACCAACTCAAAAATAAGCGAATAAGGGGTGTCGAAGGGACGTCCCGAGATAGCCAATAAATAAAGTGATGTTATGGCAATGGGAATGGTAAACCAAATCAGCCCAGTCAGGATAAAGGTCATCTTCACTTTTTCTTTTTTAATGATAAATACTCTTTGCCACGTTGCGCGATCCGTTATCATTTGTCCAAAGAACACCAATAATCCCGTTGAAATAAACCAGAGCGACTCGTTATTCCTTGTAAACAACAAATAGGGATGGTAAAGCTGGATTCCTTCAAAGATGGGAGTAACGCCTTCTTGCATATAAGAATAGACAGGAATGAGAATAATGGTTCCGAAAATCAAGATGACACTAATGCCAGCTAATTGATGGATGCGATATAATCCACCGACTCCGCCAATGAGGAAAAGAAAAAACAAGAAAAGAATCATGCCAATGAATAGCGGGAATGGAAATAAGATGTAAAGTAAGAGTCCTGCTCCCATTATCTGTATAAAAAGCGCGTAAATCCCCATGACGAAGAGAAGGGACATCATGTACCAATACCCGAATGGATTCAATTTTTGTTTTAATACATCACCAATTGTCATTTGACCTGTAAATGTATAGCTAATTTTACGAGCAACAAACCCAAAAAGAATTAAAGCGAGCCCACCCATGAAGGCATAGCCAATTCCCCCGATTAAGCCGTAGCGGATAAGGGTTTCAGGCGAAGAAAGAATGGTGTTTCCGGTAATCCATCTGGCTAGTAAACTGACGACGCCAAAGGCGATTCCCAGCTGGACAGCTCCTTGGATATAAAATTCAAAACTTTTTTTCTTCAATGACCGGTCTCCTTTAGCCTATAGTCTCGAGGCGATAATCCAGTTTCTTTTCGAAACATTTGGCTGAAATAATGTTGGCTATTAAACCCGCATTTCTCGGAAATCTCTCCAATACTGGCTTCGGGCCGATCTGTTAACATTTTCTTAGCCATCATCAAGCGATAATTATTCACATATTCAGAAAAGCCAATTCCTACTTCTTCTTGGAATTTCCGGCTTAAATAAGCTGGATTAATGTGTATTTTCTCGGCTAAATAGTTCAGTGTGATTTTTTCTTCGTAATTTTGGTGAATCAATTTAATGGACTGCTGGATTTGATGCGAATAATGAGTAAGCTGTGAGTAGTTATTCAATACTTTGATAAGATCTTCTTCGATTACGGGCTTGGTGATATAATCTACAACCCCTAATTTTATGGCGGTGTGAGCATATTCGAAACTTTGATAGGCCGTTACCATTACGATATCGGCATTTGAAATGTCTTTCATTTCTTTTGCTAACTCAAGTCCGGTTTTACCGGGCAATTGAATATCCAAGAAAGCTAGAAAAATCTCTTCATGATTTAAGATTTTCATTGCTTGAGAAGCATCTTGGGCTTTGAATATATTCCATCTCGGAAAATTCCGGTTAATCAAATACTCCATTTGCTCCAATTCGAGTGATTCGTCATCGACAAGTAGGATGTTCACGGGAAGATTCACTCCTTTAAATCTTTTTTGTAGACAAGTGGAAACATTACTTTTACTGTCGTGTCATCGACAGAATGTATTATTCCGACTGACTTTTCTTCGTCAGGAAATAGCAACTCCAATCTTTTGGAGATATTGGAAAGGCCTATTCCCTTGTCTGATGAAATCTGCACCCCTTCATTGGGAAGACTGTTACTGACAACAATGCAAATCGTAGAATCTTCTCGTGAGACGGTTATTTTCAGTTCAGCCTTCCCGGCTTTTTTTTCGAAGGAATGTTTGAATGCATTTTCTACAAGTGTTTGAATCAGGAATGGCAAGGTAATTGCTTGACGAACGGAGGAATCGGCAATGATTTGATAATTTAGCCGTTCCCGGAACCGGATTTTTTGGATATCCAGATAAGAAATCACATACGATAATTCTTCGTCGATAGTAATGAATGTAGTATTGGTTTTGTATTTATGTTTCAATAGCCTCGAAAATGTTTCTATTGAATGAATCAGTTCCTGTTTTCGGTCAAGTCGGGCGAGGCTTAGGATGGAGTTCATGGTATTAAAAAAGAAGTGAGGCTGTATTTCTTGGTTCAGCTGATTATATAAGGCTTTTTGCAGTTCACTTTCCAACGCAATTTCATTCTTTTCTTTTTCGATTAAATCAATCCGTTTTTCAAAAACAAATAAGAATAATAATGTGAAGGCACCTACCAGCGGAGCAAGTACACATATCATGATATATAGAGAAAAAGCTTCGATCGTCATCATCTCATGCACTGCTCCTTGCTTTACTGAGTATGGGGAGTGGTGGGGCGAATTAATGAAAGTAGAGCATTCTGGTCTCGGGTTCTGTCACCTAAACCTAACCCGAAAATCAGAAATGCTCAATAGTTATATCACATTATTTTATTAGCTCGGCAAACGGTATTTTCATTACGATAATTCTTCTGCATAATGGCAACTGACAAAATGATTTTCGCGCAGCTCCCGTAATGCGGGTTCTTCAGTTTTGCAGCGATCCGTAGCGAATGGGCAGCGCGTATGAAAACGGCATCCTGTTGGTGGATTGATAGGAGATGGAACATCGCCCTTCAGTAAAATCCGCTCAATTTTTTCAGAGGGGTTCGGCACTGGAATTGAAGACAGAAGAGCCTTTGTATAAGGGTGCAAGGGCACTTCGAATAGATCCTTTTTATCGGAAATCTCTACGATTTTTCCTAAATACATAACCATAACTCGATCGGAAATATAACGAACAACGCTCAAATCATGGGAAATAAATAAAAAAGTAAGCTGAAATTGTTTTTGCAACTTTTTCAATAGGTTCAGGATTTGGGCTTGAATAGAAACATCAACTACCGCCAGTGCACGGGCGATTCCAATGCGTTGACGCTGCCCTCCACTGAATTCGTGGGGATAGCGATCTAAAGCTTCAGCTGGTAGTCCTACCAAGTTCAATAATTCAATCATCCGCTCCCGCTGCAACGGTTTTGCTACAGATTTTTGGATAGTCATGGCTTCGCCTAAAATTTGCTTGATTTTCTGTCTCGGATTAAGCGAAGCAAAAGGATCTTGGAAAATGACCTGTAAATCGCCACGCAAGTCGCGCATTTCTTTCTTGCTCAAGTCTACTAGGTTCTTTCCGGCATAGAGAACTTTTCCATCTGTCGGTTCATCAAGTTTCAAGATAGAGCGGCCAGTTGTTGATTTCCCACAACCTGATTCTCCCACTATGCTGAGTGTTTCCCCTTCGTTGACTACAAAAGAGATGTCATCGACTGCTTTGACATATGCTTTCGGTTGGAAGATGGAATCCTTTTTTACAGTAAAGTATTGTTTTAAGCCGGAAACTTCCAACAATATCTTTTTTTCCTCAGTAATCTTCATGAACTGAGCACCTCCTTATGCGGTTTTGCAGCGGTCCATTCATCTGAATACATCCAGCAACGTACTTTGGAACCGTCTTGTTGTTCAAGCAGTTCCGGCTTTTTTTGTTCGCAAATGCTTTCAGCGAAAGGACATCTAGAGGAAAAGCGGCACCCTGCAGGCATATTGTAAGAACTCGGAACACTGCCCTCAATTGTATATAATTCATCTTTATCCTCATCGATCTTCGGAAGGGAGTCCAAAAGGCCACGTGTATATGGATGCTTTGGGTCATCAAAAAGATTTTGGGTGGGAGCATGCTCCACGATATTTCCGGCGTACATAACAGCTACTTTATTGCATGTTTCAGCAACTACTCCAAGATCATGGGTAATCAAGACAACACCCATGCCAAGTTTCACCTGTAGATCTTTGATCAGCTCTAAAATTTGAGCTTGGATTGTGACATCCAAAGCAGTTGTCGGTTCATCGGCAATTAAAACTTCAGGGTTGCAGGAAAGGGCCATAGCGATCATGACACGCTGGCGCATGCCGCCACTCAATTGAAACGGCTCTTGTTTCGCTCTCTTTTCAGGAGAGGGAATGCCAACCAATTTCAGCATATCAACGGCTTTAGCACGTGCTTCTTTTTTGTTCATTTTTTGATGCAGGCGAATTGCTTCTGCAATTTGCTCGCCGACGGGAATGACCGGGTTGAGGGAAGTCATGGGCTCTTGGAAAATCATCGAGATTTCATTCCCCCGGATTTTGCGCATCTCACTGTCCGGAAGAGATACCAGGTCTCTACCTTTAAACAGCACTTCGCCGCCTTCAATTTTCCCTGGAGGGGTAGGAATCAGGCGAAGAATTGACAAAGATGTAATACTCTTGCCGCAGCCCGATTCTCCCACAATTCCTAAGGTCTCGCCTTTCTTTAGTGAAAAATCGATTCCATCGACAGCTTTACTGACGCCGCGTTTCGTATAGAAATAAGTCTTTAAGTCTTTGACTTCTAGAATGGTTTCTTGCATTTCAGTCATCTTCGAGCACCGCCTTTTAGTTTAGTTCAATCCGTTTGTTGAAGAACCTGTACAGAATATCCACTAGCAAATTGACCGCTACAAAAACTAAGGATGCAACCAAGACGCCCCCTTGAACCATTGGCAGATCGCGCATTCTAATCGAATCCACAATCATTCTTCCGAGGCCGTTGATGGCGAATATCGATTCGACCAACACGGTTCCCCCAAGCAATGCCCCAAACTGGAGACCAACCACTGTAATGACGGGGATCAATGCATTACGGAGAGCATGTTTATAAACGATTACACGTTCTTTTACTCCTTTTGCACGGGCGGTCCGTATATAATCTTGACGAATCACCTCAAGCATGCTGGAGCGTGTCATCCGAGCAACAATGGCTGCACCACCGGCCCCTAGCGTAAAGGCAGGCAAGACGATATGAGCCATGCTGTCCCAGCCTGCAACGGGAAAGATTTGTAATTTTACTGAGAATCCGTACATCAGCATCAAACCGAACCAAAAGCTCGGCAGTGAAATTCCGAGAAGTGCAATGACCATCACAACCGTATCGATGATTGAGTAAGGTTTAACTGCTGAAATAATGCCGGCAGCCATCCCAAGAACAATTGTGATTAATGTACTGAAGATTGCCAGTTCGAGAGTAATGGGCAGGCGAACCAGGATTTCATCAAGAACAGGCTGGTCGTTCTTTAATGAGTTTCCTAAATCACCACGGAAAATATTTGTGACATAGTCAATGTACTGAGCATATAACGGTTGATTCAGGCCGAGTTGTACTCGAAGAGCTTCAATCGTTTCTTTTGTTGCCCCTTCACCTGCCAAGAGAACCGCTGGATCACCGGGCACGAGCTGCATGATGATAAATACCACAATCGTCACCCCAAAAATAACGGGGACCGTTTGAATGAGACGCCGTACGATGAACATAAGCATTGAAAGAACCTCCTTTGTTAAAAATTATTTTTTCATGCGGGGATCGAATGCATCACGCAGGCCATCACCGAAAATATTAAATCCAAGTACCAGAAATGCAATTGCGAGACCAGGGAAAATCGCGATATAGGGCGCGGTGAATAAGAAATCTCTTCCGCTGCTCAGCATTGTCCCCCATTCCGAAGAGGGAGGCTGAGCGCCTAGCCCTAAGAAAGATAATCCAGCTGCTGAGAGAATGGCAGTTGCGACCCTTAATGTTCCTTGAACAATAATTGGCGAGAGAATGTTCGGGAGAATGTGCTTGAAAATGATGGTTCCATCCTTTGCTCCAAGTGAGCGGATGGCATCAATGTATTCAAGCTGCTTTACTTCCAACGTCGATCCTCTAACAATCCGGGCAAATAGTGGAACGGAAAACGCCCCGACAGCAATTGTTACATTGACTAGGCTTGGTCCTAATGCACTGACGATTGCTAGTGCCAATAGAATTCCTGGGAATGCTAGAAGAACATCCATGCAGCGCATAATGACAGAATCAAGCCACTTACCATAGTAGCCGGCGATTAAGCCAAGCGTGATGCCGAATACAGCACCGAAAATGACAGCAGCAAAACCAACACCCATCGATAGTCTGGATCCGTAAAGGATTCGGCTAAGGATATCTCGTCCTTTATCATCGGTTCCCATCCAATGTTCAGCAGATGGCGGCATGAGTTTGTTGCTCAGGTTTATTTCGTGAGGATGATATGGAGCTAAAATTGGTGCGAAAACGGCAATGAAGACATAGAACAAGATGATGAGGCCTCCCACTACGGCTGCTTTATTTTCTAGAAAAACGGAAAAGAAGCTGCCGATTACTGATTGCCTCGGATGATCAATTGTCTGAGTGACGACTAAAGGCTTTTCCTTATTCAATTCGACTGTCATGTTATCCCTCCAAAACTGATTATTTTAAAAGAAAAGCTGCTGCTTGTTCATTAGAAGAAGCAGTGCGATTTATTTCAAATTATCAGAATCTCTATAAAAGTAAATGCTATTAGGAATAGTAGTCGAAATAGTGAAATTATTTGTAAAGAAAGTGTAAATAATCTTCTAACTATTCTCTTATCATTAGGGATGAGCTCGACACATCATCATCACTGCTCATCTGCAGGCAAGAAAATAACAAAAAGGAAGAGGGATTTAAATGATGAGAAAAAGCGGAAACCGAGTTATTTTAGGATTTACATTAGTATTGGTCTTTCTACTGCTCGCGGCATGTTCTACAAATTCTGCCCAATCACCCGAACAGGAAGCTGCTGCCAATGAAAATTCAACAGGGGGCACGTTGAATGTAGTCCGACTTTCAGATGCTACCAATTTAGATCCGCATTTTATTACAGATATCCCATCAGCAAATATCAACTATCAGAAAGTCTATGAAGGGTTAGTTAAACCTGATGAAAATTTTGTTCTTCAGCCCTCCCTCGCTAAAGAGTGGGAGATAGTCGATGATACGACCTGGGAATTCAAGCTAAATGAAGGAATTACGTTCCATGATGGAGCAGCTTTTGACGCAGAAGCAGTCAAAGCGACTTTTGACCGTTTGTTGGACCCGGAAACAGGATCGCCGCAGCGTGAAAAGTTTTCGATGATCAAGGAAGTAAAAGTAGTGGATCCGATGACAGTTCAATTGCTTCTGGAATATCCCTACGCACCGCTCTTGTCTATCTTGGCTAGTCAGGAAGGTAGTATCTTGAGTCCGAAAGTGTTGGCTGAAGATCCGGATTCTCTAAAAGAAAAGCCGGTAGGAACCGGACCATTCATATTTGAAGAATGGAAAAGTGGACAAGAACTATCTTTAACTAGAAACGAAGAGTACTGGGGTGAAAAACCAAGCATCGATCGAGTGGTTTTTAAAGTTGTTCCTGAAGATGCAACTAGACTTGCAATGATTGAAACAGGAGAGGCGCATATCAATGACCAAGTTCCTGTTACCGAAATTGAACGTATTGAAGCTTCTGACACAATGGGACTTACACGCACAGAAGGGCTTGCAGTCGAATTTCTCGGCTTCAATACACAGAAAGCACCATTGGATGATGTACGAGTGCGTAAAGCGATCAGTCATGCGATCGAGCGGGAATCAATTATTTCAGGTGTTTACAACAATGCAGGTACATTGGCGAACTCGGCTATGAGTCCGAAAGTATTTGGGCATAGTGAAAATACAAAGCCTGCAGAATACGATTTAAATGAAGCGAAAAAGTTATTGGAAGAAGCAGGAGCAGAGAATTTGAAAATTTCATTATTGACAAGCGACAGAAAAGAACGCATTAACATGGCTGAAGTTATACAGTCCCAGTTAAAAGGAATTGGCGTAGAAGTAGAGATTCAAGTAGTTGAATACGGGACATTTATTGAGATGACAAATAGTGGAGAACATCAAATGTTCATCAGCGGCTGGGGAAATGCAACAGGGGATGGGGACTATAATCAATACAACTTATTCCATTCAGCTTCGCACGGACCGGCCGGTAATTCTTTCTACTATAGTAATCCTGAAGCAGACAAATTAATTGAAGCTGCGCGGGAAGAAACGGATGAAAACAAACGTTTGGAAATCTATGAAGAACTTGCACAAATTGAGATTGACGATGCAGTTTATGTGCCGATTCGCAATTACGAACACATGGCTGCCCATAATGAAAGCGTAAGTGGATATTGGTTAAACGCTGCCAACTACTTGATGCTCGATGAAGTCGAAATAGCTAAATAGGATGTGTAAAAAGAAAAGGCACTGCCCCAGTGCCTTTTCTATTTCAATGGAGGGATGAAAATGAGAAATCATTGGCTAATCAATGTACGTCTGGAAAAAGGCTTCAAAAAAGCCGATAACCAAGTTACAGGAACAGAAACCGAAATTGTGCATCTGGAAATCGAAGATGGAAAAATCAAATCCATCACTCAGGATATGCCGAACGATTCAGCAACAAAATATGATGCTGAAAATCAGCTTTTACTGCCTTCTTTGCGTGAAATGCATATTCACGTCGATAAAACGTATTACAGCGGGCCGTGGAAAGCATGCACGCCAATAACCAAAGGCATATTTACGCGGTTAGAAGAGGAGAAGGAATTATTGCCTAAACTCTTGCCAACTGCACAGGAACGCGCAGAAAATATGATTGAATTGTTAATCCGTAATGGCCATACGCATATTCGCACCCATTGCAATGTAGATCCGGTCATTGGGTTGAAAAACCTTGAAGCTACTATGCGAGCGATTGAAAATTATAAAGATGCCATCACTTACGATATTGTTGCATTTCCGCAACACGGATTATTGAGAAGTGATTCGGTAGATTTGGTTAGGGAAGCAATGAAAAATGGGGCGACTTTGGTGGGAGGAGTAGATCCTGCTACAGTTGATCGTCATATCGAACGCTCTTTATCCACCGTCTTTGATATTGCTGCAGAATGTAACAAAGGAGTCGACCTGCATCTCCATGATCCAAATACACTCGGAGCTTTCACATTTAGCCGGCTTGCTGATTATACAAAACAAGCACATATGCAAGGGCGCGTCACAATTAGCCATGCCATGGCACTTGCTGACTTGGAAGGTGATGCTCTTGAAACTACGCTAAACGAATTAAAGGATAACCGGATTGACGTCACTACAACCATCCCGATTAACCGCCCGACCATCCCGGTCGTAGAAATCGATCGCGCAGGCATAGTCGTTTCGCTGGGCCATGATAGCATTACGGATCATTGGTCTCCTTTTGGCACAGGAAATACCATTCAAAAACTTGGGGTTCTTGCAGAGCGATTTAAATACATTGATGAATATTCATTGAATCGCCTTCTGAAATACGCGACAGGCGGAGTGACTCCGCTCAACGAAGCAGGGGAGAGGGTATGGCCTGAAATTGGAGATGATGCGTCAATGATATTAGTCAATGCAAGTTGCACAGCAGAAGCAATTGCTAGGAGAGCAGAAGTAAAAACTGTGTTTTTCAATGGTCAAGAACTCAAAAGCAAACTGCCTCAAATGCAGTGAAGAGTTTAGGAGGAGATGTAGTGAATACAACGATGTGGATCAAAAATGTTCTTTTAGAAGAAAGTTTGACTTTGAACTCGGAACAAGCGATAGAGACTCAGACAGGACTTTATCACCTGGAAATTGAAAATGGGCGAATCAAACAAAAGAAAGAGGCGAAAGAAACGATTGAACCAGGTCTACGGACAATCGATGCAAAAGGAATGCTGGGCTTGCCATCTTTTAAAGAAATGCATAACCATTTGGATAAAACATACCTGTCGCTTGATTGGAAAGCTTGCCAACCTGTTTCAAATCTTAAGCAGCGATTGGAACTGGAAGCACTCGAATTGAATGAGCTTGCCGGCACTGCTGAACAACGGGCCACGGCAATGATTCAATTATTACAGTCAAAGGGCGCAACACATATCCGCACGCATGTAAATATCGACCCTTATGTCGGCCTCAAAAACCTCGAAGGGATAAAGGCGGCACTAGAAGCCCATTCTAAGCAACTCAGTTATGACATTGTCGCTTTCCCTCAACATGGCCTACTGAACAGCAAAAGCGATATCCCGAAGATGATGAAGGAAGCCATGCGCTCAGGTGCAACAATGGTAGGTGGGCTCGATCCGGCCGGTATTGACAGAAATATTGAAAGATCGTTAGACACTACGGTAGAAATCGCTACTGAATTTGATTCAGATATCGATATTCATTTGCACGACAGTGGCCAGGTGGGATTCTATACGATAGAAAAGTTGATCGAGTTAACGAAAGAAGCGGAGTGGAAAAATCGAGTGGCGGTCAGCCACGCGTTTAATCTGGGGGAAGCGCCTAATGCCCAACAGGAGAAAATTGCGAGTGAGCTGGCTGAAACAGGAATAGATATCATGTCAACGATTCCCCTCACAAAAACCATGCCGCCGATAGCTTTGCTTGAACGAAAAGGAGTGAATGTTCATTTTGGCTGTGATGGCTTTTATGATTCCTGGTCTCCCTATGGCACAGGTGATCTCCTTGAAAAAGTCTCCCGCTACTGTGAAGTGCATCGTAAAAGCAGTGAACGTGAATTGGCTAAATCCTTGAAATTCATCACCGGTGGAATAATTCCATTATCTGATAACGGCGATTTGTTATGGCCAAGGGTAGGGGATGCGGCGGATTTAGTTTTTGTTGAAGCTTCGTGTTCCGCTGAAGCAGTTGCTCGAACGCCGAAACGAAAAGCTGTGATGTTCCAAGGGAATTTGGTGTACGGAGAACTATAGCAGAGGGGAGGCGAGGCAGTGAAAACAGAGTTTCATGGTCAATCTCTTTTAACGGCGAGTTCCTCTGGGGATTTAGAAGCTGTAATAGAGTTGCTGCAGAAAAAGGCCGATATCCATTATGAAAACGAACTTGGGCAAACTCCATTAATGTGTTCAGTACTGGGCAATCATTTTAGAGTAACTGAACTTCTCTTGAACGGCGGAAGCGATCCAAACCATAAGGATCGAAACGAATTAAGCCCCTTTATTGCGGCAGCGGCAGGAGGGTTTTCCGATTTAGTGTATTTAATGCAGAAGTATGGAGCAGATAAAAATAGCATCAATCGCTTTGGGGGAACTGCTTTATTGCCTTCAAGTGAGAAAGGGTATGTAAAGACGGTCCAGTATTGCTTGGATTTCGGCGTACCTGTAAACCATGTCAATAAACTGGGGTGGACAGCATTGCATGAGGCAGTCATTTTAGGGGATGGGCAATATTTATATACATTAATAACTCGTTTATTGCTAGAATCCGGTGCTGATGCTCATCTGAAGGATCGACATGGCATAAGTCCGCTCGAATATGCACATTTAACCCATCAGGAAAATCTCATCGATTGTTTTGAAAAAAGGAAAAATGCCGACGACAAGCTGGAAGAGGATTTGCTAACTAACTTTAAAAAAGGAAATTATGACAAAGGCTTAAAAATCATAAAGAGTTCCACGGGTATCCGCGGAAGTGACGATTTACTTTGTTTTTGGAAAGGCCTATTTCTTCAGGAGAAAAAGCACTATAAAGAAGCTATTGATGCTTACCATGAAGGACTGAAATTACAAACGGGACGAAGCCAGTTTTATTTTTATATCGCCAACTGTTATCGGTTGATGAAATATCCGGAAAAATCCTTGGAAATAATGGACTATGCCATTTCCGATAGTATAGATCCTTCGTTTTTCTTGTATCACAAATCCAATTTTTTGCGAGAACTAAATCGGCACGAAGAAGCGATAGCGGTTATGAATCGACTCCTTAAGTTATCACCTGAGCGCCCTGATTATTTATTTCATAAAGCAAACAGTTTACGCAGCATTCATAGGCACGCCGAAGCGATAATTGCAATGAATCAGGCAAGCGCTTTAGACGAAGGAAATGAGTTATTCATTCAGCACAGGGAAGATTCAGCTAAACTGCTGGATAGAAATCATTTGCAGACCGCCTCAAGGATTAGGATAAGATGAGTTTGGAATATAATAAGAGAAGAATTAACCGGTGCGCCATTGCGTGCCGGTTTTTAAAATATATTCAAAATCAAACGCTGGGATATACATTGATTCAAAATAAAAAAATGCACCCACGAAGGGCGCACTTTTTATCATTTATACAGCTTGAAAGTTTTGCGGTTGTGCAGGGGCACTAGATTGTAATTTCACTTGCTGGATTGCTTCTGGTTCTAAACGTTCGTTATAAGCCTCTAGGCGTTTTTGATTTATATTGTTTCAGTAAAGATGGAATTGACGGCCATTTTGGCAATGGTGCCGTTGGACATGATGAACTTATCGACCTTGACGTGAGAGAAGTTCGGCAAATGCTCTTCGCGCTCGACTTCGACGGTCGTGTAGACGCCCGGGGACATCCGTTCGACAGCGGTCGCGATCAATAGCGATTTTCCGTCTGTCAGCATTTGGTCTTCGATGCGGTCATCCGCAAAAATCAAAACTGCTTTCGCCTGCTGGACATTCGCTTGCCTCAATACTTCTTCGTGGGTGGCATTTCCCCTGACGTAATGAACCCTTGAATTGAGCTCTTTTGCTTTTTCCAACCGGTCGATGACGACGACTTCTGTCTGCGGGTCTTGCTTCAAAATTTCAGCAATGGCATTTTCCGCTTTATATGACCAGTCAATGATGACGATATGGTTGCGCCCCTTGTACATCAACTCACCTCTTTCTTTCATTCTTCTATGTAAGGACAGGCTTTCGATCGCTTTTCCGATAAACGAAGCGAACAAACCGATGCCGACGATGTATAAAAACAGCACAGTGAAAACTCTTCCGCCAAACGTCACGGGATAGAGGTCGCCATAGCCGACGGTCAAAATCGTCGTCATGGTGAACCATAAGGCGTCTGCATAGCTGGTGAACGTCGCAGGTTCGATGGCTGGCATCATGAATGTGCTGAAGGCAATCAAAACAATGGTACTGATGGTGAGCACGAGCCAGGACAAGCTGGTCACTTGCAAATAAAGCCGGCGAAGGATAATCAAGTGTTTCCCTCCTTTTTTCTTCAGTATACATGGAGTATGCAACGCAGTGGGCATCTTTTTCGTTATACAAGGAATAACGGAAATGGGGGAGTGTTAATGAAAGCAGTCATTTTTGATATGGATGGCACTTTGTTCCAGACCGGTACGGTTTTGGAGCAATCCTTGGAAGAAGCGTTCGCAGTTCTGCGTGAGCGGGGCCATTGGCAAGGTGCGGCGCCGATCAAAGCGTACCAAAACATCATGGGGGTGCCGCTGACCGCGGTATGGGAAGCGCTGTTGCCGGGGAAATCTGACAAAACCAAGCGCGAGATGGATGCATATTTTCTCGAGCGCTTGATCGCAAATATCAGCGAAGGCAAAGGGAGACTTTACCCAGACGTTAGAAGAGTGTTCGCTGAATTAAGTGAACAAGGCTACCGAATTTTCATTGCGAGTAATGGTCTTGTGCGCTATCTGGCCGCAATCGTCGAGTATTACGATTTGGATGAGTGGGTAACGGAAACGTTCAGCATCGAACAAGCAGCGACACTCGATAAAGGAGAACTCGTGCGCATGATCATCGAGAAATACGGCGTGACGGAAGGGGCGGTTGTCGGAGACCGTCTGTCCGATATCCGTGCGGCGAAAGCGAACGGCCTGTTTGCGGTTGGCTGCCGCTTTGATTTTGCGCAGGAACAGGAACTAAAAGAAGCGGATTTGGTGATTGATGGCTTAGTGGATCTGAGAAGGGTTTTGGCGCAGGTGCAGGTCAAAGGATAATCAACGAATTAGCGGAAACGGTGCATTTGGATATTCCCTTCCACGAAGAGATGTGGTAATATTGAGACAATTAAACGAAACGGAGGTGAAAAGAATGGAGAAATGTGCTGCGGTGATGGGTGTGAAAATGGAGGAAGCTTTGTATTTTACACGTGTCATTACGTTTGATTTGACGCCGACGGGAGAAGTCTGCCCTTTTTTAGTCAATTTCAAAATCACGCGCAGCTGATATCTGACATTCTTTTCACCAGTAGAAAAGACTGCCCGATACGGGGCGGTCTTTTTTTGTACCGATTTTTTAGCTGCGCCCTGGAGGCGTAAAATATGCAAATCACAGCACAACAACTAACGAAATCCATCGGCGGAAATGAAATCTTCGCCAATCTATCACTCGAAATCAATGAAAAAGACCGGATCGCCATCGTCGGCCGCAACGGTTCGGGCAAAACGACTTTGTTCCAGCTGCTGGCGGGACTGGAAGAGCCGGATGCCGGTACCATCGTCCGGACGAAGAACACGCAAATCGGCTATTTGCACCAAATCCCGGATTATCCGGGATACAGCGTGTACGAAGTCTTGAACGAAAGCTTTAGCGAATTGCACGGAATGGAGAGACGTCTCAGTGAACTGGAAATCCAGCTGTCGGACGGGGCGGACGAACGCGTGCTACGTCAATACGGCGAGCTGCAGGAGCAGTTTATGAAAGCCGGCGGTTATGAAACGGAATCCAAGATCGCAGCCGTTTCGAACGGCCTTGGCGTCGCGCATCTGACGGGCCAGCGTTTTGATTCGCTTAGCGGGGGCGAGAAGACGAAAGTGATGCTCGCGCAGCTCATTTTGCGCAAGCCGTCTGTCTTGTTGCTCGATGAACCGACCAACCATTTGGATCTGTCGGCGATTGAATGGCTCGAACATTATTTGGAATATTACAGCGGTACGGTCGTCGTCATTTCCCATGACCGACAGTTCCTCAACAACGTCGTGCATAAAGTCTATGAAATCGAAGGCGGCGAGATCTGGGAAAGCAAAGGCGATTACGATGCCTATTTGCGCAACAAGCAGGCGAAGATGGAACAGCAATTTGCGGCGTATAAAGAACAGCAGAAGAAAATCCAGAAGATCAAGGAATCCATACGCCGCTTGCGCCAGTGGGCGAACGAAGCCTCGCCGCCGAATCCGGATTTGTTCCGCAAAGCGAAAATGATGGAGAAGATGCTCGAGCGTATGGAAAAAGTGAAGCGACCAGCAGCGGAAAAGGCGATGAAGTTGAAGCTGCAAGCCAACGACCGCAGCGGCAAGCGGGTATTTGAGCTGCAGGATGTGTTCCATGGCTCCGGCGATGAAGTGCTGTTTGCCGATGTCGAGCTGTCCGTTTACTGGCGGGACCGCTTGGCGATCGTCGGCGACAACGGCACCGGCAAATCGACTTTGCTGAAGATTTTACTCGGCGAGATTGAACCGGTCGGCGGGGAAGTACGCCGCGGCAGCAATGTCAAAATCGGCTACCTGGCCCAGCAGTTTGAGGCGTTCGACGGAGAGGCGCGCGTCATTGAAGCCTTCCGTGACAAGTTGTCGATAACAGAAGGCGATGCCCGCCATTTGCTCGCGCAATTCCTGTTCTACGGCCACGACGTCTTCAAGCGCGTCAAGGATCTCAGCGGAGGCGAGAAGATGCGTTTGCGTCTCGCGCAGCTTATGCAGGAAGACTGCAATGTGCTCGTGTTAGATGAGCCGACCAACCACCTCGACATCGAATCGCGCGAAGTGCTTGAGGAAACCTTGAAAGAGTTCAACGGCACGATCATCGCGATCAGCCACGACCGTTATTTCCTGCAGAAGCTGTTCACGAAAGTTGCTTGGATTGAACAACAAACACTGACCTTACATGAAGGTTCGTATGACTGGGCTTCGGAAAAACAGAAAAATGCTGATGGCATCTTGCAATGAATAAGTGAATTTCCACATGAAAA
>NZ_JAPEHT010000250.1 GCF_028823615.1 Planococcus sp. A6
GAGAAAGGTAAGAACTCGTATTTTCCGAAGCTTATCGCTCGCTTTCCGTGGGCTCACGCCCAAGCCTCCTCAGCCGCTTTGCGTCTTGCGGGGTCTCGGTCGTCTCGCTAATCCACTGGAGTCGAGCGAACGCTTCTCCAAATACTTGGAGAGAACACTGAGCTTTAAATATAGAATAAGTGATCTCCTTTTTATTCACAGCAAATCACAGAATTCATAAATACTTTGAAAAAAACGCTGTTCCCAAATAGGGAGCAGCGTTTTTTTATGGTTATTGTTCGAAATATTGCTCATATGGCGTGACATCGATTTCGAGTTCGGCCATTTTTTTGCGCAAAAATTTGTGGTCGCGTTTTGGCGTCGCTTGGATATAGCCACGGATAATGTGTTGCATTTCCATTTTCTTGGCTTTTTCCTCCAGCAGGATCTCGCCGATGCGCCCTGCGATTTTTTGTTTCGCTACCGGGCGGAACAGGTCCGGCACCGGCTGTACGAGTTCGTTCAATAGCTCTTTTTCTTCGGCTCCCCATAGGTGGATCGTCTTTTCTACGTAGTATTCTTCCCAGTTCAGATCCGATAAGCCGTCTTCTTTTGGCATCGATTTCAGGAATTTCCGGAACATAAAATAGCCGCCGATCGCGAACAGCCCGACCAGCACAACGACCCAGAATAATATGAACCATAAAAACCAGCCTTCTAATTCCACTTCGTCTCACCTCAATCATTCTCTCTACCATTATAGAAGCCCACGAAAAAAAATTCACCTGAAATGTATCCTTTTTTCGTGTTTATGTCTATATAGCGAATGAAAGGGGGTGAGCAATATGGCATTCAGCGATTTTAAGAACGCAAGCATGCGCTTGACGTTTGACAACGGGCTTGATGAGCAAGGGCGCTTGAAGCGCAAAGTGAAGGCGTACCAAAATGTGGCGGAAGCGGCTACTGCTGATGGGATTTTCCAGGCAGCGCAAGTGTTGGAAACATTCGGCACGAAACCGCTTATGGAATTGGAGAAAATATCCGGTTCAAGCATCTACCAATAATGAGGAGGAGTGGGACACATGGCAAAAACATTGGAATTGATTTTTGAAACGGCCGCAAACAAAGCGGTCACCTTGACGGTCGATGAGCCGAGGGAAGACTTGACGGCGCAGGAAATCATCACCGGCATGCAGACGATCGTCGATCAAAATATCTTTGAAGTCGGCGGATCGCCGTTTGCGCTCGCTAAAGGCGCACGTGTCGTCGAACGCAACGTCGTCGAATACGAAGTTTAATGAACAGGGCCTTCCCGCAAATGCGGGAAGGCTTTTTTTAGAAAGAAAGGAGGCGCTTCGATGCAGGAGTGGATGCAATGGATACA
>NZ_JAPEHT010000251.1 GCF_028823615.1 Planococcus sp. A6
GCGACAGCCGCCGGGACCTGGAAGTGGAAGCCGAAGACGGCCTGTACAAAATCTACCGCTCAGGCAATGATGGCGATTCGATCCAAGTCGAACTGAACTATCGGATCGTAGGGGCTGTCGAAAAGTTTGAAGATGGCGCCGAATTCTACTGGCCGTTTTTTGATGCAAGCAACGAAAGCGAGTACGGGGAAATGACGATTACAGTCATCCCGCCTGCTTCAGCAACTGAAACTGAAGCGCTTGGATACGGCGAGGCGTTTGATACCTCGACCGTCACGGAAGGCGGCACAGCAGTTTTCAATTTAGGCAATGTGCCATCCGAAGAAAATGCAGATATCCGCGCAGTTTTTGAACCCGAATTGTTCCCTGGTGTCACAGCGAAAGACGGTACAGTGCGCGATGAGCTCGCGGATGACCGTGAAGAACTCGAAAACGAGGCAGCAGCGTTCGCCCGCAACCAGCAAATCGCAAAATCCATTGGTATTCCTGCCATCGTCATACTTGGCGTGCTCCTCATCGGGCTCGTGCTATTTGCTTGGCTGAAGGCGTCGAGACGCAAACGAAGTGTCCAAAGCGGCACTTATGAATTTTTCGTACCCGAAGACTCGATGAGCATTCCCGCTTTGCTTCATTTCACGAACCCGACCTATGTAGCGGCGAACGGCATGTCGGCGGCAATTTTGGATTTGATGAGAAAGGGCAAGATTCGCCAACTCTCAGAAGACCATTTCGCACTGGCTGACCGCAACACCGACCACCCGCACGAGGCGGTTTTGATTGGGCTATTGTTCGATACAATCGGAGATGGCCAGGAGTTTACGCTGGAACAAGTTGAGATCTTTACGAAAAATGAACTCAATCACGAAGATTACAATGCAGCAACCGCCGAGTGGAATAAAGAAGTAAAAGCCGAAGTAACGGCTCACGACTTTTATGAAAAACACGTCGGCCTGCGCTGGGCGGTCGGCATTCTGAGCGCGGTCTTCATCGGCCTCGCCATCGTTTCAGGCATTTACGGGCTCTTGCCATGGATGGCTTTGTCTATTGCGCTTGCGATGCTCGCTCTCGGATTTGCGATTGGCTATTCGCCGATCACGCGTGATGGCCACCGTGTGCGCTACGAATGGCGCAGCATGAAAAACGCTATGGACCAATTGCCGACAGAACAATGGGAACAGCTGACAATGGACGAAAAGCAGCGCGCTTATGCGTACTTGCTCGGCAGCGACCAGAAAACGGCCGAGCGAAAAGCGAATGCCTTTACAGCCGCTGAGCCGGCAAATGATGTCTCTGGCTTCGCGATGAATCCGATCCTTATGACGGCTGTATTCGTTTCGGCCAGCACCACGACGAGTTCA
>NZ_JAPEHT010000252.1 GCF_028823615.1 Planococcus sp. A6
ACGTCCCTGCTCGTCTTTTGCAGCAATTGGGAACTCGATTACTTTCTCGATGTCCTTAATAGTAATAAGGCCTTTTAGCATGCCGTTCTGATCCACAATTGGCAACTTCTCGATTTTGTATTGCTGAAGAATTTTTTCGGCATCTTCTAGCGTCGTACCGACCGGGGCCGTCACCAACTTCTCTTTCGTCATAACATCTTTAATTTCTAAAGAGTAGTCCTGGATAAAGCGGAGGTCGCGGTTGGTGATAATGCCCACCAAAGTAAGATCTTCTTCACTTTGAACAATAGGTACACCCGAAATACGGTATTTTCCCATCAAATGTTCAGCATCGTAAACCTGGTGCTGAGGAGTCAGGTAGAAAGGATCTGTAATAACGCCATTTTCCGAACGTTTGACAGTCACTACTTGTTCAGCCTGCTCTTCGATGCTCATGTTTTTATGAATGACCCCAAGACCGCCTTGGCGCGCCATTGAAATAGCCATTTTTGCTTCCGTCACAGTGTCCATTCCGGCACTGATAATTGGAATGTTCAACTTGATTTTCGGCGTCAGCTCCACTGACAAATCAATATCCTTCGGCAACACTTCTGAATGAGCTGGCACTAGCAATACATCATCGAAGGTTAACCCTTCTTTAAGAAATTTCGATTCCCACATAATTGACACGCCTCCTGCTTCCTTTTGAATATTATTGTAAGGTTATCAGCGGTTTCAGGGGGTGTCAAGAAACTGACAAAAGTAAAACTATTCCGACTAATGGATCATAAAATTTTCTGTATATCTTTCTCCATTTGTTCCGGTTCAACCTGAGGTTCGTAACGTTGAATAATAGTTCCTTGGCGATCAATTAGAAACTTAGTAAAGTTCCATTTAATCTCTCCACTAACGTCGCTAGTGCCCCAAGAAGTTAAATAATTAAAAAGTGGGTCAGCAAGTTCTCCATTTACGTCTATTTTAGAAAAGACCGGAAAACTCACTCCATAGTTCTTACGACAAAACTCCAGGGTTTCCTTTTGCGTGTGGAATTCCTGATCATTGAATTGACCGCTAGGAAACCCGAGAATTTCTAAACCTTGATCTTTATATTTCTCATACAGATGCTGTAAACCCTCAAACTGCGGAGTTAGCCCGCATTTGCTTGCAGTATTAACAATAACCAATGGCTTCCCTTTAAAATTTTCTAGTTGTTCCATGTTGCCATCCGCTTGCTTTACTTCATAAGTATATAGATTACTCATCTTCATTCCACCTCTCCTTATCTTTAGCCTACCTTTGAAAAACTATCTTCACAAGAAATAAGAAAAATTTTCATACAAAAAAGACCATTACCGGAATGA
>NZ_JAPEHT010000253.1 GCF_028823615.1 Planococcus sp. A6
TTTTTTAAACAAATGCTTTGCCGTGGAATTTCACGCAGTCAATTGAAGGAGGTTTATTGTGGGCAAGTGGTTTAATAAAAAACTGGCCACCATATTGCTGGTCGTTGCCATTGTAGTTTTAATCTCAATATACATATTGCCGATTGCTGTTCCCTTGATTATCGCATTGCTTACCGCCATCTTCCTTGAACCTTTTGTCAAGTTCATACAAAAAAGGTTCAAATGGCAACGTAAAGGTGCAGTCATCACGGTATTCATCCTTTTCCTTGTCATCGCTTCCGGCTTGGTTTACTGGATCATCACGCAGTTGGTTGGGCAAATTATACAATTCTCAAAAATGGTTCCAGAGTATACAAATTCCCTCTCACATATGTGGGGCGAAGTGGAAGCCTTTTTTCTGCGTTCTACCGCCGAAATGCCTGTAGAAGTCGTCAATTCATTCGAAACAGAAATGATCGCTTTTGCAGAAGGCATTCGCGACTGGATCTTAACATTCGTCAACTACGATACAGTCACTAATTTATTGACGGGCATCCCTTCTTTTTTGGTTAGCTTCATCGTCTTCCTTATCGCCCTATTTTTATTCATGCTTGATTTGATGGATTTGAAAGGCATGCTCTTCAACCGCTTTAAGGAATCGACGGCCGAGAAAGTACGCTTTATGAGCGCACGGTTGAACAATGTCGTATTTGGCTTCCTGAAAGCCCAATTTCTTGTCAGCTTGATTATCTTTGCGGTTTCGTTGATCGCCTTGTTGTTCATCGCCCCCGAATATGCCTTGGTCATGTCGCTCGTCATCTGGGTCATCGACTTTATCCCGATACTCGGATCGATTATCGTACTGACCCCTTGGTTCATTTACATGTTCATCGTTGGCGATGTGGTACAAGGAACGCAGCTTGCGATTTTGGCCTTGGTGCTATTGGTCATCCGCAGAACTGTTGAACCGAAAGTAATGGGCACCCAAATCGGGCTATCCCCTCTTGCCACATTGATTGCCATGTTCATCGGCCTTCAATTAATCGGCTTTCTTGGCTTTTTCATCGGGCCGTTATTGGTCATTCTCTTTACTTCGGCACGCGAAGCCGGCATCATCAAAATGGAATTTAAAGTTTAAAATGCAAAAAAAAGCACTGAGCAAATTATGCTCAATGCTTTTTCATAGTGTTGAAGAAATCTGAAATCGCTATAAATGAAAAAGGAAACCACTTATTCCACAATCAAAAATCAATGTTCTATGCAAGTATTTGGAGAAGCGTTCGC
>NZ_JAPEHT010000254.1 GCF_028823615.1 Planococcus sp. A6
TCGCCTGAAAGTCTATTGACGATCCGTGGCGGCGAGATGGTGACCAATCCCATCGCCGGTACAAGAAAACGCGGCAAGACGGAAGCGGAAGATAAAGCGCTTGAGAACGAATTGCTGGGGGATGAAAAAGAGCGGGCAGAGCACCAAATGCTCGTCGACCTCAGCCGCAATGACGTCGGCCGCGTTGCAAAAGTCGGCACGGTCGCGATCCCGAAATACATGGTCATCGAGAAGTACCAGCACGTCATGCACATCGTGTCGGAAGTGACCGGCGAATTGGAAGGTGCGATGCATCCGCTAGATGCGCTTGTGTCCTGCCTGCCTGCTGGTACGGTATCGGGTGCGCCGAAAGTGCGTGCGCTGCAGCTCATCCAGCAATTTGAAGAGGAACGGCGCGGCGTCTATGGCGGCGCTGTCGGTTACCTCGGCTTCAACGGTAATCTCGATGTGGCGCTCGCCATCCGGACTTTCGTCGTTAAAGACGGCACGGTCCACGTTCAAGCGGGAGCGGGCATCGTCTTCGATTCCGAACCGCAAGCCGAATACGAGGAAACGCTCCATAAAGCGCGTTCGTTGACGGAGGTGTTCGGATGATTCTATTAATCGATCATTATGATTCATTCACTTACAATATCTATCAAGCGGTGGCGGCACTCGGCGAAGATGTAGAAGTTGTACGCTATGGCCAATTGAGCTTGGATGACATCCGCAGCAAACAGCCTGAGGCGATTATTTTATCTCCTGGCCCAGGTCATCCGAGAGATGTCCCTGAATCGCTCGAGTTGATCCGTGAACTTTACCGTGATGTGCCGATCCTGGGCATTTGCCTGGGACAGCAATTACTCGGTGAGGCATTCGGCGGCCGCGTCACAGAAGCGCCGGCTATCCGCCACGGCAAAGTCTCGGAAGTTTCACATAGCGCAACGGATTTGTTCGCGGACATGAACGAGCGGGTTCCTGTTATGCGCTATCATTCGCTGGCTATCGAAAAGGCATCCTTGCCCGAATGCTTTACTATACAGGCAGAAGCGTTGGATGATGGCACGATGATGGCCATTAAGCACAAAGACTACCCGGTCTACGGGCTGCAGTTCCATCCGGAATCGATCGGGACGCCGGAAGGCACCGATATGATGGCGAGGTTCTTGGAACTTGCGCGCGAAAGCCGGCTCCACATGCAGCCAGCCGACTGTGATTAAAGATATGGACATAACAACAG
>NZ_JAPEHT010000255.1 GCF_028823615.1 Planococcus sp. A6
GCGTTTTTTGCATCCTAAAGGCGCTAAAGGCAATGACGCCAGCGACTGGCATAATCAGCAGCGGACTGATAGGTGTAAAAACTGCGAGCATCATCAGCGTTCCAGCGACGACGTACAGCATTTTCGGGAAAGCGAACAATTGACGGGTAATATCGGATCCGAGGTTGCCATCCGACACGGCACGGGTGACGACAATCCCCATTGCCGTCGAAATCAACAGCGCCGGAATTTGGCTGACCAGTCCATCGCCGATTGATAGCAAAGTGAACAATTGCGCCGCTTCACCGATCGGCAAGCCGTGGACGACGACGCCGATCATCAAACCGCCGATGATATTGATGATGGTGATGATGATGCCGGCGATGGCATCGCCTTTAACGAATTTACTGGCACCGTCCATCGCGCCGTAGAAATCGGCTTCCTGGCCGACTTTTTCGCGGCGTGTTTTCGCTTCGCGGTCAGAAATCATGCCTGCGCCCAGATCAGCATCGATGCTCATTTGTTTACCAGGCATCGAATCGAGCGTGAAACGGGCCGCAACTTCTGCTACCCGCTCCGAACCTTTGGTGATAACGAGGAATTGGATGATGACCAAAATCAAGAACACCAAGATCCCAATGATGGCACTGCCCCCGACCACGAACGAGCCGAATGTTTCGATGACTTGTCCGCCGGTTTGATTGGTCAGGATCGAGCGTGTCGTCGAGACGTTCAAGCCGAGACGAAACAATGTCGTCAGCAGGAGGAGCGTCGGAAAGATCGAGAACTGCAACGGTTCTTGCGTGTTCATCGCCACCAGGATGATGGTCAGCGCCAAGCTGATATTGATCATGATTAAAATATCCAATAACAGCGGTGGCAGCGGGATAACCATCATGATGACAATCATGATCACCGATACCAATATCGCATAATCTCTGAATTTCAAACTACTTCCTCCTCTGTCGTGTTGCGGTTTGCTATGTATGTTGAAGATGATTCCGGATATTCCGCAAAACAGCTGGCTTTCCGGGGGGCTCGCGCTGAACTGATCCCCCAGGAGTCTGCGCTGCTTTGCTCCATATCCTTTTTTTGCTAATTATAAAAAGCGGAAGGCGGCGACTAATGAATAAGCGAAAGGCACTTGAGCTTGTTCATTTGC
>NZ_JAPEHT010000256.1 GCF_028823615.1 Planococcus sp. A6
ACGCCGATATCCTGGAGATAGATGAATCCGTAATTATAATAGGCCGCATGCGCTCCCTGCAACAGGATGGAAACCAATAGGACTGTCAAAAACCCTTTGGATTTCAGCAACTCCGCTGTGGCGCTCGGCCCTTTCTTTGTTCGCGGTGCGGGCCTCGATTGCAGCGGGACCGGAGAAGCAAGTGATTGAGTGACCGCCATGAACAGCAAACCCAAAAGCATGATCCATAAAATCGCATTTTCCTGCCAGACAGCGGTAGCTGCCCCGACAATCAATAAAGCGATCGTATAGCCGAGCGAACCATAGGAGCGGCTTTTTCCGTAATGGATGCGGTCGGTCTGCATCAATACGGTCGCGCCGCTTTCCATCGCTGGCAATAGATTCGGGTAGATAAAGCTGAACGCAAATGTGATGATGAACAGCAAGGTATAGGAATTGGCCGGGATATAAAACGCCATTACCACAAACGAAGCGATGGCGAGAATCTGCATCAAGCGCCCAAGCGAGAAAAGCCGCGTCAGGAGCGGGAAGAAAAACAAAGTCGACAACGACCGCGCGACCATGCCGGTCCCCATGATGACGCTGGCCGCCGAAACGCTCAGCCCTTTTTCATTGGTCAGCCAGCCAGTCCAGTAAGGCAAAAAGACGCCCCATGTAAAGAAAAACGCAAAAAAGTTCAACGAAAGCCATTTTTGATTGTGCATAAATAAATCTCCACTCTTTTCCAGAAGTCTGATTAAAGTATACCGAAATATTTTCGCGCCAGGGGAATTTCCGGAAAGAAAATGATAGAATGGAAAAGGAATTGACAGGAAAGTTGGCCAGCCCATGAAATCGACAAAAAAGAAAAACGAATTCGACAAGAAATTTTATATAAAATGGATGGTGATCGCAATGACAGCAATCTGGGTAGCAATTGCCGCAGTCTGGCTCTCTATGCATAATTGGGATACAGAAGAAAGCATGAAAGCACTGGCACAGGCCTTTACCGAACAACCGGCAGAAACCGAGCAGCAAGCTCCGGCAGAACAGGAGGAACCGGCAGTGAAAGAAGAACAAGCAGCGACAGAAGAAACCGAACAGCCTGAAGCACAACCGGAAGAGCAGCCACAAGAAGA
>NZ_JAPEHT010000257.1 GCF_028823615.1 Planococcus sp. A6
GGAGTGGAAGGGGGCTGACGCCTGTGGGACCGCGCGGGCTGGCGAGACAAACGTGCCACGCTCTTTGGCACGTTGGCTCAACACCCGCCCCATCCCCGGGCAGCTGAAAGTGCGACGTCCTGTCGCATCAGTTGCATGACTCGCATCCTGCGAGCCCCAAACAGCCCCCTGCAACGAAGTCGAAAAGTGAGAGCTTTTCCAATAACTTCTTTTTCATTTTACAAGTCCTGTGGCATCAGTTGCATGACTCGCATCCTGCGAGCCTCCAGCAGCCCTCTGCAACGCAGCCGAAAAGCAGAAGCTTTCCCATAGCTTCATTTTATTTCACAAGTCTTGTCTTACATAAAAAATCCCCTGCCCGGCATGACCGGACAAGGGGATTCGCTACTCTTCAGGTATATAAGCTTTCTTGGATTCTTTTAAGTCGACGTTGACTGCTACGACGTAATAGCGCTTCGATTCGTCAGCTTCAAGCGGAATGCTTTTGCGTTCGAATAGCGAGACTGTCGCCAGCTGTTCGGATTCACCGCTCTCGAGGTCTTCTTCGTAGACGCGGTAGCCGATGACTGCATCGTCGCGTACGGCATGCCATGACAAGCCAGAAGCGGTCAGTTTCAAATTGTCCGGAGCATCGGGTGCCTGTTCTTTCATCGCGGAATCGGAAATAAGTTCAGCTGACACAACGAGACGCTCTTCGTGTGAGCCGATGTCGCGGTTAAAGTCGCCGGTGCAGGTGATCAGGTTGACCATGCGCTGGTCGGAGCGGCCGAAGATTTCTTCGACTGGCGCTTCGTCCGTGATGTAACTCGAAGTGCCGCGGACTTCGAACACCATTTCGCGTCCGTCTGCATCGGTCAGCGTAAATTGATCACCTTTTTTCAGCTGATCCAATTCATAAAAGACGGCGGGACCGGTGAGGCTGTCGACGTGTCCGGCCAGTACAGCGTTTCCTTCTGCGCCGGCTTTAAAGCCTGGTTCGAACCAGCCGACTTGATCAACATCTTCGGGTACGCCCATCTCGCCGTTGTCCAAAACGCCGGTTTCTTCAATCGCGGCATCGATGCCTATGGAAGGAATCGAAATGCGTG
>NZ_JAPEHT010000258.1 GCF_028823615.1 Planococcus sp. A6
TGAACTGAACCCCAAATGGTAGACACTTTAAAAAGTGCCCCCATTTGGGGTTTTTTCTGTTTTCAGACCCCGGTATACTAAGCATATCTACTGGAACGGGAGAGGTTGTTATGAGTAAAATTATCTTTAACGAACACCAACGGCGCATCTTGGAAGCGAATCCGAATGTTAAAACGGTCACAGATCGAACGATTCAATACATCCCTGAATTTAAGGTGAAGGCTGTCCAAGAGAATTTGCAAGGCAAAGGACCGTCTCAAATTTTTGTTGAAAACGGATTCGACCTGACGGTGATTGGGGCGAAAAAACCCAAAGAGGCATTGAAGCGGTGGCGGAAAACATTCGACCTTTATGGCGAAGAAGGGTTTTGGGAAGAGCGCCGTGGAAAAGGCAGTACCGGCCGGCCGTCTACCCAAGAGCTCTCTGCCGAGAAAAAGTTGGAAAAGGCGGAAGCGCGCATCAAATACCTGGAAGCCGAAAATGAGTTGCTAAAAAAGCTCGAGGAACTCGAGAGGCAGGCGAAGAAACGCAGCTGACCCCAGCGGAAAAATTCGAATCGATCAATGTGGTGGTCCGGAAATTCCAACTGAAGAATATGGTGGATGCCCTCTGCCAGACAGCGGAAGTCAGTCGAAGTGGCTACTATGCTTGGCTGAAGAAAGTGGAACAGCACGCCATTCGCGAAGAACAGGACTATGAAGATTACCTGTTGCTGAAAAGCATCTACGATGCGCATCGTGGGAAAGTCGGGTATCGCACCTTTTACATGATCCTTACGGAACTGCTGGAAACCCCGATGAATCACAAGAAGATTCTGCGCCTTATGCGCAAATTCAATCTCTTTGCCAAAATCCGGCGAGCGAATCCTTATAAGCAAATCGCCAAAGCCACACAGGAACACGCCGTCTGTCCAAACCTGTTAGACCGTAAGTTTAAACTAGACGAACCCGGCAAGGTCTTCGTCACGGATATCACGTATCTACCGAACCGGTCGGGACAAATGGCGTATCTGTCCGCTGTAAAAGATATCGCCACCCGCGAAATCGTCGCCTACGAAGTGACGAC
>NZ_JAPEHT010000259.1 GCF_028823615.1 Planococcus sp. A6
TGCTGGAAATTTAAAAAGTTACAATAAGTCCAGTGGGTACACAGATAGTTTTATTATTACAGGTAGTGTAGGCAGCATAAATGTAATAGTGGATAAAACGAGCCCGCAAAACCCAGGAACTCCAGTTACTTTGACAGCTACTTCGAGTGGGAGTTCAAATCCCATCTATAAATTCTGGGTACGGGAAAATGGAGTTTGGAAAGTGCTTCAAGATTACAGTACAGATAATAAGTTTGTCTGGAGTCCACCATCAAACGGAGAATATCTATTCTCCGTTCATGCAAAAGATACAGATTCGAAGGCTGGATATGAATCATATAAGACACTTAATTACACTATTACATCAGAAGTAGAAAATGTAGATGTAACAGTAGATAAAACGAGCCCGCAAAACCCAGGAACTCCAGTTACTTTGACAGCTACTTCAAGTGGGAGTTCAAATCCCATCTATAAATTCTGGGTACGGGAAAATGGAGTTTGGAAAGTGCTTCAAGATTACAGTACAGATAATAAGTTTGTCTGGAGTCCACCATCAAACGGAGAA
Source organism: Planococcus sp. A6 (assembly GCF_028823615.1). Lineage (GTDB taxonomy): Bacteria > Bacillota > Bacilli > Bacillales_A > Planococcaceae > Planococcus. The sequence continues at coordinate 545 of NZ_JAPEHT010000259.1, forward strand.
TATCTATTCTCCGTTCATGCAAAAGATAAAGATTCGAAGGCTGGGTATGAATCATATAAGACACTTAATTACACTATTACATCAGAAGTAGAAAATGTAGATGTAACAGTAGATAAAACGAGCCCGCAAAACCCAGGAACTCCAGTTACTTTGACAGCTACTTCAAGTGGGAGTGCAAATCCGATCTATAAATTCTGGATACGGGAGAACGGAGTTTGGAAAGTGCTTCAAGATTACAGTACAGATAATAAGTTTGTATGGACCCCACCATCAACAGGTAAATATTTGTTCTCTGTTCATGCAAAAGATACTGATTCGAAGGCTGGGTATGAATCGTATAAGACACTTAATTACATCATTGAGGAGTAATTCAAAATTGTACCCAAGGGTCCGGGCGTAGGTAGTGTCCCTGTGCATGACACACTTTTCCATGGAAGGCGCCAGTTGACCATTCAACTGGCGCTTTTTTCATTTCTGTAAGGTGAATGAAGGTGATGATATTGAAAAAATTGTTGATTG
>NZ_JAPEHT010000025.1 GCF_028823615.1 Planococcus sp. A6
TTGCGCCTTGCGGGGTCTCGGTCGTCTCGCTGATCCACAGGAGTCGAGCGAACGCTTCTCCAAATACTCAGATAGATCATTGATTCTTTAATGTCGAAAAGATGTTCCCCTTTTAATTTATAACTGATTAATAAACTTCTTCAACACTCTGATAAGGATCAGCTGACAAAGCTGATCCTTATTTAAGTTTATAAATCCTTCTACTTGAACTCAGAAAACGATTATAGTATTATTGGTTTTCATAAAGGGGGTTCGGCTGTGAAAAATCGGATTATACAGGCTTTTATCGAAGAAACGAGAAATAACGGCATCAAATTTACGATGGATGATTTGGCTAAACGGCTGGGCATCAGCAAGCGCACCTTGTATGAGAACTTTTCATCCAAACTGGAAATTCTGGAAACGATCATCGACCAGGCTTTTTCAGAGTATGAGCAGCGGGCGCATATCATCCGGGAAGACGAAACCCTCGACTTGCAGGAAAAGATCCACCGATTGATTGTCATGATTCCGAACCATAATGACTTTTTCGATTTGCGCGTATTGGAGCAGTTGAAGCGTTATTACCCAGAACAATGGCAACGCGTCGACCGGGAAATGAACCAGTGGGATGACTTGAAGCAATTGCTTGAGGAAGGCATGGAAACTGGCCTGATCAAACACCAGAACATCGATCTGTTAATGAAAATGATTTTGAACGTCGTCAATATTTCCTTGGATCAGCAGTTCTTCTCGGAACAAAGCATTTCTATCAAGGAAGCTGTTGAAACGATGAGTGAATTATTATTGGATGGGTTCGTAAAAAACGAATAGAAAAAATGCTGGCTAACCAAAGCCAGTATTTCTTCGGACTAATAAAACTAAAAAAACAAATATAGTTTTCAGTGTTTTAGAAAGCTAGGAGGCAATTCAACATGGCACAACAATCTATTCACCGTCTTGATACCGAGTCGGTCGGCAAAGCATTCGTCCGTTATTTAGTACCCTCGACTATTGGCATGCTGCTGATGGCAATCAATATCGTCGCGGACGGCATCATGGTCGGTAATCGCCTTGGGCCGGTCGCATTGGGTGGCGTCGGGATTGCGGCACCGGTCTATACATTATTCGTCGCAATGTCGCTATGGATCGGCATCGGCGGCGCTACGAGATTTTCTGCTCTCATGGGGGCGAAGCGGATAGCAGAAGCACGCATCGTTTTTTCGCACGCGATGGCGTCGATTTTTGCGGTGACGCTCATCATCGGCCTCGTGGCATTCCCGTTCCGCACGGAGCTCGCTTATTTGCTAGGAGCGAACGCGGAAACCTATCCATACGTCTCCGATTATTTATACTTAATGTTGTTGTTTGGATTCATCTTCACAATGGAAAATGCGCTCAGCATCATGGTGCGCAATGACGGTAGCCCGAACTTGGCGATGGTGTCGCTTATCACGACTTCCCTTTTGAACATCGGCTTGAATTACTTGTTCTTGTTCGTCTTGGATTTCGGCGTAAAAGGTGCGGCAGCTGCGACCTTGCTCGCTGCGTTTGTCGGCATGCTCGTCTTGTGCACGCATTTCTTTAAAAAAGGCAATCAATTGCGTTTTGCCCGGTTCAAGCCGAACCGCAAATTGCTGCTGTTGATTCTAGTGATCGGCTTCCCGAGCTTCTTGGCGGAAGTCGGCATGTCGGTGTTCACCATTTCGCATAATAATGTCTTTGAACGGCTGGCAGGAACGGAAGGCGTCGCGGCGTTCGCGATCCTCAACTACGTCCACAGTGTCATGCTGCTCGCATTTCTTGGGATGGGTTCGGCCATCCAACCATTGGTCAGTTATTACAGTGGGGCGAAAGACCAGGCGAAGATCAAAAAGACGCTGCAATTGGCGATCGGAACGGCATTCGTGGCAGGCTTGCTGTTCTTTATCTTCGGGCAATTCTTTGCAGCCACCATCGCCAGCGTATTCGGCGATTTCCCGGACGCCGTGATGGATCTCGCAACTTCCGGCATTCAGCTGTTCTTTATTGCCTACCTGTTCATGGGCGCAAATTTCGTCATGATGACTTATTATCAATCTACCGGTGAAATCCGCATGGCAACATGGATCACCGCAGCGCGTGAAATTGTCGTGCTGTTGATTTTGCTGAGCATCTTGCCAGTATTTTTCGGTGTGACGGGCGCATGGCTTGCGATACCCTTATCGGAATTGATTGTGCTATTGACGATCGTTTATTATCAAATGAGGCAGAAAAAGAAACTGCAGTTCACTGCGGATATGACGGCTCCATATAAATAACCGATTCCAATAAGTTAGGGGAAGATGAGATGCAACTAGCGAAACAGCTGTTTCAAGTGAAAGGCTTGAATTACTGCATTCGAAGTGCGGAGATCCAAGACGCAGCGCAATTGGAGAAAGTCCGTTTACAAATTGATGGCGAAACGGAAAATATGGACCGCGAGCAGGGGGAAGCATATGTGGATGCAGCGGCATTCAAACGGCTCATCGAAGAAGATGCCAAAAGCAGCTGCAATATATTCTTGGTGGCCGAAGTGGACGGGCACATCGCCGGGTTTTCCAGATGTGAAGGAAACGAGCTGAACCGCACGAAGCATCAAGTGGAGTTCGGCGTGGGGGTGCTCAAGCAATTCTGGGGCTATCGTATCGGCCGTAAGCTGTTGGAGGCATCGATTCACTGGGCGGATGCACAAACGATCAAAAAGATGAGCTTGAAAGTGCTCGAACGCAATGAAAAAGCCATCAAGCTATACGAACAATGCGGCTTTGAGATAGAAGGCATACTGAAAATGGACAAGCGCTTAGCGGACGGCAACTATTACGATACCGTATTGATGGGGCGGATCCGCTAACTATAGGGTCATGATAAAAGACCGTGTTTACGCAAAAGCGCAGACACGGTCTTTTCTTATTTCCTAGCTTTGACGATAAAGCTGGTCGGGAATTTCTGCGCTTTGTAAAGCGAGTAATAACGGTCCGACACTTCCGGCTCTAAATCCTTCAAGTCATGCGGAACATCCGGTTCGACCACTTGCTCGATATTGAATCCGGCTTTCACCAAGGCGTTCAAATACGTGCTGAACTTGCGCCTCGGAATAGTCATCGGCGCATCTTCACCTTTAAAATTGGCGTAATGCACGCTGCCTTCATCCTGATAAGAGCCGTTCAGTGAAACGAGCCCGTCCTCGCTTTTCAAATGAACATAGAGCGGATGGTCCCAACTGAAGATGAAAGTTCCGCCTGGCCGCAAATAGGAATAGATCAATTCCAATGTCCGGTCGAGATCCACCGTCCAGCCGATCGCATAAATCGAGTAGACGATATCGAAATATTGTTCCGGCAGACCGATGTCTTCTTCCATCGCTGCGCAGTACAGCTGGGCATCCAGTCCGCTCAAAATCTTTTGTGCGCGATCGATTTGACTGTCGGATAAGTCGACGCCCCACAAATCTCTTGCCCCTTGCTTGCTCATATAAAGCAAGGAATGGCCGCTCCCGCAGCCGATGTCGAGCACATTTTTGCCTTCGATGGAACCAAATAAACGCAATTCGTCTTCGCTTTGAGCGAAAGGACCGTAGCCAGGCAGCGCATCGACGCCGTTAAAATGATCGGCGACCGTGTTCCAGCTTTTGCGGTTTTGTTTCAAAATGTCTGTATTCACTTAAACTCCTCCTGTCTTTTAATCATTCTCGGGAAGTGAAAGAATCTCCTTCTTACCGGATAAACGAGCAGCGAATAACCCGGGCATGTTAAGGGTAAGGAAAGAGAAAGGCGCACAGCCAACGCAAGGAATGAGGGAATCACATGCCCATGATCTATCATGAAACGTATATTGAAGCACCAATTGAGCGCGTATTTGACTTGGCCAGAAGCATCGAAGTGCATATCGAAACCGTCTCGACCACCAATGAACGCGCCATTGCCGGCACGACAAGCGGTGTGATGGAACTTGGCGACTGGGTGACATGGAAAGCGACGCATCTCGGTGTCCGCCAAAAGCTCACATCGAAGATTACCGAAATGGAGCGGCCGTACCGATTCAGCGATGCAATGGTAAAAGGCGCTTTTCACTCCTTTCACCACACACATGAATTTACCGAAAGCGGAAGCGGGACGTTGATGAAAGACTGGTTCGTCTACCGGGCGCCGTTTGGGGTCATCGGAAAACTGGCCGATAAATTATTTCTCGAACGCCATATGGTAAAATTCCTGTCGACGCGCGCTGCCGAATTAAAGCGCATCGCTGAAAACCGATAAGCATAAAAAAATCCATCCGCATGTATGAAGCGGGTGGATTTTTTTCGACTGATTTTAGTTATTCGTAAACTCCAATTTGTGATAACGCAAGGCCTGGTCCAATTTATTGTAGACATCGATTTCGCCGAAGTTGACGCCTAATTGAATCGCGGTCTGTGCGATTTCTGGGCTGATGCCAGCAAGTGCGGTGCGTACGCCGATGATTTTCAAGCCTTCGATCAGCTGGAAGATCTGGTGGGCCACCATCGTATCGATGATCGGCACACCGGAAAGATCGATGAACAAACGCTCGATCGACTTCTCATGGCATTGCTGCAGGACTTTCTCGAATACGATTTTGGCACGGTACGTATTGATTTCGCCGATCAGTGGAAGCAATCCGCTGTCTTTCGAAAGCAAGATGACCGGTGCGCTCATTTCGACGATCATTTCCTGCTGGGCATTCAAACGGCGTTCCGCCGCTTTCGTGTTTTGGTTGATAAACTCCAAAATGATGGCATTCGTCGTATCAACCACAGCTTGGTTCCATGCATTCAGTTGCGCATGCGAAATGGTTTCTTCCTGCAATGCTGCAAATTCTTCGATTAGCTCCAAGTACTGCTTCTGCGTACGGAAAAATTCTTTGATGACCGAGTTGAATGGTGTCGACAAATGCGCTTCGTCATTGGCGACACGTAGAATCCACTCATTGAAGATTTCGATGCAATCGCTTTTCTCCTGGTTGAAAGCTTTGCAGAACAGCTCGTGGAACTCGTAATTCTGCTGCTTCAGCTTTTCGATTGCTTGGGGTTCGGTTTCAGCGTAGACGCCACCTGAACTTTTATCGAGCGTTTCGTACCATTGTTCCGTTAATCCTTTAGTTTTCTCCAGCAAAAAATCCTGTAATTCAACATTTTTGAACATTCGCTTCTTCTCCTCAATTGCACAATGCTTCATTTATGAAAAATCATGCGTCAAATAAACTTCATGAATTCAAACTAACAGTATTATACATACATGATATAGCAGTTGAAAAAAATATGCACGAAGTCTGATGTTGGAATTGCAGACAAATTTTGTTGAGGGAAGAACACGTCCTTAAGACGAAGTGCTTTGCTTAGCTTTCTGATGTTGGAGAAACGGTTTTCGCTCCAAGACAGGGCCGAGTTGGAACAACAAGATGCCCGCGCTGATCAAAAGCACGCCAAGCAGCGATTGCCAAGTGAACGGAACTTGCTCGAGCCCGAACCAGCCCGCTGTGTCCCACATCAACCCGAAGAAAATTTGCGATACCATGACAATCGAGATTGCGCGGCTTGGGCCCAATGTCTGGACGCCTTGCGTGACGCAGACGACGACCCCGACACCGAGCACACCGCTGAACCAAAACCACGGCTCTGCCTCGAAGCGAAACAATCCCATCCCGTTCACAGCAAGGCCTGCGATAAACGAGCCGATAAATCCGAGTAACAACACCAGTGCCGTCGTCGCCCAGACGCTGACATGTTGTTTCACATTCGCGTTGAATATATTTTGCAGGCAGACAAAGACGCCGCCTGAAAGTGCCAGTATGATGCCAAGAACCATGAGAGTTCCTCCTATTCGTATATATTATGGCCCGCCTGATCCAATAAAGCGCCCCGGTCGAGCAAATCGATTTTGCCGTTATTGCGCTGGATCCAGCCGGACTGCTCGAATTTTTGGAGCACCCGGTTCAAATGGCGATAGCTCGTACCGATCAAATCCGCCATATCGACGAGTGAAGGCGAATCGAGCCTCGGCTTATCCGGCGTCATCGACAGCAAATAACTCGCCACGCGCACATCGACGGCATACAGCAAATTGAAGTTCAATTCCTGTGCTTTCGTCACGAACTTGCGCGTGATCGTTTCCAATAAAAATTGCTGGAAGAGGGCATTGCCGCTCATTTCATGATCCAGGGCTTTGTGCGGGACGCGCAGCAATATTAAATCGGTGACAGCTTCGACCGTATTGATGAACGGACATTTCTGCACGTATTCGATATCACCGACAATGTCAAAAGGCGTTTTGAATGCCAAAATCAGCCGTTTGCCTTCTGGCGACAACATGGAAATCTTCAACTTGCCTCCGACGAGCAAGTAGAGAGTGTCAGCAGTGTCGCCTTGTGAGAACAATCGATGTCCTGCCGCATACCGTTCGATCTGCATCGAATCGACGACGGCAGCGGGGAACAAATCCGCCAAGCCATACTGTTGAAGATACTCGTTAATCGGCTGCATCGTTTTTCCTCCTTACCATTTCAAGATGAGAATGCCCGCAATCATCAGCACCACTCCAGCAATCTGTGTCTTTCCGACGTTCTTCTTCGCCATATGGAACCAGCCTTTGCCGTCAATGACGATTGCCGCGATCAGCTGCGCGATCAGGAACAGGCTAATCGTCAGTGTCACGCCCATGCGATGGATGGCGGTCATATTGCTGAACAAGATGAACGCCGCAAGCAAACCGCCTGAGGCATATAGAGGAGAAACTTTTTTCAAGTGTTTGATCGATGTATCTCTTAGCGCCAAGACGATCAAGATCGCAAGTACAAAGCCCGTCAGCTGAGTCATTGCCGCTGCTTGCCACGTGCCGATCTGATCGCTGATCGTCGCGTTCGCCACGCTTTGGAAGGTCAGGAAAAACCCTCCCGCTAAAGCAAATAAAATTCCTTTCATCCGGTCCACCGCCTTTCGTTAACTTAAGGATAATGGGCATAGTAAAAGGATGGAAGGACATATGTCCCTATGGATGGAAATTTACATCCTCCATCCATTCAACTTATTTATCACTGATTGAATAAAAGGGATGGAGTAGTTCATTTAGTTTCTTCCAGAATTATGTAGAAATTCCAGAGCCTTATTAGTATAGTAAAAGCAACAAGGTTAATGGAATTAAGACTTAGAAAATGAAAGGGGAATTGCATGAAATTCAAACACATCATTTACCTGATCGGCGCTTCTCTCGTATTTATCTTTTCGACACTTGCCAGTTGGTATGAAGGCGGGCAACTGCGCGATATTTCATGGGAATGGAAATACTCAGCCGTATTTTCTACTTGGCTGAACGGGCCAGTGAATGAGGCGAGTGACATCTTGGTGATTGACCATTTCGTCTACGCTGCGAAATTCGAGCCGCTGTTTCCGTTATTGATGGCGGCTTCATTCCTGTTCATCATCTTCCAACTATCGGCTTGGCTGTTGAAAGACCGTAAAACGACGCACATCATTTTCCTGTCGCTGATGGCGGTAGGCTTACTGTTGATGAGCGCGATGTTGCTCAATTCGCCAACGATTGGGCTCACTTTGTTCTCCGGTTTCTTCGGGCTGTCAGGGCTTTTGACGCTACTTCTAATACTGTACCGCAACAACCAGAAATGGCTGCGCAGGGCAGCCCAACGGACAAACTAAAAATTCTTAATTTGGAGGTGTTCAAATGGAATGGTTGGTGGATCTCGTTCCGATTCTAATCATCGCAGGGTTTGCTTACGGCGCATTTGGGCAAATCAAACAATCCATTGCTGTTGCAAAGTCGGTGCCATGGGATTCGACAAACGATAAACGAATAATCGTTGGAAGTCACTTGTTTACTTTGTCCTATGCAGGATTCGTCGTGGCCTTGATCGTCAATTTAGCCGTCTATAATTATTCGTTTCCTCAACCCGCTAGTACAGCCAATGCCGCTAGCTTGACTGCGTTCTACTGCTTGTTGATGATGTTCGTTGCTGAACTCGGAATCATGCCAAAACGGCAAGGCCCTAAAGAACTGCCCTCCTTCAAATTAAACAGCCTTCGGTTTAAGCCATAGAATGGCCAAAACCGAAGGCTGTTTTTAAATTTATAGCAGGAATAGCAACACACATAAGCTCACGACAGTCGCACCGAACGAAATCTCGATTTTCGTTTCTTTCGTGCTTTCACGTTTTACTTTGTGCACGACCGACAGCACGAACAGGCTGTAAAGAAACAAGAAGAAATATAGGATTGCATATAAAATCCAGCGTCCATCCATGATCCAGTCATTTAGAGGAGTGAACACCGCCGCTGAAATGAACACCACAACAAAAATTGCGAGCAGTAGTCCCGACAGCACGTTCATCTTATTCCACAAGGGATGCGACAAGAAGCGCTCGCTTTTCTTGCTGTGGAAAACGAAAAACAAATGAATCAAGCTCGTGCTTAGCAAGATGAAAGTCAGCACGATCAGCATCGAGCTGATGGGACCCGACGTGAGCGCGTTTCCGATATTGAGTGAATAGAATTCGGCCAGAACAGCCAGTACGGTCAAGCCTGCCAAAGCGGCCGCTTGGTAAACAGTCCATTTTGAAAATAGCATCCAATTCTCCTTTATCGATGAAGTAAACTGTTCATTCTTTATTGGCTTCTGCATAGCGAATGCGTGTAAAAGAAGGTCTCGTGTCTAAGTTCTTCACAGAATCCCGTGCATCTTCTACTTCCGGTTGCACAACAGGCAATTGTCTTTGCGTTAGCCCTTCAGCGATTGTGATAAAGCAATAGATCAAAATCATGAACACAGCCAAGGGAGGGAGGATCATCCAGAATTGATTGGTGGAGAAAACTTCCCGGGAAATAGCGATCATCCCCGAGAGTTCGTAAATTTCCGGAATGAGCCGCGGCGAATCGGATTGGGCAAGAGCGCCGCCGACAAAGATGTTCAAGATGCCTAAGTGAACAAACATCTGCAAGACTTGAATGATGTGCTGCACCCACATCAACACGAGTTTCGGCCATAGCTCTGGCTGGATGTGCTTCGACAGGATCCAGCTCATCGACCCGCCCATCAAGACGGAACTGATGACATACTCTTTCTTCAAGGTGTCGTTCATTTCATTTCCGATGGTGCTTGTCGTGATCGGCAAGACGACGAGTGACATGATCAACCCTTGGAACATCAAACGCTCCGATAAGCTTAGCTCCCATTGGCCGTAACTGATGAGGACTGGCAGCAATAAAATATAGGTCACTAAAGTCAGCGGCAAGAAATGCATGCCTTCTGCGATCGAATTGACGAAATGCCGCAATTTGTCGGTAAAGAAAAAAGTGTACACCACACCGAATAGATAACCAAAAACGATGCGCAAGCCAGCTATCAATAAACTCAAGACAATGGTGTATTTCATGCCGACCACTAATTGCTGGGCGATGGAATAGCCGTATGGGTCCGTTCCGAACAGGATCTCTGCAGAAGGTGAATGCGGCGCGCTGCTTTCAATGCTGCCCTCTTCGTCGTAAACATAATTAATTTGCGCAATGGCATCGCCTGTGAACACGGAATAAAGGACACTCGTTGTGAACAAGCCGAGCACGATAAATGAAGGAATCAAAATGCGTGGGTTTTTGAAAGATGCCAGGCGCACCGAAGCGGACCGTCGATTGGCAAAAAGCGAGCGCAGGCTAGACCGAATTTCGTTCAAGTCGAACAGGCGCAAATTGAATTTGCTAAATATCGCATTACGTTCGATCTCGTATTTTCCTAGCCATAACTCCACCAGCGCATAGAAAATGAAGAATGGGATGAACACTGTCAAGAGGATGAATGCAATGCCTTTCGGGCTGAAATCATTGCGCAAATAATACAGGATGCCTTCGACCCCGAATAAGTGCTCGATGATCAATAACGCAGAAAGCGCCAGCCACACAATCGATTTGGATTGATAGAACGCGCTTTTCAATACATTGGACGTACAATGCTTCCGCAGAACCTCAAACCGGCTCAATCCTTTGGAACGTGCGAGTTCGACGTAAGGGTGCCGTTGTTCTTCTTCATACAATAAAATGAACAGTTTCAAAAACAATACGGCGGGCACAACCGATAAACACACGATGGGCGCCAAGTAAATCTGCTCACCGCCCAAGCTATAAAAGCTAAGAAGCAAAAACCCGGTCTGTTGAAAAATGGCGATGACACCGATTTGAATCAAGAATATGTAGGCGAAGTCAGGGAAAGACTGAAGGACCTTAATGATTTCCAACATTGAGCGCTTCAAGGCGCCTTTCGACAATAACACGGCAAAGGAAAGAATAAAGGCTGAAACGAAAGCTAACGCCAGTGCCATGAGCAAAATCGACATCGAATACACATAAGGCCCGCTTAAAAACTTTTCGAAGGATACCGGAATCGTCTCAAGAGAAAACGGAATGCGGTAACTCAAGGTCCATTCGGAGGCGGTCGTAAACCCGGTGAAAATCAGTTGCAAAGCCTCTCCATAAGAACGGAAATCCAAAAAAGAAGTCCCGTTGAATAACGCTGGAGCAGCGCTGATTAAAATGATGCCAATCACACCGAAGATAAATTTTGTTAAAATCGTCCAGAAACGTTTCATATTCGCCCCCCCCCTTAAACAAAATGATGGTCGCGTCGCACTTAATTAAAGAAATAGTCACGATAGGCGAAAAACGTAACCCCGACCATCAGCACTAAATACAAAATCGAGCCGATCAAAATATAGGAGCGATCGGAGACAGGAGCGCTCTGTTCCATCCGGATGCCAGTCGACCCTTGAATCGACATATCCAAATGACGGCTGGCCATCCCGCCTTTCGATTTGAAAAAGAACACGATGACGACCGCGAGCCCTGCGAACGGGATGGCGATGTCCAAAAATCCGAGTGGCGTAAAAAAGCTTACAAGCCAATTGCCAAGGACGAGTACAAGCATGGCAAATGAGACGGTGAGTATGTTTTTCATATGTACCTCCAGTTGAGTTTTTGAAAAAAATGTTAATTCCTTTAACATACTGTACGGTATAATGGATAAATGGTTTCAAACAAGCAGAATATTCAAGCACTGTATAATAAATCAATCTTCAAAATTGGACTATAGGTTACTAATCAGAAATATTAGGAGGGCATATGGCTCAACACAATTCGAGAAAAAAAGACACTGTTACATTACTGGCGTACTTCTTATTGATCGGTGTTTCTTTCTATTTGATTGCTTACCTGAATATCTTTCCAGGAGCGGTCAGTTATGAAGAGAAGAGCGAAGGGATAGTAGTCACACAAGGGAGTTTGGAGAAAAGTTCGGTGACCGTATATGTTGAGGATTATGAAACAAGTGATTGGCTGCGAATGAGTTTGTTGCAAGCCAATATTCGCACGCTGCAAAGCTTCTTAACGCTGTTTTCGGTACTCATCCCAATGAGCATATTCTTCTTGCTCGAGCACAAACGCCTCGACTTTTTGAAAATAAGCAAGACGCTAAGAATCTTGAGTATTGCTTTGGTTTTCTTTGTCCCTTTTCTACTTTTAACAATCGGATATGTAGACATTTTGGAGAGAATTGAACAGGGGTTGGCAGCTATACTGATCGAAAGTTGAACAGAATATCAAAGCCGTCAAAATATGTGCCATCAATTTGGATAAACAAGGGGGACTAAACTTGCCGCAATGGGCCGTTTATATACTGACAATTTTACTGGGCGGCATCGCAATTCAAAATATATACGTGGCCGTCAAGCCGATGAAAGATGGAGAGAAACGGGACTTGGAAGAAGTGTTTTCGTATGGAGAGGGCCCTCTTTTCATTTTCGGGTCATTCTTCAGCTTCCTGTTCTGGTGCAGCGAGAAATTTTTTCCTGAACGGTTTCAACTTGCGGCTTTCCGATTGATTAGCTTGCTGATGGCAGCTTCACTAATCGGTTTAATCTTTTTAATTTGGAATCTCGATATTGTGGCAGATTTTCTACTAAGCCTGTGAACTAGGGCGCGATTCTCCATCTTGGGTGGCATTTGCGACCAGAAAGAGCTATCATGAAATCAACTGATACAAGCCGCATGAACAGAATTTCATGGGAAACAGTCAGCTATCAATTTACGAATTTATAATTTGCTGAAAGGGGAGTTGAACGGTGGCTTATCAATTAAGAGACAATTTCAAGCTATTTTCATTGAATTCAAACCAGGAACTGGCTCAGGAGATCGCGGATCATCTCGGCTGTGAGCTGGGCAAAAACTCCATCACCCATTTTAGCGATGGGGAAATTCAAATCCATATCGAAGAAAGCGTGCGCGGAGCGGAAGTCTACGTCGTCCAATCGACGTCTCAGCCAGGACACGAACACGTCATGGAATTATTGATCATGATCGACGCGTTGAAGCGGGCATCGGCAGACTCCATCACAGCGGTCATTCCATATTACGGCTATGCGCGCCAGGACCGGAAAGCGAGTTCACGTGAACCGATCACGGCGAAACTCGTGGCGAACATGCTGGTAAAAGCGGGTGTGGACCACGTCATCACGATGGATTTCCACGCACCACAAGTACAGGGCTTCTTCAATATCCCGGTTGACCAACTGCTCGGCATTACCGAACTGTCCCAGCATTTCATCAATAAGAACCTCGAAGATGCCATTGTCGTAGCACCGGACAACGGCGGATTGACCAGAGCGCGCAGACTTGCGGATCGTTTGGACGTCCCAATCGGCTTTATCGACAAGCGCAAAATGCCAGGCGAAGCTGAGACGATGAACATCGTCGGAGACATCAAAGGCAAAAACGCGGTTATCATCGTCGACATCGTCGATACGGCGAAGACCATTTCCGATGCAGCGAACCTGCTCGTGGAAAACGGCGCGAAAGCAGTCTACGCTTGCTGTACGCATGCCGTATTGTCTGGCGATTCCATTCAACGCATCCAAGACTCCGCGTTGACGGAACTTGTGGTCACGAACACAATCCACGTGCCGAAAGAAAAACGCATCCCGAAAATCACCATTCTCTCGATCGCGCCATTGCTTGCAGAAGCAATCGAGCACGTGCACAACGAAAAGCCAGTCAGTCCATTGTTTGAAGGATGACAATAGAGAAATGACGGAACCCCAAATGAGTGCCAGTAAGACGGCGCGCATTTGGGGTTCGTTTTGTTTTAGCTAGCTTTCTTCAATTTAATCAGCAATCTCTGGACTCAATATCTTCTTTATAGACATAGAATTCACCAGCAATCACCTCTATAAAGAGTATATCGATTCTGGAAGAAAACTGTTAAAGTTAAATTATGGAATTAAAAGTATTCAGAGCTCGACCTATTCTTTATTGAGGAGGGGTGAACGATGAACACCTTGAAACAATTTCATTTAGCGATTCCACTTGTGTTGCTCGCCATCAACCTCGTGCTATTTTCTTTTCTGATGGAAGAGTTACTAGACGCATCGCCCCCGAATTATGGCGGCGGCATGCAATTAATGACGCCGGTTTTCGGACTCATTTCATTTCTCTATATCCAGAAGACACAAGGCCCGAAACCATCAGGTATATGGATTCTCCAGGCTTTGAACTGGCTGTTCATTATTTTTCCGATTGCTGTAATTTTTATTTTTATGCTGGCATTCATCTGACTAGAAATAAAACGAAACGCTTTGCCATTTTTAACAGTATATATACCACCTAATTAATTTAAGGAGGAAAAGAAAATGAAAAGATTTTTCTATTACTTCATCTGGAGCATCGCAATCATCTTTATTGTGTATGCAGGATTACAGCTTCAACAAGTATTGGATGAGAGGGCAGCTGCAGCATTTAATCCGACTCCTCTTTGGATTTATGTTGTGATTTTTCCAGTTATCATCGGCTTATTATTGCGGACGCCCAAATTCATGCTGGAAAGAAAAGAAAGCCGGATCGGCGGTTTCGATTGGAGTAAGTTCTTGGCGGTCGGCGTGCCAGCATTCATCGTATTAGCGTTATCAATTTTGCCTTTATTGCCTATCGGAAACCTGATTTTTTCTGATGAAATCTATGTTCAAATTGACATGCTTCTTTTTAGCAGCACCACAGCACAAACAATCGCCGGTCTAGTCTTCGGCTATACATTACTCGATAGCTTCAAGAGCGAGGAGCGGGGGTTCCAGGAATCGACTTCCGACCTGTTCAACGCGGTGATGAAGTTTACACCGAAAGGGTGAGTGGATGATTAGACGAGCGAGAGTTTCAGACGCAAAAGGAATTGCAAAAGTCCATATCGACAGTTGGATTACCACTTACCGAAATATCGTGCCGGATGAATATTTAGACGGATTGAAATACGAAGACAGAGAGAGACTTTGGAATCGAAACTTACAGCATTCCACAGCGTTCGTTGCGGAAAATGAAGCTGGAGAAGTCATCGGCTTTGCGGATGCCGGCAAGGAACGATCCGGTGACTATCCGTACATAGGAGGAGAAGTGTATTCCATCTATATCTTGAAAGCCTATCAAGGCCAAGGTGTCGGCAAACTGTTGATGCAGGCAGTAAGCAATGAACTGTTGGACCGTGACATTCAGTCCATGCTCGTTTGGGTGCTCAAGGAGAATCGATCGAGCGGCTTTTATGAAAAGTTGGGCGGCAAAGTCATCGACGAAAAATACATAACGATCGCCGGCAAACAAATACCCGAACTCGCTTATGAATGGGAAGATGTCAGCCAGATAGTAAATAGAGGTGAATAATATGCCGGATTTTCCAACTGAACTGGAACTGCTGTCTTTATTCGAAAGTGAGCCGGAGTTGTCTGATGATACAGAAGAAATGCCGATGTATTACAAAGAAGCGGTCTACCGATGCACTAACGGGGAAGAGGATTTTGCAGTGCATATTTCTCCGGCTCAAGGAGAGGTTCGCATTCAAGTAAGCAAAAGCGATTCAGAAAGAATGCTTTCTTTACTGGACTTGAAGCAAGTCAACAAATTCGAAATTATCGCCGACGAAAAAGATCGCTCGAGTATTTTGCTGATTACGGAGAACGAAGAAACAGAGATCGTTGTCCAAGTGGATTTCAAACCGTATTTCAGACAGATCGTTAAAGAAGAGTTTTCAAATCGTCATAATACTACACCAGGGTGATCCATTTGCTGAACAGGAAACTGTCAGTTCAAGCTTTGTAAGGAGTGTCTCGATATGAAAAAACTATTTATACGAGTTTCAGCATTGCTCATGATTTTTGCGCTGACTGGCTGCCTTGCCGAGGATTACGACGTGGGTGTCCCAAGAGCCTATTTACTGGCAGAGGATGGTTTGCGAGGCCAACCCATGCCTTTAACAGAAGCGAATATCAGTTGGAGTTCATCGAGTGGAGATGTATCGGAAACGATAGAGGACCTCGAAGAGTTTGGTTTGTCGCAAGAAGTCACTACAGTTTCTCCAAACCAGCCAGCTTCTTTGGATTTCAAGGAGAATGAAGAGAACGGCGGAGACATTTGGACAGATCCAACGATTACGGCGGCGTTATGGAAAGATGGGAAAGAAACAAAGATTGAACTGGATGACTCTAGAGAATTTCGCTTTCCGCAAAACATAGGGAATTATGCATTAGCTGTGGAATTTATCGATCGAGACAATGAAGCTCAATATGTAGGAAATATCGTTATCGAAGAAGCACAAGGACAGAATGTCGGACAGCTTCCAAAGTATACATATATGGAAAGGCCCTCGATTATGAAAATAAATTCCGCAGACCCAAGTGGAGTGGTATTCGATCATAACTATTCCCAAGTATGCTGGAATAATTGTCATTTTCATAACGGTTATGATATACCCGATGTTCACGCTGGAGATGTAGAAGTGGGCGACAGCATTGTAATCGATTGGGAAATGATAGAGCCAAAGCCAAGCGAAGTTATGTTGATTGAGGTAGACGGCAGCAAAGAAGAAGTAAGTGAAGAAATTGTCTCCTCTGGCGATTCTACAATAACCATTGAAGTTGTTGAACAAGACCTTGGAAACCAATATTCAATTCAATATCTATGGCGTAACGGTAAAGAACTTATCGGCCAAAGCAGCTTGAATTTTAAGATGAAATAATGCCAGGGTAATGAAAAATTCCAGTAAGAGGAAATTTAAGTACGTTCGCAAAGTGTAGTTGCAATTTTAGGTGCGGCGATTCATGTTAATCCACCGTAATAAAAAAGCTGGGAGTACTGATTTTTTTCAATGTGATCGAAAATGTAACTGGACTGTCCAGAGCTAGCTCGAAAAACGCGTGCGAGGGAGAGTGGTTCACTATGTTCAAGTCTTATATAAAGTTTTTAGAAAAGTATGGTTCCTTCCTCATTGCATTTTACAGTTTGATTTATCTACTCACTTCATGGGGCGATAACTGGGTACTTACTTGGCTTTTATTAGCTGCACTGATTATTTCTCCAATTCTCGGCATTTTGGACATTAAAGAATCGAAATCTCCCAAACCCTAGCTCAGAAGAGTAGCTTCTACAATTAATTACCCTGTCATCTTTAGAACGACTATCCAGAAGAGGAGCAATACCATCATGAAAATACTCAGGATC
Source organism: Planococcus sp. A6 (assembly GCF_028823615.1). GTDB lineage: Bacteria > Bacillota > Bacilli > Bacillales_A > Planococcaceae > Planococcus. Next base: position 16,538 of record NZ_JAPEHT010000025.1, read on the forward strand.
ATCCTCCAGCTAGCATCAATTGGATTTGGAGCTTACGTGTTATGGAGCCAGAACTTTACGCTAATGCCATACGTCATGCTGACGCTTGGGATGTTTATGTTAGTCGCGGGATTTGAAAGAATTCAAAACGATCGAAAAGAGTTTTGGGGCTATATGTTTGTTCTGAGTTCTCTGTTTATCCTCTTTGTTTCGGCACAAGCATTCTTAGTAAGTGCTTGAGGTTCAAGCTATATTCAAAATTTTACATATGGAAAAATAAAGTTAGAAGTTCACTGATAGGAAAGGAGGAAGCAATATGAAATTCGTAAAAGGCATGTACATAGTTTTAATTCTGTTCATGTTCGTCAATTTTCTAAGTGTCTTTGTATTGAATAATGATTACTCAGGCATCGCTTCCTGGATGAATGTATTGCTCTTTTTACTTGGCAGCGTCTTTTATATAAATGCGCGTCATGTTTTCAAAAGAGAGTCTCAGTAAGGCTAACGAGAAAACTGAACGTAACTTAAGTGCAGTTAAGTTACATTCGTTTATTAGAATGTGAGCATAAGAGGATTAATACATTTCAACATTACTGCGAAAACTTGATACAAATTAAAAGTTAAGGAAGTGAGTCATGCTCATGTTAGAAGTTGTTTTTCCTTTGGTAATTTTAAGTATCGGTTTGACTATCGCTTATATTTGGAGTAGACACAAGTCGGAGAAAAAGAAGCAAATTGTATGGGGGATTACTTTGATAGTCGTAGTTGCACCATTTTTTTCTTGGCTTATTGGAGGGCTTTATGCAACATTTGGATCTGTTGAAACTACTGGGTGGGCAGAAATCGTTTATCCAATGCTTATTTTCCCTGTTATCTGTCTAGTTGGAATTTGGTGTTTGATAAACGGAATTTTTAATAAAGAAAAAGTCAGCTAGTTTTAAATGTAACTTATTGTGAATTAAGTTACTTTCAGTTTCTTATGACTGTTTTTTTGAAGAACTCACGACTATTTTAAATACAAATTAAAATGGAAAAGGTGATAGGATGTTTTTTACTAAAAAAATGAACTGTTCCCGCTGTGGTAAAGAAATTGGAGAGAACGAAATAATTGCTATCCTTACAAATGTAAACGAATTAAATGGGATAGCCCACGTAAGAAAGTTTGCTGAGGGGCATACTATTGTTTGCTCTAAGTGTTTCAACGCAGTCAAAACAGATTGATTCAGAATTTGTTTATTTTGAATGTAACTTATTAGCAATTAAGTTATATTTAGAATTCGAATTTCATTTGCTTAATTAGAGAACCCAAAGAAATTAATATTTTTGGAAGAAATGATACATTCATAATGCTGATCGATAAGACTTTAAAGATGAAATTTCAAAAGAATATAGGGTTACCTATCAATATTCTTCAGAAACCACAAGTTATCTGTGAATAGCAAGATAGAAACGTAAAGGAGTGCCATTAAGGTGCTTCTTTTTCATTTGTCTATACAATCAATCATTACGAGAGGAAGGTTCCAAAATTGTATTTCAAAAACTTTCCTATTTTGTGTTAACTTTTTAAAGGCTGAAAGGTCTTATAGACGAAGGGAGGGGACTAGTTGAATTCGCAGGAAGAATTGTATCAGGCATTAAACGAAAAGACAGATATCATTTTTAAATACTTGATAAAAATTGGAGCGAGCACAGGGGATGCGGAAGATATTGTTCAGGAAGCCTTGTATAAATTGTTGCTCTATATTGATTCAATCGATTCCACTAAAGCATACAGTTGGCTATTCAAGGTAGCTATCAATCATTATTATGATTTGTGCCGGAAACAAAAAAAGGAAATACATACTTCTTTTGAAAACCTTGAGTTTGTGGACGAATCCTTTTTGCCCGAAGATTTTGTTCGCCAGGGCGAGATGAGACAAGAAATTGAATTCGTTCTGAATCAACTCCCTCCCCTCCATAAGCAGCTACTGCTACTGAAGTATGAAATGGAATTAAGTTACGCTGACATCGCGGCCCTCTTGAATTTGAATAACGGAACCTTAAAAACCTATTTATTCCGAGCCCGAAAGGCTTTCAAGGAATTATATGAAAAGGAGCTTGATCGGCATGACCGAGAACAAAAAAGATAAAGAGTTAAATCAGCTTTTCGACTCAACTTCGTCGAATGATTCATTTACTAAGATTATAGGCAGAGCGCGAAGAAAAACGCTTCTTCGCACAGCGGCTATTTCTTCTATCGTTCTGGTTTTATTCATAATTATTTCAGGGATTAGCTGGCTTTCACTTATGAGATGGCAGGAGGGAAAAGCCATGCGGGATATAGAAATGTTTAGCCAAATAACGGATCCTAATGTCGAGGAAATGGGGATGCAGCATGAAGGGAATGGTTTGTTTGAAGGTATCATCCGATTTGAACGGTACAAGGTAATCGAAGGAATTCCAGTGGATTGGAGCGAGGATGTCATGTCCTACAGTTTATTTGGCGGTGTCAGCCGATTTGCAGGAGATCACTCTCCAATTCAAGTTGAAAAAGATGGTCAACTGAAGGCATATGATCGTGATACCAAACAGCGAATGCTCAATTTCTATCATCCGGAGGTGGAATACAGCAATTTGGCAGATGGATTAAGTGAACTGGAACTTTATCCCGAACAAACCGTAGCCGAAGTTGCCTTGTCTTTCGACAAAGGCTATGCACCATCGGAAGTTAATGAAAGCATGCCAGATGGTGTAACTTTAAAATGGTATTGGGTAGATACTTATTCTTCGGAAGACCTGAACTGGCTGAACCATCATCCAAGTATCGTAGAGGAAGAGAATAGTGTAAGCCAACCTGAACTTGGAGATCAGGTATATGGGTTTGAGAACATCGAACTGAAACTTGAAGAAGAGGAAGTTGAGGAAAGCCAAATAAAGAATGAAGAGTTGTTCATTGAAAAAATTCAAATGGGTCTAGGATTTGAAAGTGGAAAATATTATGGCGAATACAAACGCATTCATGATTTGTTGAAAGGGGAAGCTCCCCATTTAACGGCAGACCATGTTCAAATAATTGGAGCAGTGGTGACAGGAGATATTAAAAGTCTACAGTCTTTACAAGACCTGGAATTCGTTCGCACGTCTGCTTTAGGAGTTACTGTGGATCCTTATCAGTAAGCTTCTATTTAATACTTCAGAAAGGGTAGGTGCAGCTTGAAATGAAAACGAGTATACAAACAAGTAGCACGCTGGATATTGAAGAGAAACTACTGGCAAGGAGGAATAGGTTCGAACTTTTAAAGCTGTTGAGCGAATTAGAAATGTTAGACCGGGATATTTTAGTTATGAAGTTGATTCAAGGACACTCGCATGAAGAAATCGCTGTACACTTGGGATTGTTCAAATACTCAGTGGAAAATCGGATTGTTTCTGCTTTAAAGAAATGGGGTGTGACATAAGAGAAGGTATCGATGGGGAAGAGACTTCCATAGAAAGTCTTTTCCCTTTTCCAATCGAATTGGAAAGTGAGAAGCTGTTTTTGCTTTTATCTTTTGGGAATTCATTTGTACTATCGTGGACAGTGGTCCTTCCATTTGTTTCTACTCTATTTTGGAATACACCGTAAACCGATAGATTAGATTCTAAAGAGTATAGCAACGAATACTCGCTTATAATCTGCTGGTTTTTAAGATCTATAGAAGTTCATAAAACTAAAATTGAGAAGGTGCTGGCGATGAGCACCCTCTTTTTTGCATTCTTGTAAATGGATCTTTATGAAAGGTTTCTACTCTTGCATAACAAAAGCTTATAGGGTGGGTATTTTTACCTCTTTCATTGAAACTTTCTGGAAGAAAAGCCGTATAAATTAGGAGAAAGAGGTGTTGAGATGGAAAGTCCGTTTATATTTATGGGGTTATTTGTCGTCTGTCTCATTACTTATCAACTTTTAACGAGAAATCGGCGGAAACTTAAGAAAATCCGGCAAGAGTGGGAAACTGAAACATATATTGCGATAAAAGAAGATGTTCAATCCGTATCATCCTATTGGAGAAACAATAAAGAGCGTTCAGAATTTTACGCAGGGGTCGATCAAATCACCTGGGACGACTTAGGGATGGACCAGGTGTTTAAGAAGATGAATTACACCCAAACCAGTGTGGGCTCAGAATACTTATTCGACCAATTACGGGACATTGATCCGAAGCTTGATGGCCTTCAGTCCAAAGAAGAACTTTATACCCTCATGGCGAAGGATGACGTATTGAGAGAAAAAGTCCTTCTTATTTTATCCAGTCTTGGAAAACGCAATTATGCTGACACTTCCTCCTACTTTTATAATTTCAGCGACCACAAAATCAAGTTCGCATACATGTACGTCCTTCTTGCATGTTTGCCCATTTTCTCATTGCTGTTGATGTTCTTTAGTTTAAAGGTGGGAATCATCAGTTTGGTAAGCTCGCTAGTTATAAACGCTGTGATCTATTACCGTAATAAAAAGATGGTGGAAAATGATTTGCATTCTATTACGTACGCAGCTGCCATTGTGAATACAGGCAGGAGTTTGACTTCCATTCGTCATTCTCAATTTTCAGTGTTTGACGATATTTTTAAAAAAGAAGGGAAAGGTCTGAAAAAAGTTTCTTTCTTTGGCAAGGTCTTATCCATTGGAACAAATACCGGTGGAGATTTTGATGTTTTCTTTGAATACTTCCGGATTGTTTTTTTACTCGATTTTATTTCTTACAATCAAATTATGAAAGCAATCGTCACCCATCAGAAAGCCTATCGGCAATTATGGGAATCGATTGGCGAATTGGATGCTGCGATTGCGATCGCTTTTTATCGAAAATCACTTTCATTTTATACCTTGCCTCAGTTTGTCGACGAAGAAGAGTTGTCATTTAAAGACATGGCCCACCCACTTTTAGATAAGCCAGTAACGAATTCCTCTACATTGGGCAAGACTGTATTGATTACTGGATCTAATGCTTCCGGAAAATCGACTTATATCAAAGCGGTCGCCATCAATGCAATTTTGGCCCAAACGATCCATACGGTGTTAGCTAAAAATTGGACGATGAAACCGAGTTATATCGTGACTTCGATGGCGATCCAAGACAACGTATTGAATGGAGACAGTTATTTTATTGCAGAAATAAAGTCGCTGAAACGAATCATCCAGTTGTGCAAGGCAAAGAAACCTGTTATTTCTTTCGTTGATGAGATTCTAAAAGGGACCAATACGATTGAGAGGATATCTGCATCAGCAGCTATCATGGAGTGGCTGTCGGTCAATAAAGGCATGAACATTATTGCTTCGCACGATATTGAATTGACGGAAATTGCGGGGAATGTGTATACCAATTACCATTTCCGGGAGTCGATCGAGAACGGTGAAGTGCTGTTCGATTATAAAATTCATAAAGGCCCTTCTGAAACAAGGAACGCCATAAAGCTATTGGAACTTCTGGATTATCCGGAAAGTGTAACAGACCAAGCGAACCAACTGGCTGAATATTTTACAGACATTCGTGAATGGAAAGCGTTGAATGCAGTCTAACCGGTTTTGAATCTCAGCTGTTAAATTTAAGTGTGTCGTGAAAAATCAGTTTACATGTGACGACTTATTGAAAGGACTTTAGCGAGGAGTTTCTTCTTTTTCTTACGCTGAATACTTTCACAGATGTTTGAACGTACCCATGGAACAATAAGATAAGGCTTTTTAAATTCGTAGAATAAGCCTATTCGTTATGTTGCCGACGGAATGAGGACATAAAAATGAATGAAAAATACAGCAAGTATTCGCTCTTTTTAGTGGTCATAGGAATCTTTATAGCATATATGATTTTTCCACCTCTCAATATAACTTTTGGGAAGTGGTCGATGATTGCCATACCTATTGGTTTCGCTATTTATATCACAGGTGTAATACTTGGATTAATTGCTTTCATTAAAAAAGAAAAAGGGATCATTAAATATATTTCATTACTATCTATTTCATTGGGCATTTTGTATGTTTTTTTCCTAATTTTTATATTTAGTGGAGAAATGTAAGTATTATCGATGAAAGTATTAAAAAGAGCATTAAGGACTTCCAACTGCTTGGAAGTCCTTTTGTCGATGGTGAAATTTTCAAGATAAAGTGAATACTGCTACTTTGTAAAAATATAAACGTCTATTATTGTACAAAAGGGGGACGAGATATATGAAAAAAAGGTCGGTGTTTATAATTGTTGGAATTCTAATCACAGCAATAGTTATTTTCAAACCATTTCGTTTAGAACCGCCGACTCCAAAAATTTCAGTAGGAGAGAGAGAAATTCCTACAACACAAGGATCATATTGTTGGGATGCCATTTTACTTGCGCAGTGTGTAGATACCATTCATACTTCTCCAATCAATATGACAGAATCACATACCCCATTTATAATGTCCAAAAGTGAGGAAATTGAAATTGAATTTCCGATAGGGTATCAACCCGAAAATCTGAGATTAGAGCAATGGCTTGATGAAAATAGTTCAAAAATTATTGAAGTAAATAATGAAAGAATTAAAGCGCCTACTGAAAGTGGCGTATATGTATATCATGTAATAGCTGACTGGAATCAGGGAGATGGAAACTATGCTTTTTTGATAGAGGTAGAATGACTTACCAAGCTTTATTATTTATAGATTCAGGAAGCAGAAAGTGAAGAGCATATTAGCGAGTCGTCATGGCATGTAGAGAGGGGCTAGTAAATGGTTGTCCAAACTTATGGGGGGAAACGGTCTGTAAGAAGTCGGATCCTCGAGAAATACTTAGTTTTACGAGGTACCAAGAAGGGGTTTTCCAGTGTCGCCAACACGACAAAGTTCGTTCAGCAAAGAGGAACTGAAAATATCAAACCGTATGTGATTGAAAGTATGAGTTTTTCCAATTCGTTGAAAGAGGAGATGTATGAAGACATACAGGTGTTCACCTTAAACGACCAGAATTCTCGGGAACAGAGGGTGGTATTGTATTTGCATGGGGGCGCGTGGACGAACCAGCCTTTATCTTTCCACTGGAAGCTGATGGATAAAATTGCACAGTCATTGGATGCGAAGATCATCGCGCCTATTTATCCTAAAGTGCCTCATTTTAATTACAAGCATACATATCCGAAACTGTTAAGCCTTTACAAAGAGATGCTTCTGACGGTTGAGAGTGCCAGGCAATTAACCATCATGGGGGATTCAGCAGGTGGGAATATCGCGCTTGGGCTGGCACAGTTGTTAAAGATAGATGATTTGCCTCAACCGAAGGATATCATTTTGTTATCTCCAGCCGTCGATCTAACTCTTGATAATCCCCTTATCCCAAAATACGAAAAAAAGGATCCGATGTTATCGGCCGGGGGAATGGACGTAATCACTAATATTTGGTCTGATGATAAAAGCTTAGAGGATCCCTTGATTAGCCCGATTTATGGAGATTTAACTGGACTCGGCAAGATTACTCAATTTGTCGGAACACATGAACTCATATATCCAGACGCAGTTAAATTGGACGAAAACCTAACGGAGCAGGGAATTGAAATCCAAACCTTTGTATATCCTAAGATGAATCATGTGTTTGTGGTTATGCCGGTTCCAGAGGCTGAGGATGCTCAACAGAAAATTATTAATTTAATCAGCGGCTAGAATTTGATTTTCATAAAGACAAAACAGTTAAGTTCGGTCACATCCAAGCTATCGAATGTATAAGGCCACAATTGATATCTTAAGCCTAATACCATTTTTGAAACGGCGAGAACTTTAATAATAGGCGGTGAATTACTTACTGCAGTCTTAGATTGTTACGGAATGAATAAAAAGATGATAGTGACCCCTTAAAGTTAGTTGCAAAACTGACACTCTAACTTTAAAGGGCCACTATTTTTTGTGTGCTCATTGAATAGCACATTAGCGCTCTTTGTGTGTCTTTACTCTTCATTTTCTTCCACTTCGTCTTCTACTGCATCTTCCACGCCTTCTTCTTCAATTTCTTCTTCTAACTCTCCAACCGGTTCAACTACATCCTCTTCTATATCATGTTCAAGTTCTTCTTCTTTTAGTTCTTCTTCCAAACCACAAGCTCCAAGAAAACTAATAGATAATGTTAAGCTCATTCCTAGTTTTAGTGGCCAATTTGAGTTTTTCATCATAAACTCTCACCCTCTCTATATAATCTTTCCCCTTTGTATACGGTTACCCGACTAAGAAAAAGAAAAACATTTAAAGTTATTTTTTTGATTTTATTCATAAAATAATGATAATCCCATTGGAGGTAATCCTGCTTTTTATATGATTAAACATAAAAAGTTAGGGAATACGAGTAAAAATGCCAGAAATGAAAAGGATGAGAAACATGACAATTGCAAAAAAACCTATTGCCATTGGCTTTTTATTTTCCTCTGTCATCTTTCTAGGAGCTTGCGGTATCGAAGAAGAAGTCACGCAGACAGTTACAAGAGAAGCTATCGATTATCAAGGGCCGGTGGATGCCAACCCAGGGGGTGGTCTCGAAGATGAGAATATCGGTGGGAAAGTTTTCGGATTTACGGAATTTGAATTGGAAGTTGACTATACCGATCAAGATAATGCTTTACAAGTCGTCTATTTAGAAGATCGTGATCGTGTGGAAGCTGGATATGAAAACAAAATGGCCGATGAAACTTTGTCCGGAAACGATGCTTTTGATAAAATGAAGCCTTTGTTGGCGGAACTTCAATTAGACGTGAATATGGCAGATGAAGAAGTCATCAGTCAAGTTATGGAAGTGTTTTCTGTAGATCAGGATTACGAATCACTTGAGCTTGAAGTAACTTATCCAGATGGCAACGAAAAAGAGTATGAAACCTCGGGAAGCTGAATATCTCTCCTAGTTTCAACTGAAAAAAATTGATGCTCTATTTTAGTTGTGGATTATTAACGGGAAATGGTTTGATACTCGTCAAAAAACTGTTGGGAAAGTCATATGTTTATCATTTTAATCAAATGGGTATTATTTTGGATAAGTCAAATTTTTGGAAAGGTGGAGACTTAATGATACAAAATAAATGGATCAAGACAGGCGCTCTGGGAGTGCTGTCGATAAGTATTTTGACCGCCTGTGGTGAAGACGAGACTTTAGAAAATGCTGAACCGGAAGAAGTTCTTGAAGCAGAAGAACAAGCAGATGAATTAGAAGAAGAAACAGATGTTGACGAAGAACAAGCAGATGAATTAGAAGAAGAAACAGATGTTGATGAAGAGCAGGCAGACGAAATTGAGGAAGAAACAGATGAAGCTGCTGAAGAAGTAATCGAAGAGATGGACTTAGGAAATATTGAATTGGCAGAGTTGGAAATGAATTATCTGACGCCACTTGACTGGACATTCGCAGAATTTGATTCTTATGTACAAGATGAACATGGAATGAGCGTTGCTGATTTTAATAACTTCGAAGATCTTGAAACTACAGTTGGTCCCGCAGAAGATATTGAATAAGCTGAACAATTCATTATATTCTTGTAAGTAGTTTAAAAGTGGAGAAGCTTCCCTCCAACTAGATAAAGAAAACCGACACCTCACTCCGTTTAACAGGGTGGTACACGGACTAAGCAACTGTGTTCTATCTAAGCATTCAGTTATTCGAGATGAAATGAATTTAACAATAGAAAATATCGCTCGATGTGTATGTTAATTTAATACAGAGATTTCATCCCGCATCAACTTGTAAAAGTAATGATGCGGGATGTTTAAATTTCTCATTAGAAAAGGATATGTCAATTATTTTAATGGGAAAGGAGGATGGGAATTATGGATGAGGGGAACAAAAAAGCCGGATTACCCGTTTTACTCTTATTAACTGGTTTGGGGATAGCCAGTCTTTTTGTATGGTTTTTTGCAGAATTAGCTGAAGAACTATTGGAAAATGAATTAAAAAGCTTTGATAATAGCGTTATCAGTTTTTTTGAAATAATTGAGACGTCCGCGCTTGATGTCTTTTATATCACTATCACAGAAATGGGATCTGTGTGGTTTCTGACCTTGTTATCAGTTGTTTTAATAGGATTGCTTTGGATTAAAGAGAAAGATAAGTGGGGAATATTGTTTTTCATCATTGCGGTGGGAGGCAGCGGATTGTTGACATGGTTATTGAAACAATTTTATGGGAGAGGACGCCCTTCAATCAATGAAGAGATCGATGCAATCGGTTTTAGTTTCCCAAGTGGTCACTCGATGGGTGCACTCGTTTTCTATGGATTTGTTTTGTATTTCATTGTCAGAAGCAGTCAGAAAGAAGCCGTGAAAATTTTTTGGTCCAGTGTTTTGGGAATGCTGATTATTTTAATTGGAACGAGCCGGATCTATTTAGGTGCGCATTTCCCAAGTGATGTTCTGGCCGGATTTATCGCTGGTACTATTTGGCTGATTCTTTGTTTACTAGCTCTTGAATGGGTCCAATGGCAAAGCAACAGCCAAGTGAAACCTGTTCGTGCGGTGCGGAACTTTTTAGCTTCTTGCTACCGGTCAGGCAAGAAAAAAATTGAACGGTAATTTTCAGTGGATAAGAAATTCAAAAGGAGATGAAGTCTATGAAGGTAGTCAAAAGCTTGCTTCTTATTTTGGGGGCGTTTATAGCAGTTTTGCTGATCTGGGGACTTGTGGAACCCTATTTTGTTAATTTGGAAGAAGAAGAAGCCGCTATACCGAATTTACCTGAGACTTGGGAAAATGAAGAAGTTGCCGTTATCGGTGACTTTCAGGTAGGAATGTGGCTGGACAATGATTCTACTGTAGAACAAATGGCGGAAAAGTTGGTGGAATTGAATCCTAGTGCCGTTCTCTTTCTAGGTGATTACATTTACCATTCAGTAGACAATCATGAAAAAGAACGCCAGAGGGTAAAAGAGTTGATCAAGCCGTTGACCGATTCGGATATTCCGGTTTTTGCCGTCCTAGGCAACCATGATTATGGAATGGCATCACAAACTGCGGACCCTAACGAGGAATTAGCAGGAGAAATGAAATCTGCACTGCAAGAAGTAGGGATAACGGTTCTACATAATGAATCCGCGGCGCTTACACACACCGATAATGGGGTTGAAGTAGGGACTGCTTCATCTGAATCTCTTTATATTGTGGGATTGGGAGCAGAGTGGCCAGAACTTGCAGATTCTTCCGAAGCATTTGATGGAGTACCAGATTCAGCAGCGCGCCTTATCATGATGCATAATCCCGAAACTTTCGGTACCTTGCCGGCTGAGGCTGCGCCTGTTTCTGTAGCCGGACATACTCATGGAGGTCAAATGCGAATCCCGGGCACTCCGAAATGGTCCTATACTGCTTTGATGAATGAAACAGAAGATGATTATATGTATGGGTGGATTGATGATTATGGTGCTACAGGTAACAACTTGTATATAAATCCGGGGGTTGGATTCAGTATCTTGCCACTTCGCATTAATTGTCCGCCTGAAATTACGATGTTAAAATTGCAATCTAATGATGATCTTTAGTTCCTGCTTTCACATTTATAAATGTTTTAATGTAGTCGAACATTGAAGCTCAAAAAGTAGAAATATGTAAATTAATGTTTAGTTATTATAAAGCAGGAATATCGGAAAAAGAAGTTCTGGCCGGAGCTTCTTGTTTTTTGTTTGGGAAAGGGTACCCTTAAGACTCCTGATTCAAATGACAAAAATAACAAGAGAATAATAGAGGGAGTATACTTCGCATCAGAAGCAACGAGGATAGCCACATTACGAATAAGAAACATGATTCTCATTGACTCATAGAAGGTCTTCGAGACAATGGCCACCCCACATTTTTCGTAAGATCCATATCGGCAAAGACCGAACGATTTTAGCAAACTCTCGATCCGAAGAAGCAGCTTTCACCTTCTCAAGAATGGCGAATGAGGTTGGACGAAGGAGATAACCAGTTTACCGAAGAAAATATAGCAGCAACAGAAACTGTTTTTCATGAATATACTGAATGAAAAATACGGTTTTTTCATAGGAAAAGCACAGCAAGCTCATCTTGCGACAAAGGAAGACATTGCAGAAGCACAGCGGGAATGTTAAGGGAACTTTCACGTAATTTATCAGCTTCTGTAATTCACAACAGAAGTTCTCTCTATAGGAATTTTTAATGATGAAAAGTATAGGATTAAATTGGAATAAATGTATAATACAGATAGCAATGAGTTTCTGGAAATTGAGGGGGTGTTCTGATTAAAAATACTGTAGCTACTATCTATCTTATTTTAAGCATACTCGTTTCTTTGCTAATGATATTTCTAGATCCTATTGCAATTGCGTCGTCAGAAGTTGTAGCCGGTTTGCTGATCTATCTCATTCTATTTGGAGTAGCCATCACTTTGATTTTTTCAATCCTGTTTATTTTAAACAAAATCAAAAGCAATCTCGTTTCTATAAGTGCTTTTGTAATTACTGTACTTAATACCTTGATTATTGCGTTGGTACTGATTTTTGGTTCTCTTTTAACTTAAATATCGGGTGAGGCAGCTAAATAAAAGAGGATTAATTGATTCTGCATATCACTAATACGAAGCGGGGGATTCTTATCGGGCATCCAATTATATGGGGGATTCTCGCGCTGTCACTGGCGGATGGAGCTATTGCTTTCCGTTGTGGTGATAGCTATGGTAGGACTAAGTATTTTACGCTCTCGGCGAAGCAGCATTTGAATGGATTCCCTCTGATAGTTTTTAAGCACAAAAAAAGACCCTATATAATATAGAGTCTCTCTAAAGCTATTATTAAGCCTTTGTGACGTTTGTAGCTTGTAGGCCACGTTGTCCTTCTTCGATATCAAATGTTACAGTTTGACCTTCGTCTAAAGATTTGAAACCGTCGCTTTGGATAGCTGAGAAATGTACGAATACGTCATCCCCTGCTTCACGCTCGATAAAACCAAAACCTTTTTCTGCATTAAACCATTTCACTGTACCTTGTTCCATAATTGTTGCCTCCTAGTGTGGATCTCCACACAATGTGTTACTATCCTTGCTCAAATACCTTAGACGAAAAACAAAATGTATTCTCAATCTGAAACCGAACAAAAATAACTCTTCCTAAAGGTAACATGGATGTGATGAAAAAGATAGCAAAAGGATTTAATCTTATTTTTTAGGGATGATAATGATACTTGCTTCACCAGCAAAATCGACTTGTATTAGTAGTTCAAATGGAAGCTTCTGTGTGGAATAGATGCAAGAGACAGAGGAAACGGAGGGGAAATGATGGTCATTCAAAAGAACAGCTTAACTGCTGTTTCATTTATAGCTGTGTTGCTTCTATCTGCTTGCAGTGATTCAGTCTATGACGAAATGGGAGTAGAAGAAAACAACATCCCTGCGTTTACTGAAACAGAAAGACAGAAAGGAGCTAATAAGAGCTTAATTGCAGTCAAACTGGTGACACAAAGTTCTGGAGAACAAGCGGCGAAGAAATCAATCGCAGACTCTTTTGCCAAGCTAAAAGAAGAATACAGGACAGTGTCCATTGAATTGGAAGATGCAGATCAGGAAGACTGGTATGGGGTTTATATGCAAGACGATACAGCTATTCAAAACTTGAAAAATTCAACGACCAAACTAACGGCAGAAGAAAAAGCTGTTGTGAACCATTATGATGGGTTGGGAAATCCGGAATTCCCAATCATTGAGTTTTCTCAAAATCCAATTTTACAATAACAGCCATGCTGGTTTTAGACAGAATAAAGGTTCACATATCATATGGCTATCGAGTTGAAGTTCGTGTTAAAAAATCTAGAGGTTTTTAGTGAAGAAACACCTCTTTAATTATCAGAATATTGCTAAAAATGATATACTGAGAGATAGGAAGCTGGTAATAAGGGCGCGGATATCATGATTTCTTCTTCACTTTCCCTGCAATTACAATCAATTATTTTAGTGAAAAATTTTTTAAAGAAACAGAAGAGCATTGAAATACAAATCATGAAAGGAGCGAAACAATTATGTGGGGTTATGGAATGCACGATGGGGCTTGGGGCACTATGTTCTTTTGGATACTTTTATTTCTATTATTCATTTTCCTGTTTGTGGGATTGGTAATCTATTTTATAAGAAAAACCTCTTTTTCTGAAGGTAGAAATCCTTCTTCAACTAGTGCAACAGATTTGTTAAAAGAGCGTTACGCCCGGGGGGAGATCAATACCGAGGAATATAGAGAGCGCTTAAGAGAATTAGAAGGGCATGACACTGATAAATAAAATGTTTATTGATAGGACAATTGTCGCTTCTCGCCAACGAGTCAGTGTCAGTAATTAATCACCAGATTGTTAATGTGCGAATGAACTCGAATAACAAACAAGGGAAAAGAATCTGATCCAGTTATGGTGCAGCAATTTTCTCTTTTTTTGTGGAGACAATGTTTCTCACACAGTGCCTCTAATTTGGTTTACGGAACAAAACCTCAAAAATTCATGCCTTATCTTATAGAGTACAAGACATAAACCTATCACAAATTTACAGAAATATCTGACTTTTTAAGTGCGTCTCATTGATAAAATACCCTGAAAATATTATAATTTTTTAAAATAATCGCTATCATTTTTGGTGAAGTATAGCAGATGCCATCCAGAGATTCTGATTACAAGGAGGGGATATGACAAGAGGACTTTTTAAGTCATGCGTCAATACAAAATTCTGCTTTTACCAAAAGGAGAATGAGAGAAATGACAAAGATGGAGTTACCGCGGGGGAAGAGTTATATCCGTCTGGACCAGATCAGTCAGGAAGATATCGACAATTTGATTTTGAGGGTCAATAGCTGTACGTGGCGGCAAACCTTTCATATTCAACCGGTGTCGGGGCTGCTCAACGATCCGAACGGCTTCTGTTTTTACAACGGGGAATTTCATTTGTATTATCAATGGCATCCGCTCGGGCCTTTTCATGGCTTGAAGTATTGGTACCACACCAAATCGACAGACCTGGTCAACTGGGAGAATGTCGGGATCGCCATCAAGCCGGATGAGTATTTTGACAGCCATGGCGCATATTCGGGAAGTGCTGTGGAACATGACGGAAAATTATACTTGTTGTACACCGGCAATACACGGGATGAGAATCTCGTAAGACATCCTTACCTGTGCATCGCGCAGATGGACGATGAGGGAAATATCATCAAATCGAAAAAATCCGTGCTCGATAAAGTGCCAGAGGGCTACACCGAGCATTTCCGCGATCCGAAATTATGGAAAGTGGAAGACCGGTATTACGCGGTCATCGGCGCGCAGCGAACCGATGAAACAGGGGCTGTTTGTTTATTGAGTTCATCCGATTTATTGGAATGGAAGTTCGAAGGAGAACTGGCTACCAACCTTGATAATTTCGGGTTTATGTGGGAATGCCCGGATTACTTTGAAATGGACGATCGGGGCATCTTGATTTTTTCTCCGCAAGGCCTGGAGCCAGAGGGGGATCTTTATCAGAATATTTACCAGGCCGGCTATGTGCTGGGCGAGAAAATTGATTTAGAGCGGCGGCAATTGATTCACGGGGATTTTGTCGAACTCGACCGGGGATTCGATTTTTATGCCCCGCATACGATGAAAGATCCGAATGGCAGACGGCTTATGGTCGCTTGGATGGGCTTGCCGGAAATTGAGTACCCGACCGATATCAATGGGTGGGCCAACTGCTTGACCATCCTCCGGGAATTAACGCTTCGGGACGGGAAAATCATCCAGACGCCAATCCCAGAACTTCAATCACTCCGCAAGGCTAAAACGGAAGCGCAAGGTGAACTGTCGGATGAAAAGAAAGTCGTTGAAGGATTCTCCGGGGTCACGTATGAACTGATCTGTGAGTTTGAACGCGGGGACGCCTTGGAATATGGCATCGAATTCCGCGCGAGCGATACTGAAAAAACGGTGATCAAATTCGATGCCGCCCAAGGGAAAGTCATCATGGATCGCGCCTCATCGGGCAAAGTGATCGGCAGCAAACATGGCACCGAACGCAAATGCCGGATCGATGGGGATGTGTACAAGTTTCACCTATTCGTCGATTCATCGTCCGTGGAGATTTTCGTGAACGGCGGCGAAGAAGTGTTTACCGCACGGATCTTCCCGGATATTAGAAGCCAGGAAATCCGGTTTTTTGCGACAGGCGGCCGAGCTAAGTTTAAAGCAGTGAAATGGGATTATTGATGAATGAAAGCAGGAAAAGGGAGAGGTGCCGAATGGGAAACTTGTTCTCGATTGGCGAAATACTGATCGATTTTATTCCCCATCAAAAAGGCATCGCCTTAAAAGATGTGGATTCTTTTACACGAGTGCCTGGCGGTGCGCCTGCCAATGTGGCAGCGGCGGTTGCGAAGTTTGGCGGCACGGCTTCGCTGATCACCAAAGTCGGACAAGACGCCTTTGGTGATTTTCTGTTGGAACGGCTTGCCGAGGTGGGCGTGAAAATCGATAAGATCCCACGGACTAAAGAGGCAAACACCGGTCTTGCTTTCGTCTCTTTGCGCGCAGATGGGGAACGGGACTTTTCGTTTTACCGGAATCCTTCTGCGGATTTGCTTCTTCAAGCTTCAGAAGTGAAGGACGACTGGTTCGGGCAAGGCGATGTTCTGCATTTTGGCTCGGTCGATTTAGTCGACAGCCCGATGAAAAAAGCCCACGTGAAAGCGATCGGGGCAGCCAAGAGGCACGGCGCCATCATCAGTTTTGATCCCAATGTACGCTTGCCGCTTTGGGACAATCCGAAGCAATGCCGGGAGACCATTCAGGAATTTATTCCAACGGCGCATATCGTCAAAGTTTCCGACGACGAACTGGAGTTCATCACAGGCATAGCGGACGAGTCCATAGCCATTAACTCTTTGTTTACAGGAGATGTATTGGCAGTGGTGTTAACGAAAGGCGCAAAGGGTGCAGCTTTGTATGTACAAAATGAAAAATACTCATCACCGGGATATTCGGTAACAGTCGAAGACACGACGGGAGCGGGAGATGCGTTCACTGGCGCATTCTTGTACCAATTATTGAATTTGGGTGCGGGACAAGCCAATTTGGAAGCCATGCTAAAAGAACATCACGAGCAACTACTGGCTTTCGCAAATGCCAGCGGGGCGCTGGTCACTACTGGAAAAGGCGCCATTTCTTCACTTCCGACAAGAGATGAGGTCTTGGAGTTAATGAACTAAACCATTGGGGAAAGGATGGTTTATTGACCCAAACCTTAAATACTTCATTGCCAGAGAAGCAAGCAATTTACAACGCAGGGCTCTTTTAACGATCTTCTATGATATTACAATAAGCACTTTAAACATGGTTCATGTTTTAACTTTTTAGCTAGACGGGTAAACACTAGTAAGACAATACCTTGGAGGCTGATTAGTATGAAACCGACAAACCGTACGTTTGAAGTGGCTTATACTGAACAGGAACTTGAGGCAAAGGTGGAAGCACTGAAATCTCACGGGCATACAAAAAATGATATTCATGTTTTAGCGGAAAATGCAGATATTCTTAATGCCATTGAAACCCAAGAAGAAGTGCAGACGCACGAAACAGAAACCGTTACGGACAAATTCAAGTCTATGTTTACCGGGAAAGACGCGGTACGCGAAGAATTGACCAAACTAAACTTAACCCAAACGGAAATCGAGGAATTTCATGACATTCTTGAAAATGAAGGAATTGTGCTATATGCAGAGCACCATCGTGGTGGTCAATAGTTTCTGACCACGACGGGACTCAGTGTCGCTTTTACACTTTTTGACTGTTACACAATGCTTTGTGAAGAAAAATTTGATGAGGAAAAGTAAGAGGTGAACTTGCCCCACCTGATTCTGTTGGAGATAACAAAGGAGAAATCGAAAAGA
>NZ_JAPEHT010000260.1 GCF_028823615.1 Planococcus sp. A6
TTTCGTTGACGTTTTGCTGTTCAGTTTTCAAGGTTCATGTTTGCTGCCGTTCCTGACGACTTTTATTATATTAAAGCATGTTTAAATATATGTCAACGCATTTACCAAACTTTTTTCAAAAGAACTTTTCAGCTTCTTAAAATCTATTCAAAACATCCTCTAAACCCTGTAGGTATAGCGTTTCTTGCTGTAGACGAAAAAGTCATTTAAAACAAAAAATCCCGCTCCCTGCCCTAAAGGTAGAAAGCGGAACTTTTCTGAAAAATCATTTCTTTCCTTCAGCAGCCTGTGCTTTTCTCGCAGCCCGGCGAGCTTCAAGTTTCAAACGGTCCTCTTCAGACTTCTCGTTATACTTCGGCAAGGCGAGAAGTTGATAAGCGTTCACTGCAAGCAATGGGAACAACAACAAGGTTACCCAGCTGTCTACATTACCCGCTCTTACCATTAAAGCCGGCAGCCATTCCAGTGTCGTAACGACAATCATGAAGAACAACGCTGAAATGAATGCTGACTTCGCTGTCCATTTCGCTTTGAAGTACGCCGTTGTCAGCGATACCGCCAATAAAATGAACAGGAGTGTTCCATAAAGGAGTCCTTGCCCGCCCGTCTCGACATTCGGCAGGAAGCGGAACACAATCAAGTCGAAGATGACGATGGCGATGATCAAGAGCTGTACCCAGTTCCACAACCGCAGCGAGCGGAACATATTATGGCCGAACTGGTGAATCGTCAAATAGGCGAAGAAGCCCATCTGTGCAATTAAGCTCATCGTCAAGCCGACGACGATCATCCAGACAAAGCCTGCGATGAATTCTCCCCACTGCCCGTTTTGCGCAGCTTCGGCGAAGACATCGTTCCAGCGGATGAAAATGCCGAGCAAGCCGGTAATCCCTCCGCCTATCAATAATGCAGTGAGTGCAAACTTAACCCAATTTCGTATAGTCACGTGTATTGCCTCCGTTAATTTAAAGTTCCTTTCGATTGTATCAACAAACCCTTCTATCTGCAGGAGGAGTTGTGAACAAACCTTGAAAGTCTTTTACTGCCTATATAAAAAT
>NZ_JAPEHT010000261.1 GCF_028823615.1 Planococcus sp. A6
ACTTTTTCGACGATCTGTTCAAGGATTTCCTCGATGCCGATTCCGGCTTTTGCGGAAGCCAATACTGCTTCAGACGCATCGAGGCCGATGACATCCTCAACTTCCTGGCGCACGCGCTCCGGGTCGGCTGCAGGCAAATCGATTTTGTTGATGACCGGAAGAATCTCGAGATCATTGTCGAGCGCCAAATAGACATTGGCCAGTGTCTGCGCTTCAATGCCTTGTGCCGCATCGACGACCAAAACAGCGCCTTCACATGCTGCGAGGCTTCTTGATACTTCGTACGTGAAATCGACATGGCCCGGCGTGTCGATCAAGTGCATAATGTATGTTTCTCCGTCTTTTGCTGTATAATTGAGCTGGACGGCGTTCAATTTGATGGTGATTCCCCGCTCACGCTCCAAATCCATGGAGTCGAGCAATTGGGATTTCATTTCGCGTGCTGTCAGTGCATTGGTTCTTTCCAAAATGCGGTCGGCCAGCGTCGATTTTCCATGATCGATGTGTGCGATGATGGAAAAGTTGCGGATCTTCTGTTGTCTCGCTAATCTCTGTTCTTGGTCCATTTTCTTCACTCCCATATAAACTACTTTGAATTATAGCAGTCAAGCGGGTATTGGGCAATGAATCACCGCATAAAGCTTTCAGTGTCAAGGCAAACTTCTTTGCACGTAACTATTGCATTCGGCCAGCCGATTTGATAAAATAACTTTTGTTGTATAGAGACACTGAAGAGCAAGGGCTTGTACCTGACGCTCAAATTGTCTAGGAGGTGAAAGATATGCCAAACATTAAATCTGCAATCAAACGTGTTCGCACGAACGATACGAAAAATGCTCAGAACTCATCTGTTAAAACTGCAATGCGTTCTTCTGTGAAAAAGGCTGAGAAAGCTGTAGCCAATAATGAAGAAAACAAAGGGGATTCCCTTAAAGCAGCAATCAAACAAGTTGAGAAAGCAGCTTCTAAAGGTTTGATCCACAAAAACACTGCTGCCCGTAGAAAATCAAGCCTCATGAAAAAAGCGTAAAACGCATCAAAAA
>NZ_JAPEHT010000262.1 GCF_028823615.1 Planococcus sp. A6
ACGGAAAGCGAGCGATAAGCTTCGGAAAATACGATTTCTAACCTTTCTTATTGCCCATATTGCTGGATGGCGATGGTGACTTTGTAGCTCGCGAACTCGCTGATGTCGTTCAAAAAACCGTCCAGTTCCTGATGCGTTGGGAAATGGCATTCGATTAAATAGCAGCCTTCGCCGCTCGTCTTGAAATAACGGCTGACAGTGTCCTGCCGGCGATCCAGTTCGTCGAGAAACTTCTGATGGCGAGGCTCATGCATGATGGCCGTAACAAAAGCATGGACGATGTAGCCGAGTTTTTCTTTCGGCACACGGATCGTATAGCCATCGATAATCCCTGCCTCCTCCAATTTCAAGACGCGCGCAGCGGTCGCCTGACCGGTCAAATGCACTTTCTCGCCAAGCTCTTTCATCGTCATGCGGCCACTCTGGGAAAGTTCACGCAAGATAAGTTGATCTGTCGGATCCATTGCCAGGTCAATTCCTTTCATTAATCAAGTGAAAACATCAAAAGACCTTCACGAGGCCATCGTCTCTATCGTGAGTTTCAGTATATACTAGGGTCACACCTCACGAAAGGAGTTCGAATCATGAAAATCGAACAAATCCGCAACGCCACTTTACGCATCCAATACGCAGGCAAGCATTTCCTCGTCGACCCGTTTCTTGGCGACAAAGGAAGCTACCCGCCATTCCCGAATTCCGCACGCCAAGATCAAAACAATCCTTTGTCGGAATTACCGGTTTCAAAAGAACAGCTCGTCGAAGGCATCGATGCGCTCATCATCACCCATCTTCATATGGACCATTACGATGAAGCGGCCAAAGAATTCTTGCCAAAACACTTGCCACTCTTCAGCCAAAACGAGGAAGACGCACAAGTGCTCCGTAACGACGGCTTCACGAATGTCAATGTCCTCGGTGAAGATACGAGCTACGAAGGCATTTCCCTAATCAAGACGCAAGGCGAACACGGGCGCGGCGAAATCCTGAAAATGGCAGGACTAGTGTGCGGCGTTGTCTTTAAACACGAAGATGAAAA
>NZ_JAPEHT010000263.1 GCF_028823615.1 Planococcus sp. A6
CAATGCGAGCCCTCCGGAAAGCGTGCCCCTGCAACGAAGTCGAAAAGCGGAAGCTTTTCCAATCACTTCTTTTTCATTACTTCGCCCTTTACTAATTTGAAATTCACCACAATCCTATGCCATTCGTCTCAAAGCCACCAAATATTGAAAATTGTGGCAGGGAATTCGTTTCAAAGCGTATGTTTTTTTGGTAAAGTAAGACTAAGCAGAACGCCATTTGCCTGAAAGGACTTAGACGCATGATATCTGATTTTAAATTTTGGCATTTCTTCCTGAACCAAGGTCAACTCATACATAATTTGCGACACACCGAAATGAGGCAAATCAATAAGCGCCTGGCCGTTATTCTTGTGCTTGGCTTGATCGTATTCGCCTTGCCTGAAATCTGGGGCATGAACACCGGATCGTTGACGCCGCTGCTGGCGGCAGGCATGTTCGACGGCTATACACTCGCGCGTTGGACTTCGCTTGTCGGCACATTGCTGTGGGGCGGCTTGTATTTGAGCTTCCATCTATACATTGCCGCGTATCTATACGGCCGGATCATCGGCATTCCATGGAAAGCGATGATTGTCATGCAAGCTTACGTTACGGCATTGTTGGTGCTGGAAAAAGGCTTGATTTTCGGTATATTCGCCTGGAACGGCTACACGATGGCCTTTTCACCATTTTCATTCGGGCCGATCGCCGCGACATTCCTGGAGAACAGCTACCTAATTTATTTCTTTAACCAATTGACCTTATTTACATCATTGATTATTGCGATTCAATACCGCTTCATCAAAAACTTTTCGCGTGTATCGCCAAAAATCATCTTGCTTTCACTGATCATCATCCATGTGATTTCGGCATTGATCGTCGCACTGTTCAGCCAAATCCCAGTCGACGAAATGCTCCGTGACTTTATGCAAGGGGGGCCGATCCTATGAACCGCTTTTTCTTTATCGGCTTATCCATTGCCATCGTCGCTTTTTTGACCTCGAACTTCCTGTTGCTGTTCGGTGAAAAGAGCATCATTTCAAAAG
>NZ_JAPEHT010000264.1 GCF_028823615.1 Planococcus sp. A6
GCGCTCCCGATAGAGCGCCCGTTTTTTCTATTATTGACTTTTATACGCACTTCTTCTGTAAGTTGTATCCAGCCAAATTTAAATAAACTCTTTTCCAGGTTTTATGAGACTGCGAAAAAGGAATAGTACTGTAAAATCA
Source organism: Planococcus sp. A6 (assembly GCF_028823615.1). GTDB lineage: Bacteria > Bacillota > Bacilli > Bacillales_A > Planococcaceae > Planococcus. The sequence continues at coordinate 140 of NZ_JAPEHT010000264.1, forward strand.
TGCTCTTTGGAGGAACTTATTATGTCCACACATGCCAAGCCTGTCCCAGCAGCCGATTGCCGCAGCGAATACGATACCCTGCGCCACGTGCTCCTATGCCCACCGCGCTTTATGGAAATTCGAGACGTCATCAACGATGTACAGAAACGCTATAAAGAGGAAAACATTGACGTAACGGAAGCTTTACACCAGCATTCAGCCTTTGTCGAGGCATTGGCTGCAGAAGGCGTCGATACTGCCTTTCTGGAGGCCTCTGAAAAATACCCGGAGCAAGTGTTCACACGCGACATCGGCTTCACGATCGGCGATACGGTCTTCATCAGTGAAATGGCCGCGAATGTCCGCCAAGGAGAAGAACGGGTGCTGCAAAACTGGCTCGCTGAAAAAGGCGTCCGCTTCAAGCATTTACCGGGGCATCGCATCGAAGGCGGGGATGTCATGATCGATCAAGATACAGTATTCATCGGGATCAGCAGCCGCACTTCTGAAGAGGCGATTGAGGAATTGCAGCGGCATATGCCGGATTTCCGCGTTGTCCCGATTCATCTCAACGAAAAATACTTGCATCTCGATTGCGTCTTCAATATTTTATCGCCGACCGAAGCACTCATCTTTCCGGAAGCGCTGGAACAAGCGACAATTGAAATGCTGAGTGAACGCTATACGTTGATTCCTGTCGAAAAGGACGAACAATTCAAGCTCGGTACGAATGTGCTGTCGATCGGCGACCGCCGCGTCTTCAGCCAGCCGCAAAACACCAAGGTCAATAAGCAGCTTCGCGAACACGGCTTCCGCGTGATCGAAACCGATTTTTCGGAAATCATCAAATCCGGCGGCGCTTTCCGCTGCTGCACGATGCCTGTCGCCAGAGGCTGAACAGAAACAG
>NZ_JAPEHT010000265.1 GCF_028823615.1 Planococcus sp. A6
GCGCTTGATTTATTCAAGACAGCCAAAACCGACATCAAAGACGAAAAAGGCCAAGCCCTTTACGACGAACGCATCAAACTTGCCGAAAATATGATCGATCAACTCGGTGATGTGGATCCAGTGAAACTCGCCCAGCAGCCCGAACCAACTGCAGACGAACAGCGCTATCTCAACTGGTGCGCCGAGCAGCAATTGTTCCTCAATAGTGGCAACGATATCGAGCCGGATACGATGGCGAAGCGCGACCTCCCGCTGCGCATCCAGAACAACGCGTTCCTCGGCAATTTCCTGGACTCGCTGACACACGAATTCACGACGATGCGCCGTTCACTCTACCTCGCATTAAACAGCGAAGAGGTGGCGGACGACCATAAGATGGACGGCGACAATACGCGCTATACGAAACGCCATGAAGACTTGAAGCAAATTTATCGCCAAGCTTATTCCCTATTCGACAAAATGGCGCTGTTATTGAACCAGACAATGCAACTTGGCGTCGAAGAGCCGCGCGTCAATTTCCAGCGCATCTGGTTTGAGGAAGAAGACTTGAAAAAGCCACTCAAGCCATTTGTTCAGAACACGAAAAACGATGCCTTGAAAGCCTTGTACTGGCAGTCGAAAGAAGTGTACGGCTATGAGCAATCGGACGAGCAAAGCCTGTTCGTGAAAAAAGCCTTGCACATCCGCAACCGCATCGACAATAGCTATTTGCAAGTGGTTGAAAAAGCGGAGCCGTTCGAAAAAGACAACGCCCGTGCACAAAGCCACCACATTACGGAAGCAGAGCTCGAACGCATGACGCTCGCCATGAGCCAAAAAGCGCGCAATGGCCTGATGTACTTGCAGTTCGCCTTGGCGATCGGCAAGAAATAACTAGAGAAAAAAGCCGTGCAGTTTTTGCTGCACGGCTTTTCAGAGTGTTGAAGAAGTCTATTAATCCATTACGAATGAGAATGGGATCGTTTTTTCTACATTCAAAAATGCAATGATATTTCTAAGTATTTGGAGAAGCGT
>NZ_JAPEHT010000026.1 GCF_028823615.1 Planococcus sp. A6
TTTCAATAGAAAAATTGATCTGCGTGTTGCACAACCGTTAAGCGAGTTTATACACCCGTGCTTCATACGGTTTTAATTGATGCAAATCGCGTTCTTGGTAATTGGCGAGCAGCAGTTCTGCGCCTTCGGGTTCCAGCCAAGTGCATATCGTACTTCCTAGGTTCGAAAGGATGAGCACTTGTTCTTCCCCTTGCGTACGGGTATAAGCGTAAACATCCTCGCAATCGGTCTCGGCCAAATCGTAGCTGCCATAAACCAATACGTCCATGTTTTTGCGCAAGAAAATCATTTGTTTATAAAACGACAACACGGATGCCGGATCTTGCATCTGGCTTTCGACATTGAGCCATTCGAAATTCGGGTTCATCTGCAGCCACGGAGAGCCTGTCGTGAATCCGGCATTCTCCTCCCCATTCCATTGCATCGGCGTGCGGGAATGGTCGCGGCTTGTCGATTTCAACAAAGTCATGATTGCATCGTGTTCCATGCCTTCCGCCAAGTTATAGAAATACAAATTATGCGTATGGACATCGTCATAATGATGGATTTCCTCGAACGGCGCATTGGTCATGCCGATTTCCTGGCCTTGATAGATGAACGGTGTCCCTTGCATGAAGAAATACATGCAAGCGAGCGCTGTCGCACTTTCGCGCCAGTATTCCCCGTCATTGCCCCAAGTCGAGACGACGCGTGGCTTGTCATGGTTTTCGATGAACAACGCATTCCAGCCGACGCCGTCGACCGCTTTCTGCCAGCGCGTCAAGACGGTTTTCAAGTCATTGACGTTTATACCTTGTTTGACACCGCTGTCCCAAAGCGTCAAATCTTCGAATTGGAACACCATATCGAATTTGCCGTCTTCTTCGCTGATCCATTCGTCGATATCTTCCGCGTAGACGCCATTCGCTTCCCCGACCGTCATGATGTCGTATTTCGCAAAGGTCTCATCGCGAAGTTCCGCAAGCAACGGCTGAATGCCGTCAACATTCATCATTTTTTCCCATGCCGGCACCCATGGCTTGTCCTCTTCGATCGGCAAATCCGTAAAATCTTTTTTGATGTGGCTGATGGCATCGACACGGAACCCATCGATGCCTTTATCCAGCCACCAATTGACCATTTTATAGAGCTCTTGACGCACTTCTGGATTTTCCCAGTTTAAATCAGGCTGCTTTTTCGAGAAGATATGCAGATAGTATTGCCCCGTCTTCTCATCGAGTTCCCATGCCGGGCCGCCAAAAATGCTCTCCCAATTGGTCGGACGGTCACGCCAAACATACCAATCGCGTTTCGGGTTATCGAGCGACGAGCGCGATTCCAAAAACCATGGATGTTCATCGCTCGTATGGTTGATAACCAGGTCGATGATCAATTTCATGCCGCGCGCGTGTACTTCTTCGAGCAAACGGTCGAAATCCGCCATCGTTCCAAGTTCATCCATGATCTCCTGGTAATCGCTGATGTCATAGCCATTATCGTCATTCGGCGATTTATACATCGGGCAGATCCAGATGACATCAATCCCCAGTTCCTTCAAATAATCCAGTTTTTCCGTGACACCGTTGATATCCCCGATGCCGTCTCCATTCGAGTCATTGAAGCTGCGTGGATAGACCTGATACGCCACTGCTTCTTTCCACCATGTTTTGTTCATAATCGTTTCCTTTCAAAGACTTTGACAAGATCCTCTTTCGATCAATGTTGCCGGAACGATGATGTTCCGGGGAGGTGCATTGTCATCGTTTATTTTTTCCAATACCAGATTCGCTGCTTCCATTCCAAGGTCAAAAATCGAAATATCCACCGTGCTGAGCGGGGGCTTTAAATGGCTCGACAAGGTATGGTTGTTGAACCCGACGATCGACACATCGGCCGGTACAGCAATATTCAAATCCTCCAAATAACTGATCACTTCATAGGCGACCAGGTCATCGTGCGTGACGATGGCTGTAGGCGGATTTTTCTGTTCCATCAAATTGCGGATCGCCTGCTGCTCGTGGCCTTCCATCTTTTCCTGTGTAACCACATAATCCGAAGCGAACGGAATCCCGGCGTCATCCAGCGCTTGCCGGTAGCCGCTCAAGCGGTCCGCAGACACGATGAAATCGGAAGCGCCGCCGACGAAGGAGATATCCCGGTGGCCGAGTGAAATCAAATGGCCCACCACTTCCTTCGCAATGGCGACATTGTCATTATCTACATAAGAGATAGCGTCCGGGCGCGTGTATGGCCGCCCCACCACTGAAAACGGCACGCCATTCGCTAGTAGGTAGTCCAAGATTTTATCATCAATTTTCGAATACAGCAAGATAACGCCATCGACGCGCTTGCCTTGTGTCATCGCCACGACTTCTTCGTAGATTTCCTGCTCGGTCGCACTGGTCGATAAATACAGGCCGTACTGGCTGTGGTGGGCACTGACAGAAATGCCGCGCAACACTTCTGGGAAGAATGGATTCTGGAAAGCAAGCGTTGTGGAATTCTCCATGATGACGCCAATCGCTTTGCTTTTTTGCGCCACTAGGTTGCGCGCCTGGAAGTTCGGGTAATAGCCAAGCTCTTCCATGGCTGTTCGTACTTTACGCTTTGTTTTCGGGGTGATCTTCGGATGATCCGCAATAACCCGGGAAACCGTCGCCGGCGAGACTTCCGCCAGTTTCGCGACATCTTTAATTGTGATTGCCATTGCGATTGCCCCCTTATTTTACAGCGCCATCTGAGACACCTTTGATAATCGAGCGCTGCGCAAAGAAATAGAAGATAATGACCGGAATGATCGCCAGCGTAAGTCCCGCTAGCGCCAAATGCCATTGCTTCGTATATTCACCGAAGAAGAAAAACATCTTCAACGGAATCGTTTCACTGCCGGTCGTATTGATGACCAGTGACGGCAAGAGATAATCGTTCCAGATCCAGATGATATTGAGTATGGCGACCGTGACAGTGATTGGCTTGAGGATCGGGAAAATGATATGCCAAAACACTTGCCACCGATTCGCCCCGTCGATTTTCGCCGCTTCATCGAGCGATTTCGGGACATTATTCAAAGCACCATGATACAGGAAAATCGACAGGCTCGCACCGAAACCGATATACATAAAAATCAGTCCGCCGCGGTTCAGCATATCAAACTGGCCGAATACCGTGACGAGCGGAATCATCACCGATTGAAACGGGATGAGCATCGCTGAGACGAACAGGAAAAACAAGAATGTGGATATCTTGCTTTTCGCTCGCGACAACGCATAAGCAGCCATCGCCGAGAACAAGACGATGAGCAAGACACTGACGACGGTGATCAATAAAGAATTGAACAAAGTTCTGAGAAAGTCGAGTTCCTGAAATGCCACGATGTAATTATCGAAGCTCCACGCTTCCGGAGGGCTCGTCGTGTCGAGGAAAATTTCCTTTTTTGATTTGAAGGAATTGACGAACATTAAGTAAAAAGGCAATAGCCATAGAATCGCCAGTGCGACGCCGAGCACTTCAACTTTTATATTCCAGCGGTTGCGCATTACATTTCGACCTCCCGGCGTTTATTGATATACACTTGAACGAGTGCAATAATAGCGACGATCAGGAAGAAGATGATCGCTTTTGCCTGCGCGTAGGCGAACGCATTTTGCACGAACGCTGTCTTGAAAATTTCCATGGCGACCATTTCCGTCGAATTGTACGGGCCGCCCGCTGTCAGCGATAAGTTCTGGTCATACAGCTTGAATGTATTCGATAAGGTCAAGAACATACTGACTGTGAACGCCGGTGCGACGAGTGGAAAGATGATATAGCGGAAGCGCTGAATCGTCGATGCGCCGTCAATTTCAGCCGCTTCGATCAACTCATTCGGCAAGCCTTCCAAATAAGCGATGTAGATGACCATGATATAGCCAGCCATCTGCCAGCTCATCAAAATGACCAATCCCCAAAATCCCGTCTCCGTCGTTGACAGCCAAGCTTGCAAGCTCTCCATGCCAACCGCTTCGCCAACGCTCGCAAACACTTTCAGGAAAATGAACTGCCAGATGAATCCGAGGATCAAACCGCCGATCAAGTTCGGCATGAAGAAAGTCGTGCGCAGCAAACTGCTGGTCTTGATCTTGGACGTGACGATCAACGCGAGCGACAGCCCGATGAAGTTGATCAAAATAACCGATACGACCGAGAATTTCGTCGTGAACCAAAGCGAATCAAGGAAACGCTCATCTGTAAACAAGTTTATGTAGTTCTGAAATCCGACAAATTCGCCGGTTTGAATGCCATTCCACGCTGTGAATGAATAGAAAAGCCCGAGCACCATGGGTACCACCACAACCAAGCCAAGTGCCAACAGCACCGGCGCTAAAAACAACCAATAGGAAAGATCCCGTGTACGCATATTTTCGCCTCTCTTTCTATTTTAGCCTTGAAACAAAACAAAGCAGCACATTGGCTGCTCTGGTTTGATAGACAAGTTACTCGCCGCGGTCTGCTTCCCACGCCGCTTTTGCTGAATCGACCACTTCGTCCCAGCTCGCTTCATCGCTCAAGTATTTCTGGATGTTCGCACCCAGTTCATCTTGGCCCCATCCAGTCGGATAGCCCATGAAGACCCAACCGATTGTTTCGCCTGCTTCTGAAGCATCGTAAATCGCTTTGGACATCGGATCGGTAATTTTAGATGTGTCATACCCTTCATACGCGGGAATGAATTTGAAATCTTCCAAAACGGCTGTTTTCCCAGCATCGGAAGTGTAGAGCCAATCAAGGAAATCTTTTGATGCCGTTACGACTTCTTCATCTTGGTTCGAGTTGACGCCCCAATACATCGGAACGCCGACCGGCAACCCGCTTTCTTCCAAGCCTTCTACTGGAATTGGCATCATGCCGACGCCGGAGTCTGCCAACTCCTGGTCAATGCCGGCAATCGAACCGTATGCCCAGTTTCCTTGCTGGATGATCGCCACGCGCTCAAGTGAAAACAGTTCTTCTACTTGCTGGGAGTAATCCAGGCTCACGGTTGGCTGTTTTGAATACTCGTTTTGCAAATCGAGGATTTTCTTGAAGCCTTCGCCGTATTCGAATTCCACTGTGTCTGCATCGTATGCTGTCAAGACGTTATTATCGAACTCAGGCGCGAGGAAGGTGTTCGACAAATGAAGCCCCGTTACCCACGTCTCTTTTCCTGGCAATGCAAAGACAGATTCAAGGCCAAGTTCGTCTTTTTTCGAATCAAGTGTCTTCACCGCTTCTTCCAAGCTTGCATAATCCGTAATGGAAGCCGCATCAATTCCCGCTTCCTCGAACAAGCGTGTATTGTAGATGAATCCGTAGCCTTCTTGGTTATACGGCAAACCGAGCACTTCCGATTCGACTGTCACCCCATCTAGCGTGCCTTCAAGCGCTGCACCTGCCGCGCCTGTATCGGACAAGTCAGTCAAGTTGTCTTTCCAGTCCGCTACATCTTGTGGCCCGCCGATGTTAAAAATAGCCGGCTCATTGCCTGAAGCGAAGCGGGAACGAAGCGCAGCGCCGTAATCTTCCCCGCCGCCGACTGTCGTGATTTCGATATTGACGTCAGGATTTTCTTCTTCATATTGTGCGACGACATCTTCGAACTGGTCTTTGAACTCCACTTTAAACTGGAAGATATCGACTGTTACTTGCTCTCCGCCGCCTTCTGCCGTTGCCCCTCCATCCTCTGAACTGCATGCTGCAAGCGCCCCAGCTGACAGTAAAACAGATGCCAATAACCCCTTGCTGAACTTTAATTCCTTCACTTGAACTCCCCCTTTGAGTTGTTGTGCAAACGATTGCACAATATAACAGAAAAAAATGGAAATACGTTTGCACAATCTATTTTTAAAATATTTCAATTGTTTTTATGTTGTGCAAGCAATCTATCGACAACTGGCGCCCTGCACGGCCTTCGCCAGCCTTTTCACTTGGGCATGGCTCAGGCTTCAGGATATTTGGACTCTTATCTTTATTTATCCAAAACGAGTAGCGCCGCCCCAAGCATGCCGGCATCGTTTTCGAATTGTGCCACTTCTACTGGCAATGGATTTAAAAGCACTTCTGCCAATTGACGCTTTAGTTCATCCATCCATGCAGAGGCCGATTCCGATACACCACCGCCGATAATAAGCATGTCCATATCGAAGATCGCCTGTAAGCTGCTAATGTAGATTGCCAAGTCCTCGGTGAAGTCAACGACCAGCTTTTGCGCTTGGGCATCCGTTTCAGCCAGTTCGAATAATTCGGGCGGCGTCACCGAAAGCCCCGCTTCTTTGATACGGCGTACAAGGGCCGTGCCCGACAGGTATTGCTCTGCACAGCCAAGCCGGCCGCAAGCGCATCGTGAACCGTTCGGATACAAGATCATATGGCCCAGTTCTGCAGCCCCGCCGTGCGGGCCGCCGCTCAACAGCTTGCCATCCCAGATGATGCCGCCGCCAAGCCCCGTGCCGAGCGTGATGCAGACGACGCGGCCGAGGCCTGTTGCGGCGCCGAATTTCGCTTCAGCGAGCGCCGCGCAATTGGCATCGTTCTCCACTTCCACGTGTCGCCCTGTCGCTTGTTCCAGCGGTGCTTTTACTTCTGTCCCTGTCCAGCCCGGGAGCATATCGCCTGCGAAAACGATGCGCCCTGCTTGCGGGTCGACAAAGCCGTGCGTTCCGATGCCGATTGCGGACACATCAGGATGCTCCTCCAAAAACAACAGCACGTGACGCTCCAAATGCGGATACAATGGAAACTCCGTTCTCACTTGACGCTCTGCGAGTATCCGCCCCTCTGCATCAATAACCCCCATACGGATTTTCGTTCCCCCAATGTCTACACCAATCACTTTACTCATTTTCCCCATCCTTCCCTAAACTCATTTATCTATTTTTTGATTGCCCGCATAAAAGCATAGAGCTTCATATGGTCTGAGCAGCACGACGCCCTGATTTTCCTGCGGAGGGTAATTTCCGATCAGCACCTGGCCCGTTGGCAATGGCAGTTCACGCGGCGTTTCGGAAAAATTGCAGTAAACCGTCAATTGCTCATCCGCTGCACGGCGTGTATAGGCAAAAATCTCTTTATCTTCACGGTGCAATAGCTTGAAATCGCCTTTGGTGATAACTTCAAGTTCTTTTCTGAACGCGATCAATTTTTGGTAATAGCCAAATACCGAATCCGCTTCGTGACGATTTTCCGCATTGATCTCAGGATAATTGGGATTGACTGAGATCCACGGATTGCCTTTTGTAAAACCGGCGTTTGTTCTGGCGTTGTCACGGCCTTTTACGTGGATTGACTTCATGAGTTCTTCGTGCGGAATGCCTTGCGCGCGCTTTTCCTTATACATATTCAAGGTCTCGATATCCCGGTACTCATCGATTGATGAAAACGCCACATTGGTCATGCCCAGTTCTTCTCCTTGGTATATATACGGCGTCCCTTGCAAGAAATGAAGGCAAGTGGCGAGCATTTTCGCCGATTGCTTGCGGTACTGCGCGTCATTCCCGAAACGCGAGACGATGCGCGGCTGGTCGTGATTGTTCCAATACAAGCTGTTCCAGCCTTTTTCAAAAAGCTCCACTTGCCATTTCTCCAGGTTTTCTTTCAAATCCGTGAGGCGCAGCGGCTGGAGCTCCCATTTTCCGCTCGGCCCCTGGTCCAGGTTCATGTGTTCGAAAGTGAAAATCATGTTCAGTTCGCGGCGATTCGGTCCCGTATATAATTTCGCGTCTTCCGTCGCGGCGCCGGGCATTTCCCCGACCGTTACGATGTCATAATCGGACAGCACTTTTTCGTTCATCTCCTGCAAAAATTCATGGACGCGCGGCCCGTTGAAGAAGTGGGGGGTGCCATCGCCATCGATGCCATCCGGAAAATGCTGGTCTTTGGAAATCATATTGATAACGTCCATGCGGAAGCCGTCGACGCCTTTATCAAGCCACCAGCGCATCATCTTATACACTTCGTTTCGCAGTTCCTCGTTCTCCCAGTTTAAGTCAGGCTGTTTCTTGGAAAACAGGTGCAGATAGTATTGCTCTCTCTCTTCATCGAATTGCCACGCCGACCCGCTGAAAAAAGAGCGCCAATTGTTCGGCTGGTCTTTCCAGATGTAATAGTCAGGGCGCTGCGTAAACCAATTGTGTTCGTCAGACGTATGATTGACGACCAAATCCATGACAAGGCGCATCCCGCGCTCGTAAACTCCCTCAAGCATCCGTTCGAAATCATCCATCGTCCCGAACTCCTGCATGATTTTTTGGTAGTCGCGGATGTCGTAGCCATTGTCATCGTTCGGTGAATCGTAGATAGGGGAGAGCCATAACACATCCACGCCGAGCTCCGCCAGATAATCCAGCTTGCGGATGATCCCTTGGATGTCGCCAATCCCATCGCCATCAGAATCCATAAAACTTCTCGGATAAATTTGATACACCACTGCTTTTTTCCACCACTCCGTCATAGTCTCGCCTGCTTTCCTGAAGATTCATTCATTTCTTTTTATCATACGGAAAATTGGAAAAGAAACACAGAACTTTTTAAGTAAACCTTTTATAAAAATAAGTTGACTTAAAATAACTCATTCTTTATACTCGATTTTAGTACATAAGAAGTGGAGGATTTTCATGACAACTTCAGTAACCAGATCCAGCAATCATTCGCGTACCTTAACACTCGTTCACATCGCCATGTTCGCAGCGCTCATGGCGATCGGCGCCAATATTTCCTCTTTCCTGATCGTCGGGGGCGTGCCAATCACTTTGCAGACCTTCTTCGCAGTTCTCGCCGGCATTCTGCTTGGTAAGCGTCTCGGCGCTGCGGCGATGATCGTCTATGCCGCAATCGGCCTTGCCGGCGTTCCTGTCTTCGCCAAGTTTTCAGGTGGCATGGACACATTGATTTCCCCGACATTCGGCTTTATTGTTTCATACATCTTCACCGCTTTTGCAGCAGGCTGGATTGCAGAGAAAATGCCTTCCAAAAAAGGATTTATCTTCGCGGCTCTTGTAGCGACAGCGATTAATTACGTGTTCGGTACCAACTGGATGTATGCCGCTTATAAACTCTGGTTTGCCGCGCCGGAAGGCTTTACTTACGGCATGGCATGGGCGTGGATGGCAGTGCCTCTTCCAAAAGACGTGCTGCTCGCTGTTTTCGCCGGCTTGTTCGGTTTCCGGATACAGCCCATTATTAATAAATACTTGCCTTAACAGGAAAAGGCGCAATTGCCGAAATTACGGCAATTGGCTTATTTTTGTACGCTCGGCTCGTCGACGCGCAGCTTATAATTTTGCTCGATAATGCGGATCAACCCGGACAGGGCGGAATTGACGGGCGTTTCGATTCCGTGCTTTTTCCCCAGCTTCACGATGCCGCCATTGATGACTTCGATTTCGGTTTGGCGTTTTTTCAAGATATCCATGAGCATCGATGATTTATTGCCGCCGATATCCTGCCGGCCCATTCTCAAGCATTCTTCAACGACCGCCTCTACGTCCGCATTCACTCCTTCCGCACGGGCGACGAGCACCGCTTCTGCCGTGACCGCACGAAGCAAGTCCTCCCCTTCCTGCGTATTGAGGATGTCGCCGTTCTTCAGGCGGGTGAGGGCGGTCACGGAGTTGAAAGCGGCATTGACGAATAATTTATTCCAGATGACGGCGTTGACGTCTGCCGACACTTCCGTTTTCATGCCCGCTGTACTCAATTTTTCGGCAAAAGCTTTGAGTTTCTCGCTGGCAGCTTCTTCTTCGACATTGCCCAAGTAGTTTATGCCCCAGCCCCTATGCAGAATTGTGCCATCGTGTTCAACGCTCGCGCCATGGCCAAGTGTCCCGGAGACGACCGTATTCATCGGAAACAATTGTTGGATCGTTTCGGCGTTCCCGATGCCATTTTGCATCGTGACGATCACCGTATCCTCAGCCAGTTTGCCACGCAGTTTGCTGAGCACCGCTTCATTGGCCTGGGCTTTCAACAGGACAAGAAGGATATCCACCTGCTCATCGGCTTTCAACTCCTGCACAATCTCCAGCTCGATTTGCGTAACCGAATTATCTTTTTCGACGATGCGCAAGCCTTGCTTATTGATGGCTTCCACGTGTTGATTCAAGCGGTTATATAAGCGCACTTCTTCCCCGCTTGCCTTCAGTTTGCCTCCAGCTAAACACGCCATCGCGCCTGCACCGGCAATTAAAATCTTCATCCCATTCCTCCTATATATATATGTCTGCTTTCTTTCTTCACTATACCAAAAAGGCCTTCTGCGTGGCAGAAGGCCTTTTCTTAGTTTGTTGCTTTCTTTTCGCGCTGGGCTTTGTCGTTTTTGCCGACTTTGCGGATATCCGCCAAGATCAAGGCCCCGATCAACAGCAAACCGAGATAGCCGACTGCCGGGTACAGATAATTGACCAAAGCTGTAAAGCCGACGAAGCTGAGTGCAAAGGCGATCAATCCCGCAATGATAACGAAAATGCGGAATTTCTTCGTGCCGATTTCCGTGAACCGTGCAGAGAACGACAGCAGCATGCTGACAGCCGTATTGTAAATCATCGCAAAAATAACAACAGCCATGATGATTCCGAGAATTGGGGAGATATCATCCCCGATAGCTAGCATTGGCAAATCCGCTCCCCCGACAACATCCACTTTCGCGAATATCGCCACATAGCTGAGCAGGATCAACACGCCGAAGCCAAGCCCGCCGATCAAACCGCCGCGTGCCGCCACTTTCTCATCTTGTTCGGCACCGCCCATCACGAGCGACATCGATGCCCCAAGCGCAATGGCGAGCGATACATAGTTAACTGCCGACAATAGCCAGTTCGGTGTAGCGGACAGCTGTTCTTTCGCAACCGGGTCGAGTGCGCTGAAACTGCTGTCCATCGTGATGACACTGTAAATAGCGATGCCCACTACCATTAAAATCAAAAATGGCGTAATGCTGGAAATGACAGTGATAACTTTTTTGACATTCATCATGATGGTCACGATGACCAAGACAATCATGATGCTGCGCCCAAATGCCGGCGCCAGATCAAATTGTTGGGAAAAGATAGATCCAGCTCCCGCAATCATAACGACTAAAATACCGAATAAGGTCAAAATCAATGTATAGTCGATCACTTTCCCTAGCCATTTCCCGCTGATACGGTAGACGACATCTTCATGTGAAGTAGTTTGCATGCGGCTTCCAAGACGCGTCAGGATCATCCCGATATACCCGAATAATGCAGTAGCGACCAAAACGCCTCCTGCACCCCAATAGCCAAAACTGGTAAAATATTGCAAAATCTCTTGTCCGGACGCAAAGCCAGCGCCGACAACGATCCCGATGAAGGCACTGGCTATTTTCAAGCTTCTTTTCATAAAATCCTCTCCCTTTTCTTGGTGGTGGTTGATCTGGGTGGTCGAAAAAATGTTTTTATGTAGATAATTTCTCATACCCCTAACTTAGGGGGTGTCAAACAAATCCTTGCTTTTCCGGACCTTTTCGCTTATTCTTCCTTATTAGTAACAGAAGCTGAAAGGCGGGGAGAACAGTGGATTTGGCTGAGTTCGAGCAAGCGATAGAAAACTTCATCGGGCATGCGGGACTTTGGGCGCCACTTTTGTTCATAATGCTTCATTTGATCCGGCCACTATTGTTCTTGCCGGTCATAGCCGTATGCATCGCAGGTGGGTTTCTTTTCGGTTTTTTCCAAGGGGCTATCCTGTCTTTTATCGGATTGACACTGATGAGCTATATTTCATATATGATGATCAATAAATTTCCTCGCTTCCGCTCCAAACTCGCCGCCTTGAAAGACAAATGGTTTCCTGACCGCAACCTAACCGTTTCCCAAGTGATGATTCTGCGGGTCATGCCCTTTGTGCATTTTCACCTGCTGTCGTTTTATTTGATGGAGATGACTAATACGCGCCGTGAATATATGTATTACTCCGCACTCGGTTTGATCGCCCCAGCTATCCTGTATACCGCTTTTGGCAGAGCCATTTCGGAATTCCCCTGGTATACGACACTCAGCATGTTCCTATTGCTCGCTGCGATTTTCAGCTTTATCGATAAATGGCAAAGCCGCAAGCATAAATTGGATAAAACCTGACAAGCGCAGACGGGCTTCCCGTTTGCGCTTGTTTTATTGAGGTATAGTAATACAGTACATAGAGATGAGAGGAAGAAAATAATGCCTATATTCACCAGAAATGATGTCAACTTGTATTACGAAGATATTGGAAGTGGACAACCGCTTCTGTTGTTCCATGGATTGACCAGCAGCTCCGCCATGTTTTACCGCGAGATCGGCTTTTTCCGCACGAAGCGCCGCATCATCGCATTGGATTCACGAGGCCATGGCCACTCGGCAAAACCCGATTCCTATACACTCGACAACCATATCGAAGATGCCGCCGCTTTATTGGACCATCTGGGGCTGGAATCAGTCGATGTCATCGGAGTATCCATGGGCAGTTATATCGCACAAGGATTAGCGGCGAGACGCCCGGAACGCGTGCGCAAATTATTATTGGTCGCCACCAAATCCTACGGCGAGCAATCTTCCATGGCCGAATTGTTCGAACGCCATGCAGAAGATTTCAACGGCTTATCTATCCACGATAAGCTGGATAAAGCACAAGGCTATATGTTCCACCGTTTGACGGCGGTCAAGAAATGGCAGGAAAAAACGGCCCAGAACAGCCCCCAACTGACGATGGAACAGCAAGGCATCGCGTCGAACGCCTTGGAACGTTTCGATTTGCGTCCCGAAATTACTGGCATCACCGCAGAAACTCTGGTCATCAGCGGGCGTTATGACGAATTGAACCCGCCTGATAGAGGACGCGAGACCGCCCAGATCATCCCGCAAGCAAGTTTTATGGAATTCAAGCGTTCAGGCCATGCGCCGAACGTCGAACAGCCCCGCCTGTTCCTCGGCATCGCTGAAAACTTTCTCGACGATTGAGTTTTCATTTAAAAGCCTATATAAAAATAAGAAAGCAACGGCGCAAAAATGCGCCGTGCTTTTATTGTGCTGTATAGCCGCCGTCCAGGACCACTGCCTGCCCCGTGATGCCACGGGCTTTATCGCTCGCGAGATACATCGTGTAATCCGAGATTTCCTGTACCGACAACAAGCGTTTCTGCGGAACCAATGGATAGATGACTTCTTCCAGCACTTTTTCCAGAGAGACATTGCGCGTCTTCGCCAAATCGCCCAGCTGATTGCGCACGAGCGGCGTGTCGACGTAACCCGGGCACATCGCATTGACCGTGATGCCATGCTCTGCGCCTTCTAACGCCGCGACTTTCGTCAAGCCGATTACGCCGTGCTTAGCGCTATTATAAGCCGCTTTTCCGGCGAAGCCGACGAGACCGTTGATCGACGCCATATTGATGATGCGTCCGAAGCCTTGTTTCTTCATGATCGGGAAGGCATGCTTGGTCGCGATAAACGGTGCGACCAGCATGATCTTGATCAGCAATTCGTATTTCTTGGTCGGAAATTCTTCGATCGGCGAGACGTGCTGCATCCCCGCATTATTTATTAAGATGTCCAAAGAACCGAATGTTTCCACCGTTTTGTCGATCGCTGCCTTGATTTCAGCTTCGCTGGTGACATCGCATTTGATGCCGATGCAATCAAAGCCCTGCCTCTTCAACTCATCCGCAGCTTGTTGCACCGCTTCTTCGTTGATATCGGTCAACACGATCTTTGCGCCTTCTTTGGCAAAATCCACGCTGATTTCATAGCCGATGCCGCTCGCGGCGCCGGTGATCAATACCACTTTCTTATCTACCATGATGGAGTCCCTCCAAGAGAAAAATTAAATGCCTAGTCCTAAGCTAAACAGTACAATCGCAATCGCCAAGCCGATCAGCGGCACGATAACCGTTACAGCCCCCATAGCGCCGTATGCTGCTTTATGGGTCTCGCCGCAAATCCCTTGGATCGTCGTAACGACGTAACCGTTATGCGGCAATGAATCGAGCGCCCCGGAAGAAATCGCGATGGTCCGGTGAAGTGCTTCTGTGTTGACGCCCATATCGATGTAATGAGGGGCAATCAATGGCAAGGCGATGACCTGGCCGCCGGATGCGGACCCTGTAAGACCAGCGATGACACTGACTGCCACGGCGCCGCCGATTAACGGGCTTCCTGGAATGCTTGTCATGGCATCGACTGCCACTTGGAAAGCCGGCACTGCTTTTGCAACGCCGCCGAAGCCGACAACCGCTGCCGTATTGCCGATAGCGATCAATGCACCGATCGTTCCATCCGTCAATGCTTTGCCGAGGTTCGTGAAATATTTCATATTCAATAAGTACGTGGTGATAACACCGCCGAGCAATGCCAAAATCAAGGCTGACGTGCCCAGTGAGTCGTGGAAGATGAACGACACAGCCAAAACGACCAACAGCGGAATCAGGCCTGTAACCGGATGAGGCAATGCGCGATCGGCCATTTGCGGATCTGATTCACGTGCTTCAAAACGCTCGCCTTTTTTCACGGCTTTGTTGATCATGCGCTTCAACCACCAATAGCCGAATACTGCCATGAAGACAGCGACGATGATGCTGACTTCCCAGCCAGCGTATGGGCTGGTGTTCAAATACTCAATCGGGATCCAGTTTTGGATCTCTGGTGACCCTGCAGAAGTCATCGTGAACGTGACAGACCCGAGCGCAAGCGCTGCCGGGATGAAGCGGCGAGGAAGATCCGCTTGCTTGAACAAGCTGAGTGCCATCGGATACACCGAGAACGCAACGACGAACAAGCTAACGCCGCCGTATGTCAGAACCGCACAGGCAATGACAATCGCCAGTACTGCTTTTGACAAGCCGAATTTCCCGACCAGCCATTTGGAGACGCTGTCTGCAGCCCCTGTATCTTCCATGACTTTACCGAATATGGCCCCGAGCAAGAACATCGGGAACCACGAGGTGATGAAGCCTGAGAAGCCGCCCATATAATTCGATAGTAAATTGGCCTCTCCCTCGCCCACTAATTGTGGAAATAGCGGCAAGCCGCTGAGTACTGCGACGAACAATGCCGACAATGGGCCGGCAATCAACAAATTGACGCCTCTCATCGTCAACACGATCAATAGAATAAGTCCTCCAACCATTCCGATCATACTTAACATGATAAATCCCCCTTTTGAATGTGTTACGGTTTTTCGAACAAATTGGAAACGCTTACTTTTCTCTTCGAAAAGCATAGATGAATTGTCTAAATATTTAGTCCCGAAACCTTTTAATACTATACAACGAAGAAATTGATAGGTAAAATGAATAATTATAATAGCTTCCATAGGTTTTAGTTATAGATAAGGAGCATTCAAATGGATATTCGACAACTCAGCTATTTCATCGAAGTAGCCAAACACCAAAGTTTCACAAAAGCTGCGCAAGCCCTCCACGTGACACAGCCAACACTCAGCAAAATGGTTAAAAACCTTGAACTGGAAATGGATGTGTCTTTATTCGACCGCTCTTCCAGGAAAGTACGCTTGACCGACGCCGGAGAAGTCGTCTTCGTACAGGCACAGAAAATCGTCAATAGCCTCGATGACCTGTCCTCTTCGCTCTATGACATCATGAACTTAAATAAAGGCAAGATTAAAATCGGGTTGCCGCCGGTCATCAGTACGTTGTTTTTCCCGACCATCATTGCAGCGTTCCAATCCCGCTATCCCGATGTGACCGTCATTCTGATCGAAGACGGCGCCAAGAAAGTAGAGGAAAAAGTGGCCGACGGCGAAGTGGATCTCGGGTTCGTCATGCTCCCTGTCGAGGCCGAACGCTTCGATGTCGTTCCTTTTGTCGATCAGGAAATTAAACTGCTCGTCCACGAAGACCATCCACTCGCGAACCAGGAAACACGTGATTTGATCGATTTCCGAGACGACCCGTTCCTACTTCTCAGCAAGGAATTCACGCTCAATGGTCGGACCGTGGAATTTTGCCGGAGCGAAGGATTCGAACCGAAAATCGCCTACGAAAGCTCGCAATGGGATTTCATCGTCGGCATGGTCGAGAAAAACCTCGGCGTCACTTTGATGCCGAAACTGATTTGCGACCGCGTCCAGGACGGTCCGTTCAAAACCGTCTCCCTGACACAGACTTTCCCATGGCGGCTCGGCATCATCATGGCCAAGAACCGCTATGTGCCCTACGTATCCCGCGAATTCATCACACTTGTCAACCAGTTGCCGAAAGTATGATCCACTAAAAAGAAGCTGCCCATTTAGGCAGCTTCTTTTGCTTATTATTATTTCCGGTCGACAAGTGTTTGGACCATGCTTTTCAGTTCGCCGACTTCTTTTCTCAAATCTTCAATCTCCGATGTGTCTTCTTTGATGCCTTCGAGCTCAGCAGTTTCCTTGTCGATTTCATCCGAGATCTTCTGTGCGTTATTGACGATCTCCCCGACGATCAAGTTGATCATCAGGAAAGTTGAAACGATGATAAAGGAAATGAAATACAACCAAGACCATGGTTCCGCCGCAAAAACCGGGCGGAAGATCCCACTCGCCCAGGATTCCAAGGTGAAAATCTGGAACAGCGAGATGAGCGAAAGTCCAAGATCGCCGAAATATTCCGGTTCAATATCCGCATAAAAGAACGTTCCGATAACCGCATAGACGTAAAAGATAATCGACATAAGCAAAATGACGCTAGTGATGGTCGGAATGGCCATGAACAAAGCCGTCACGACACGGCGCAGCGACGGAATGGTCGATACCGTCCGCAGCACACGCAGCACCCGGAAAATCCGCAACACGCTGATAAACGGCGAGTTGTAGAGGATAAGGCTCCCGACGACGATGATGAAATCGAAATTATTCCATGCATTGCCGAAGAATTTCGCCCGGTAAACATAGAGCTTAGCGAGGATTTCCAAAGCAAAAAATGCCAGAATGATAATGTCCAGCGTCAACAGCCATGCCCCGTAGTTCTCCGCAATTACAGGATAAGTCTCCAAGCCGACCAGCAGCGCATTGATTAAAATTAAAACAGTGATGAATGTATTGAACCGCGCACTCTCCACGATTCGCTTTAATGATTCCTTCATAGGGCGATAGACGACTCCTTATATAATCTGATATAACCGATATGCTTATCATGCAATAAAGATCCATCCAATTATATCATGCACTTATATGGAAGTTGCTTTTCAACTGGACTGTCCCTAAAGGATTGTTGCAAAAATGTGACGGCCCCAAAGTTTTCCAGTCCTTTGAAATGATAAGAAAACCAAAACCATGCACCAAAAAAAAGCGCCTCCAGAGAGACGCTTTCCTAGTCTTGCACAAGCGAGGCGTAGACAATCAAGCGTTCCTCTCTTGTTCCCCGGTCATAGTCATAAGTTCCAGAGCAAGTAATCAACACCAGCTCCGGGGATGAATGATAACCGAAGACCGAATCGACATCCGCCAGATCGAGCGGCACCGACTCCATCGTATGGACCTTGAACCGCAGCTCGCGATCGTCGCCGGCTACGACAATTTCATCTCCCGGCTCCAGCTCCGTCAAGTCCCAAAACACTGCCGGGCCGTCCAAATCATCGACATGTCCAGCTATGACCGCCCGCCCTCTTTGGCCGGGTTGGTAGCCCGGCGAAAACCAGCTTAGTTCTTCGCCGTTATCCGGCACCGCCATTTCCCCCGAGTCGGTCACGCCGAGATGCGTGACATCCGACGTCTCTGGCGCGATGCCTGGCTGGTTCAGTTCATTGATCGGGTTGGCCGCCTGCTTCGACTGGGCCGCAGGTTTTTCTTTTTCTACGGCCTTCGCCTTCTCTAGCTCTTTTGGTTGTTCTGTCCAAGCCGGTTCTGCCTTGACAGCATAGCCGACTTCCGCACTGCGAACACTCACTTCATCTTGCGGAGCAGCGGTACATCCTGCAAGAAATACTGCTGTGAGGAGCAATGCCAATTTATTGAAATCGTTTTCTCCACACAAGCCCACTAGCTGCCACTAAGAATAACGCGCCACCGATCAACAACCACATGGACTGGGATTGTTCTGGTGTACCAAGACCAGTTGTCGGCATTTCGTCTGGTGAAGCAGCCGCTTCGTAATCGACAAGCGCGATCACTTCAAGCGAATCGACTGTGTTCACTGCAAACACTGAGTAGACTGTATCTGCGGCAAGTTCAGTTCCTTCAAGCGGCAATACTTGCGTGCCATCCGGCAAGCGGATTTCCAAGTCATATGTGCCAGGGTCTACTTCGGCATAATCCGTGATGGATGGGAACTCAGCTCCACTGAACAAAGCATCTCCACCGATGATCCCAACATCAACTGCTGGAGCATCCGGTGACAAATGGCCGACACGGATTTTCGCTTGGCCTTCAGTGACTTCCATGGAATCTTCAGCTACTACAAATTCGATGGATTCCAAGAGGTTGGCGGCAGCTACTGTATAAGCTTTTCCAGCTTCCACTTCCAAGTCAGCCTGCAAAACGCCTTCTCCTGCTGCATATTCAGTACCTGCAGCGAATACTTCTACATCATGCGTACCAGCCGGGACTTCCAAATATCCGGAATCCGTTTTGAATGGTACTTCTTCGAGTGTTAAATCACCGTTGACGTAAACATCTACTGCAGGGGCATCAGGCGAAGCGTGCAACACCCGTACTTTTGCCATGTCACCATGGTTGTCAGCCATGACCAGAGATGCGAGAAGCGAAAACAACACCAGCATTGCGACGAGAGAGACAGATAACTTCTTCATGTGTCCAACCTCTTTCCATATAGTATTTGTATAACTTTTGTACACCTCATTTATACACCCTCTGCTATAGAATTTCAATAGATATCACACTATTCTGATAAATTTGAGTGATTTGTCATGGAAAGTAATACAAACTTACATAGAATAGAAAAAGTTGCCAGAAATACTTCTTCCTGGCAACTTACGTGTATGGGTTCAATTATCTGCATTTAAATCAATGAGGCTTTCAATCACGATTCCGCCTAGGGCTTGCGTGGCCAAACGATCCGCTTCAGCGTTTTCTTTCCTTGGCACAAATTCATATTCGGGATGGACGCCAATTTTCTCCAAACGTTGATCGATCCGGTCCGCCCAGCTCGCCAAAGTTTGTTCAGGCACTGCCCATTCCCCGCTCATCTGATTGACCAAGGTTCTCGAATCACCTACAAAACGAACAGGGAGATGATGGACGCCGAGCAATTCAAGTTCTTGCACTGCCATCGACAGCGCTGCATACTCCGCTTCGTTATTGGAGGCGATTTCGTCAATCAGTGCATTTTTCCTCAAGCGATATTCTTTGCCGTTTTGCTTGAAATAAATTGCACAGCCGAGTCCTGCCCGTTTTGACTGGAGGTCGAATCCGCCATCGTAATAGGCCGTAACGTCATGCGGCTCCGTCTCCACTTCCTTAACATAGTTCTTCAACTCTTTGATGCTCCAATTGCTGTTATGCCGATCAGCAAACTGCAGGCGCTTGGTACGGCCCGTACGTTCGAGATCTTGCGCCACTAACAGCGCTTCACTCGCTTCAAGCTCCTCGGAGAGAAATTGCACCACTTTGTTTTTGGGTGATTTATAGGTCCAATCAATCCGTACTTTCATTCAGCTACCGCCTTTCTCTAGCGATTGCGCTGCCGCTTACAGCCCTTTGTCTTCAAAGCGCTTAAGATCTTCTTTGTGGCCCATCGCGATTAAAATATCTCCTTCTTCGACCGAATCTTCAAGAAGCGGAGCGATATTGACATCTTCGCCATGCTTGATCGCCAAAATCATGCAGCCGTAATCTTTGCGGATATTCAGTTCACCGAGCGTTTTTCCGATGACTTTTTTGGATGCCGCTAGTTCAATGATGCTGTAGTTTTCCGACAGATTGATATAATCGACCACTTTTTCTGAATCAATATGATGAGCCGTCCGGACGCCCATTTCATATTCGGGCTGGATGACACGGTCTGCTCCGATGCGTTCGAGGATCTTTTGATGCTGCTGGTCGCGTGCTTTAACCCAAACTTTCGGAACGCCGAGTTCCTTCAGCATGAGCGTGCACAAAACGCTCGCTTGCAAGTCATCGCCGATTGCGACTATGGCAAACTCGAAATTCCGGACGCCGAGGGATTTCAGACTGCCTTCATCCGTCGCATCGGCCGTTGCGGTGTGACTCGCATAGTCCGACATCGTGCTGACTGTTTCCGGATTGGAGTCGATCGCCATGATGTCATGCCCCATTCCGTAAAGCTCTTTGCAGACACTGCTTCCGAAGCGTCCAAGCCCGATTACCACTATTTGTTTTTTCACGTCTGTCCCTACTTTCCATTGCATGATTCGAACGATTTCCCGTTACCAAAATAGTACGCTACTCTTTGGTATTTTGTCGAAGATTTCATCCCATCCGACTTCATAGCCAAAACACTTTCTACTATAAATATGCGCCTTCCGCCATTGTCTCCTCAAACAAGCGAATGGCACGCCCTTTCGCTTTGTACTACAATAGAACAATATCCTTCATATCCGATAGAGAAAGGTTGTTTAGTTGATGAAACCATTTGAATCCATTACTGACCTGATCGGCGATACGCCTGTTGTTAAATTGAACCGCATTGTCCCAGAAGGCGCAGCGGATGTCTATGTAAAATTGGAAATGTTCAATCCGACCAAAAGCGTCAAGGATCGGGCGGCTTACAATATGATCAAGCAAGCTGAAGAGTCTGGCGCCTTGAAGGCAGGCTCGACAATCATCGAACCGACGAGCGGCAATACCGGCATCGGCCTGGCGATGGTTGCTGCAGCGAAAGGCTATCGCTCCATCCTCGTGCTGCCAGATAATGCTACTCAAGAGCGCATCAACTTGCTGAAAGCCTTCGGGTCGGAAGTTGTATTAACGCCTAGCGATGACAAAATGCCGGGGGCAATTCAAAAAGCACTCGAATTGCGTGAAACGATTCCCGGCAGCTTCATCCCGCAGCAATTTGAAAATCCGGCCAACCCCGATGCCCACCGCGGCACGACGGCACTTGAGATCCTCGAGCAAATGGACGGGCAGCTTGACGCCTTCGTTGCTTCGGCTGGAACAGGTGGCACCATCACCGGAACCGGTGAAACTTTGAAAGAACATTTGCCGAACCTCCACATAACAGTTGTCGAACCGAAAGGCTCTCCTGTCCTGTCTGGTGGTAAGCCAGGTAAACACAAGCTGGTCGGCACCAGCCCTGGATTCGTGCCGGATACATTGAATACGGCGATCTACGATGAGATTATGGCGATTGAAGACGAAGACGCCATCGAGATGTTCCGCCGATCTGCCCGAGAAGAGGGCGTCTTTGTCGGGCCTTCTGCGGGCGCAACCATTTATGCGGCCATCGAAATCGCCAAACGGCTCGGATCCGGCAAAAAAGTATTGTGCATCGCGCCAGATACCGGTGAACGCTATTTGAGCATGAATTTATTTGAATAAGTAATATATGAAAAAAAGCTCCCGCTAAACCAAGCGGGAGCTTTTTTTCGTTGAATTGTCTTTTACTGTTGCTGCTGGGCCTGGCTATCCTTTTTTTTGAGATACTGCTTTTTGGCTTTTTCCCGGTTGCCGCACACTTCCATGGAACACCATTTGCGCTTGCCGCTGACATCCACGAAAAAACTGTAGCAAGGAGCGCTGCCGCATTTCTTCACTTTTTCAAAAAGGTCCTCTTTAGCCCCGCGCAACATCTCAAACGACACGAGTGACAGAAGGCCAGCCGTTCCCCCTACACTTGGAATCGGCGTTAACTGCGAATCGAAATAAAGTGGCACTTGTTTAACGTATTGCGCTAGCGATTCCAGCGGGTACTCCGAAATCTCCAACTGCGATAAATGACCTCTCCAGCGCACACGGAAATCCTGCAATTCGCTCGCATCGATGGGCAGCTCTTTTAGTTTCTCGACTTGCCGGAAATCGAGCAGTTTCAATTGTTGCATGAGTTTTAGCCATTCCTCGACCCCACCGTTGTCTACTAGAAAATCCATTCTCTTGCTTCGTTGGCGTTTTGTCGTATTTAGCAGGTTCAAAAATAAATAATCGCTTAGGTAAGGATATTGTGTTTCAATTTTTCCATCCATTTTATACACGTCCTCGAAACTCTATCGTTGACGTAAATCATAACATACTTTAAAGTTATTTTCTAACCTTCTGATTAATTATGAATGGTTAGAAAAAACAGAGGAGAGATTACATGTCTATCAAAGAAGTAACAGATGCTACGTTTACCGAATTGACTGGCCAAGGAACTGTCATTGCAGAACTGGGAGCAGCTTGGTGCGGCCCTTGTAAAATGATCGCTCCTGCACTCGAAGAAATTGACCAGGATTCCAACAACCAAATCAGTGTCGTCCAATTGGATGTCGACGAAAACCAAAAAACGGCCCAGCAGTATGGCGTCATGAGCATACCGACACTCTTGTTCTTCAAAGATGGCGAGTTGAAAGAAACGACTGTAGGCTTCAAGCCCAAAGAACAAATCCTTTCCATCGCTGAAAAACACGTCTAAAAGAAAATTTTATTTGATAAGCAATTTAATTACCGAAATGGAGATGATGGGCATGACAACCGAAATGAGACGTGAATTCGACGAATACATCAAAAAATTCAAGGCTTCAAAACCAGAGGGAATCCAGCAGCAAATGCAGGACGCCATCACTGAACTTGAAGCTTCGGATGAAGGCAAAGGCTTGAAAAAAGGCGATAAAGCCCCGAACTTCACCTTGCCGGACGCTGCAGGAAACTCCATATCGCTTGATGAGCAATTGAAGCAAGGCCCAGTCATTTTGACTTTCTACCGTGGCAATTGGTGCCCTTACTGCAATATGGAACTACGTGCTTACCAACAGATTATCGGGGAAATCCACGGTGCTGGAGCCGAACTATTGGCCATCAGCCCGCAGACTCCTGACCATTCCATGTCGGCCCAGGAAAAGCATGACTTGGAATACAAAGTATTGAGCGATGTCGGCAACAAAGTAGCGGACGAATTCAATTTGGTCTATCGCTTGCCGGATTACCTCATCGATATCTACAAAGGCAATAAATTAGATGTCGACAAGTACAATGGCGATGCAGAATGGACTTTGCCTGTATCCGCTACGTACATCATTTCAAGCGATGGCACAATCGCTTATGAATACACAAAAGCAGATTATAAAGATCGCGTAGAACCGTCCGAAGTATTGGCCGAGTTGAAAAAAATACAATAATTCCTAACCCCCATCTTTAACAGGTGGGGGTTTTTGACTTTTCTAAAGCTTTTCTTGGCCATTCGTTAAATGCATATATTCACAGTTTTCTTCAGATGGTTGATAGTGTTCAGCCAAACGAATAGTCAATGAATGAGCGAAGCTTAGCTGAGGACATTCATTTGCGACGCAACTGTAGCGCAGATGCGTGAGCAACGGTTTTCTTGCGATGCTCGAACGCAGTGATAGTTGAATATAAGGTTTTTCGCAGCAAATGAGGCGGCTCGATTCCCCCTTCACGGAAAACGAGCGATAAGCTTCGGAAAATGCGACTTCTTTATTTTCTAGACTGCCTGAAAAGAGTGGCCATTGCCGCTCTTTTTTCTTCCTCTAAAAAGTTCGCAGGAATCATTGACAATCCCTATAAAACTACTATACTTTATTAAATGATATCCGATTGGAAAGGTAGGTTTTATAGCCGGTGAATTATTTTGTTTATTGAAATTCAGCACATCAACAAAATCTATACCGATAAAGATAATAATGCCAATACGGTATTAGAAGATATCAACCTTGAGATTCCGAAAGGCCAATTCGTCTCGATTCTCGGCCCTTCCGGTTGCGGCAAGTCGACTTTATTGTCAATGATTGCCGGCCTCACTTCCGCTTCTTCCGGCGGCATCGTCGTCGACGGAAAAAATGTGCAGAAACCGGGTAAAGACCGCGGCATGGTGTTCCAGGAAGCCGCATTGTTCCCATGGATGACGGTCACAGAGAATGTCGTGTTCCCGCTGCGCAAGGAAATGAATAAAAAACAGGCGATTGAACGCGCACGCCATTTCCTGCAGATGGTCCAGCTCAGTAATTACGCCGGCCATTATCCGCACGAACTGTCTGGCGGCATGCAGCAGCGGGTCTCAATCGCCCGTTCCCTCGCGATGGACCCGGCTGTGCTCTTGATGGATGAACCGTTCGGCGCGCTCGACGAACAGACGCGCAGCCGACTGCACGGACAGCTCGAGAAGATTTGGATCGATACACAGAAAACAATCGTCTTCGTCACGCACAGCATACAGGAATCGATTAAATTATCGGATCGGATCGTGGTGATGGGCACGCGTCCCGGCACCGTCATCGCCGATATCGAAGTCGACATTCCGCGCCCTCGGGACGAACATAAACAACAAGTCGCCGCACTCGAAGAGCGCATCATGGGGCTGTTGAAAGGCGAAATCGACAAAGTCATAAATGAGGAGCTTGCTTATGAAGCCCGCAGTTAAGCGCCTCATCTTTTTCGCAGCACTCATTTTATTCTGGGGGCTTGGCTCCCATTTCGAATTATGGCATGAAACCATCTTGCCTTCCCCGTTTAGCGTGTGGGATGCACTTGTGGCAGGCTTTGCCGACCTGACTTTAGTCTATGATTTAGTGGCAAGTTTCCGCCGCCTGTTGATCGGCCTTGCCGTTTCCTTATTGATCGGCACCGCACTTGGCATTTTGCTGGCACGCTCGAAGACGGCCGATGATACGATTGGCTCGATGGTGCTCGCCTTGCAAAGCGTGCCGAGCATCATCTGGCTGCCGCTTGCGATGATGTGGTTCGGCCTCGGCGAAGGCGCTATCATCTTCGTTGTCATCTTAGGCGGCACATTCGTCATGACACTCAATGTACGGACGGGCATTAAAAACGTCAATCCGCTCTATATAAAAGCAGCGCGCACGATGGGATCTACCGGCATCGACTTGTTCTGGAAAGTCATCATTCCGGCTTCCATCCCTTATCTCGTAACCGGTGCGCGTCTCGCCTGGGCATTCGCCTGGCGTGCGCTGATGGCCGGTGAGCTGCTAAGTGCCGGACCGGGACTTGGCTATACATTGCGTTACGCTTCCGACTTTGGCAATATGGCGCTCGTTATCGGCGTCATGATCATCATCGGTGTCGTCGGTGCAGTCGTCGACCAATTGATTTTCCAACGCATCGAAAAAAACGTCCTGAAACGCTGGGGACTCGAATCCTAAAACCCAAAACCATTTGAGGAGGAACTATTTCATGAAAAGATCCGGACTTATTTTAACGACATTTGCAGCTGCAGGAATCTTATCAGCGTGCGGCGCTTCAGGTGCTGCGACAAGCGATTCCGAAGATACCGTCGTACTCGGCTATTTCCCGAACCTTGATCACGCCACGGCAATGGTCGCCAAAGACCAGCAGTTTTATGAAAGCAATTTACCGGAAGGCACCAATGTCGAATACGTCACATTCGCTGACGGCTCCGACTTCATGACAGCGCTGAAAACCGGTGATATCGACGGTGGGCTGGTTGGTCCCGGACCTGCGATGAACAACTACACGAACGGTGCAGATGTGCGCATGATCGCCGGCGGTGCGAGTGGCGGAACCGTTGTCATGGCACGTGATGGCAGCGGCATCGAATCCATCGAAGATATTCCGGGCAGCACATTCATCACTCCGCGCGTTGGTTGCACACATGATGTCCAGTTCGAGACGTACATGAAAGAAAACGACATCACATCAAACCGCATCGGCGGTGAAATGATTCACCAAACGGGAAAACCGGCGCAATATGAAGCGATGTTTGAAACAGGCAAAATCGATGTCGCGGTCGCACCTGAACCTTGGGCATCTGTTCTTGCCCAAAATACCGGTGCCAAAGTGATCATCGAACCGGATGAAATTTCATTTGGCACATCACTTCCGGCATCTGTCCTTGTCACTTCGAGCGAAATGATCGAATCCAATCCTAAAACGGTTCAAGGAATAGTCGATGCGCACGAAGAGGCAACTGCTTATATTAAAGAAAATCCAGAAGAATCCAAAGAAATCGTCATCTCCACAATTGACGATATAACTGGCCAGGAACTCGATAAGTCCGTCATTGACGGAGCTTGGGGCAATATGTTCTTCAGCACGGACATCGATGGCGATGAAATCCAAGCCTTTGGCGACTCGTCATTCGACTTGAAATTCCTGAAAGAACAACCTGATTTCAGCGAATTGACCGATACACAGTTTTTGAACTAACTGGAATGAACGAAACCCCTCACCAGAATAAGCGGTGAGGGGTTTTTTCATGTCCGCTGCGCTTTTTCAAGCCTTGCAACAGCGCGCCAAGCATGGTAAATCAACCGGTCGAACCATAACAAGGCATCGACTTTTTTCAAAACCGTCGCGAGCTCCGTTTCGTTTTTTGCAGCACGGACGTAATATTCATTGCGCCGTGCTTTCCGTTCGGCAGCCATTTCTCCGGAAGCGGAACTGAATTCCTTGGCAAGTTCCGGCAATTGTTCGTCTTCGGTCATTTCCGTTTGTGCTTTGTCGAGCAGCGGCATCCATTTTCCGGTGAGGCCTGGATGGACTAGGTAGGCTTCCCGGCCGATCGGCTCTTCGATCACTTGCAGCAGGCGATCGACATGGTCAAGTGTATGGAGAATCTGGACATGCCGCTGGAATGCTTCTTGCGGCATGGACTGGATTTGGTCAAGAAACGTACGTATTTCCATTGCCGCCCCATGCAATGTATCCACTTTTCGCCGGTCCACAGTGCCATCACGCAGCACCATCCGCATGAGTTGCATCAACTCCGATAATACCAATTGAATCGCTTGATGCACTGCTTCGAGCGCTACTTCCGGAAGCTTGGCTACTTGCGGGTTTAGATGCCGGACGAACGGATTGCCTTTTTCCGGGACGATTTTTTCGATAAAACGAATGAACGGGCGGATCAACACCGCAAAGACCAAAACACCGAGCACATTGAACAAAGTATGGAAAATGGCGATGCCGAATGCCGGATCGAATTCATCGAATATCATCTCGGTGATGGCAGCCGTCATTTGCAATAACTGCGGCGTCAACATAAGCGCCAACACGGCAGTCCCGATATTGAACAACACATGCGTCAAGCCTGCCCGTTTCGCGGCTGTCCCCGCCCCGATTGCGGCAAGAATGGCGGTGAGTGTCGTCCCGATGTTTTGGCCGATGACGAGATATGCCGCCTGTTCAAATTCGATAACCCCCGAAAATAAAGCTGTCAGTGTGGTCGCGACAGCAGCACTCGAAGATTGCATGATGATGGTCATCACAGTGCCGATCAACACGAGCAGGAAAATATTCGTCAGCCCCGCAAACGAAACGGCTTGCTGCAGTTCACCCATCCCTTCCTGCAATACGCCAATGCCCAAAAATAATAGCCCGAATCCTGCAAGAACCGAACCATAAGCCATGTTTCGCTCGGGCAGAAACGTTTTCAATAACACCCCGAAACCGACGATGGGCAGCGCCCAGGCTTGCAGGTCCACTTTAAAGCCAATGAGCGAGACGAGCCAGCCAGTGCTGGTGCTGCCGATATTCGCCCCCATGATCACGCCGACGGATTGCGCAAAGCTGAGCAATCCTGCACTGACAAAGCCAATCGTCAAAAGTGTAATGGCAGTGGATGATTGGATGATGGCTGTAATGAGAGCACCGGAAAAAATGGCACGGCCAGTACCTCCCGCGAAACGGTTCATCCATCCCTTGATGAATTCCCCAGTCAGCTCTTTCAAAGAACCCGTCATCATTTGCATACCGAGAAGAAACAAGCCAATCCCCCCCAGAATCACCAAAAGCATCCCCATCACAACCACCTCCTTTGATTTACAGTGTAAACGAAAACGAAGATTTTTACTGAAAGAAAATCAGCTGTTTTTCCGCTGGTGAATTATAACCACTCAAAAAAGAGCCTTCCGCAGAAAGCTCTTGCTCTTTACTTCATGTCATGGGAAAACTTAATCTCTTCCCCACCTTTATAATCGACTTCCAGCTCGAAATCCTCTACTTCAGCCGCCTCGATCGACAATGCTTGAAGAACTTCAGCTTTCATGTCATCGATGGAACGGGCTGTCGTGATGTTAATTTGGCCGAGCAACTGTTCCATCTCATCGAGTGCTCCTGCCCCTTCGCTTTCCGATCCATCGCGGCGCTCGATTTCCGCTTCCCGCTCATCGCTTTCGAAATCATAACTCGATTCGCCGCCTCCCGCAAATGTCAGTTCGAGTGAGAATTCATCGAGCTCTTCGGATCTTGCGCCGTTTCTCACATCGTGGTCGATCTCCATTTCTTCGCCCGAATCAAATTTCACATCCAGTTCAAACTCCCGGACCTCCGCTTGCTCGGCATTGACTGCTTCCAACACTTCGCGCTTGATGTCTTCTAGTGGGCGTGCCGTTGAAAACTGAATGGCCTGGAAAAGCTGCGCAAATTCATCTTGGGCTTCCTGGCCAGATAGCCGGTCTCCCGAATCGCGCTCGATTGAAGCTCGGTTGCGGTCGTAATCGAATTCCCATTCACGGTCATCCGTGAACGCTAAATCCAAGTCGAATTCGCGGATCTCGCCGTTTGCTGCTGAAGATGCTGTTTGGTTATCTGACGCTGCCTTCTCCGTGCTGTCCGCTTGTTCAGCAGACTCTCCTTGCGCTTCGCCACTATCGCCATTCGTTGCACCTGTCTGTTGTTGCGTTG
Organism: Planococcus sp. A6; assembly: GCF_028823615.1. Taxonomy (GTDB): domain Bacteria; phylum Bacillota; class Bacilli; order Bacillales_A; family Planococcaceae; genus Planococcus. The sequence goes on from NZ_JAPEHT010000026.1 coordinate 28,705, forward strand.
CATTTTCGGTATCTGCTGTTGTCGTTTGGCTCGTATCTTGTCCTGTGCCGCATCCTGCCAATAAAATCACCGCGGCCATTCCTGCCGTCATTTTCTTCATCTTCAAACACCCTTTCTCGCTTTATGATAGTTCTATCATATCCGCGTGGACTGAGTGACTGCTGAGGAGAACATTAAAATTCCATGAGAATGAAAAAAAGCGGAGGCATCCAATCCTCCGCTTCTTATGAAATACTGGTTTCTTGATTGCGCCAAAACCAAATGACAACGGGCACCAATAATAATGACAGGATTCCGCCGCCAAGCGACAGCACCGCAAAGCTCGTGCCGGCTACAACCATCCCCGACATGCCACCGCCAGTCGCACCGGCCAAGGCGATCAGGACATCGACCGACCCTTGTGTTTTCGCTCGCGCTTTCGGTTTTGTCGAATCGACAATCAATGCCGTGCCGCTGATCAAACCAAAGTTCCAGCCGAGCCCGAGCAACGCTAATGCCAGAATCAGGACAAACAGCGAATCTCCAGGAGCGAAAGCCGCAACAAGCCCTGCTGCGAGCAAGGTCACCCCGGCTGCGACGACCATCGCGACGCGTCCGGCCTTATCGACCAGCACCCCGGTCACGAGCGACGGCAAATACATCGCCGCGACGTGGATGCCGATGACCATGCCAATCGCATTGAGGCTATGGCCGTGGTGGCCCATATGCACCGGCGTCATGGTCATGATTGCAACCATGACGATTTGCGTGATGACCATAACCGTTGCACCGAGGAAAACACCGCGGCTATTGACCGCTGGGCCCGCTACTTCTTCTTCTCCTGACGCGGCTTGATCCCGCTTTTGCTGATCGCTGATAAAACGCGACACCATGAGCGGATCTGGCCGCAATAGCGCAAATAACACGATGCCTGCCAGTATGTATGCAGCTCCCGCTAAAATGAACGGACCGGCAAGTGATGGAACCCCGATTGATTCAGCGAAACTTCCCATGACGCCAACGAGATTCGGCCCGGCAAATGCACCGAACGTTGTCGCCACCATAGCGATGCTAATGGCCGTTCCACGCTGCTTCGTGCTTGCCAAGTCTGTTCCTGCATAACGCGCTTGCAGATTCGTCGCCGTTCCTGCCCCGTAGATGACAAGCGACAGGAATAACAGAAATACATTCCCCCAGATCGCGGCAAATACGACGCCGACCGAACCGACACCGCCTGTCAGAAAACCGGCAGCCAAGCCCGTCCTGCGGCCAAAACGCTGCGACAAGCGCCCAACGACGAGCGCGGCCCCAGCTGATCCGAGTGTAAAGAGAAAGACCGGAAGCCCCGCGTAGCTATCTGTGCCGAGCATATCCCGTGCGAGCAAAGCCCCGACCGTAATTCCGGCAGCCAGTCCCGCTCCCCCGAAAATTTGCGAGAGCATGACAATCCATAAGGTGCGCTTATACAAGCCCTGCAGTTTTTCTGGCGACTCGATATAGCTTTCAAGCGTTTGACTGCCTGCTTTTGTTCTTCCATTAGCCATCGTTCGGCCTCCATTCAAGGTTAAATAACAGCTTCATTATAGCGTGTTTCCTTTTGCTGTGGAGGATAGAATTTCAGGCAATAAAAAAAGAGCCAGTTGCGGCTCTCGTTTTTTAAACAGCCTGTTCGCTGCTTTCTTCAACTTCGCGGCGCCATTTTCTCAGCGCACGCCGTTGCCTTGTGTCCCGGACTGTGTATCCTTTTGCACGGCCAAGCAAGTGGATGCGCTCTGCTTCATGCGCGGAATCGATTTGCCCGAGATGGATCGCCAGAAAGAATTCCAAAAAGCGGATCGCTTCGATCTGTTCTCCAGTTGAAGTTGGATCTAACCTGTCCAGATTCAATTTCATTCGCTGCAAATCCGGAACCCCGGGTTCATGGACTTTGGAAAAGCGTTTATAAAAAGCCATCATGTCTGAATACAAACTGCTGGTTTCTTTCCGAAGCTTGCTTCTGGTCATTGGCGTCATCACGGGAAACCCCTCCTTATTTTCATTTCGTCCGCATGTATCTATGCTTTAGGCAGTTAATGATTTCTACCCCTTTTCGCATTTGGCTACACCTGTTCCAAAATGAAAATTGTCCGGATGGTTAATTTGATTGTGGCTGGTTGCGCAAATAAGCGGCGAGGACGTCCGCTGCCCGTTGGCGCACATGAATAAAAGCATGGTCCATCGATTGTTTTTCAGTGACAATTCCGCCTGAGACTGAATGCACTTCTTTGAAAAAGCGCATCAAGTCCTCGCGGCTCTCCGGATCGATCACGCCGGATAATAAGATGACCGGCTTATTGTGGGCAGCAGCCGCTTGTGCAATGCCAAAAGCCGTTTTTCCGGATAAAGTCTGCCGATCTGACTTCCCTTCACCTGTGAAAATCAAATCACTCGACGCCACGCTTTCTGAAAATCCCGAAGCTTCAAGAACGACGTCGATTCCGCGCTTCATTGCGGCCGGGAAAAATGCCAGAAACGCGCCGCCAGCACCTCCTGCAGCCCCCGCCCCTGGATAGTCATGCAAAGACACGCCAGTCTCATTCTCCACGATATCGGCGTAATGGCTTAACTTTCGGTCCAGCGCCTCCGCCATCTTCCGATTCGCGCCTTTTTGAGGGCCGAATACATGCGAAGCGCCGTTTGGCCCGGTCAGTGGATTATCGACATCACTCGCGATGACAAAATAGCAATCCTGGATACGCGCATCAAAAGAACTTGTATCTATCATATAAAGTTTATCCAGTGCCCCAGCTCCTGGCGGCAGTTCCTTACCTGAAGCATCAAGAAATCGCATACCAAGCGCACGCAGTATTCCTGTCCCTCCATCATTCGTCGCGCTGCCCCCAAGCCCGATGATGAAATTCCGAAACCCGGCGTCAAGTGCATGGCAGATCAATTCCCCAGTCCCTTCCGTCGATGCGCGTTCCGGGTTGCGCTCTGTTTGTGAAAGCAAAGTTAATCCGGATGCCTCGGCAATCTCAATCACGCAAGTCTCGGAGTTCCCGAGCACTCCATAACTGGCAGCGACCGGCTTTCCGAGAGGTCCTGATACTTGATGCGTAACCATGCGGCCGTTTGTCGCTGCGACCAGATTCACCATGGTCCCTTCACCGCCGTCCGCGGACGGCAATTCGATGACCTCGCTATCTGGCGCTGCATCCATTATCCCTTCTGCCATTGCACGTGCTGCTTGTTCAGCTGAAATGCTGCCTTTAAACGAATCCGGCGCCACAATAATCTTCATACAATCCCCCCAATCTGAATAAATGCGATCGTTCAAAAAAATCTACCTATATTGAATGTACAAGTTTCAAAAAGTTGCGGCAAGATGTTTAAGCACGATTGGCATGTGGTAACTACTTAACAGAAGCGTTTAATGAGCTTCCCCTTCACCCCCAAATTTTTTGAAGGCCCGATGCAGGCAACTGCACCGGGCCATTTCTTTTAGTGCGTAATCAAAAAATCCCCGCAGCAAATATTTGCTGCGGGGATTTTTTCTTTAAATGATGCCTTGCCAGCGCAAGATCACTTCAGCGATCAACGCTGAGCCAATGAAGGTCCCGAGGAAGACCGCGACGGCGACCAAAAAGCTCCGGAAGCCCAGTTTGCGGAAATCTGCCCAGTTCGATCCGACCGAGATGCCGGCATAAGCGAGAATCGGTGTGGCAAGCGCCAAAATACCGATCTGGCTTGTCCAGGCAACGACATAATCCGAACCCGGAAACCATGGCAAAGAAATGATGATGGCAAGTATGCCGATATAGCCGACTGCCGGCATGCTGAAAGGCAGTGCTTTCTCCAACATCAACCCGACGAGGCTCACTGCAATCAAGACAAGCATTCCCGGAATCGCTTCCCATGGCAAGACGTCCATGCCGAACCAATTGCCGATTAAGGCGGCGACGCCGAAAATGGCCAATACCCACGTCCATTCGATTACGCTTTTAAGCATTCGGCCCGCCTCCTTTTGCAGCTTTCCGTTCCGACCGTCTCATCATGATGCTGTACAATTTCTCCGTCAGCGGCAAACCGATGAAGATACTGAAATACAAACCGGTGGAAAGCGACAGCAAATTGCTCGCTCCCGCAAAAGCAACGATCTGTTCTTCCAATTCGGGATATGCCCCGATCAGCGAACCACTCGCCGCAGCCATCATCGATCCGCTCCCGACGCCGGATGCCATGGCGAACGACAGCGGGTGAAGCGGCGTCGCCGTCGCAAGCAATCCGGATATCAAGCCAAGAAAA
>NZ_JAPEHT010000027.1 GCF_028823615.1 Planococcus sp. A6
ACTTCTTATCTTTCTCGACAACCTAAAACAGGACTGCCCACAGGCAGCCCTGTTTTTTTTAGAAAAGAAGTGATTGACCACTAACCACTATTTCTTTACGATAAGAACAAATGTTCTTATTTTTTAGAAAGGAATGGTGAAAATGAAAAAGAATCATCATTTGACGGTTAAAGGGGACGTATTGGACAGAGGGCAATTGAAATGGGGGGCACTGATGCTGCCGGAACATGTCCGGATGCTGCGGGAATGGCGGGCCGATGAACCTTCCAGGCATAAACCCCATCTCGATGAAGAAGAACTCGGTTTGTTGCAGGAAGAGATCGGCATTGCACACCAGCGGCAATGCATGGCCGAAATACGCTATTGGGACGATGGGCTGGCAGCCGTATCCGGGATCATCACTGCCATCGACCTATCCAATCAAACACTAGAAATCACCTCCGGCCCTGATATTGTCCGCATCGTTTTTGCCGACCTTCTCGGCATCCGAATGATCGATTAAAGCTATCCGTAATGGCGTAGAAACGGATAATTTCCTTTTTTAAGGTTATTTCTTGGCGGCATCGGGCATATACTAAATAACTTTACAAAACAAATGGAGGTATAAAGTTATGAGCAAAGTGACGTCCTATGCCAAAGAACTTGGCCAAGAATTCAAGAAAGACAATGCGACGACACTTGCGGCAGCGCAGGCCTATTATTACCTATTAGCAATCGTTCCTTTATTAATTTTGCTATTGGCCATTCTGCCGTATTTGCAGCTTGACCCCCAACGGGTAGTCGATTTTATTGGCAGCATCCTACCGGGCGAAGTCGCAGCTACGTTTGAAGAAAATATCATCAGCGTCGTGACCACCCCATCCGGCGGTCTACTGACTTTCGGTATCCTGGGTACACTTTGGTCGGCATCCAATGCTATGACCGCGTTTATAGACGCGACGAATCAAGCATACGATGTGGAGGAAACCCGCTCATTTTTCAAGAAAAAAGGGATGGCCATCATTTTGACGATTTTCATGCTAGTTGCTGTTATCGTCGCGCTTGTCCTACCGATTTTTGGCGGCGCCATCATCAATACGATCACCGAGTTCCTGAATTTGCCTCAACAAACAGAAATTATTTTCCAAGTACTTCGTTGGGTCATTTCCATCGCGGTTATGAGCCTTGTCTTGGCCATGTTGTACAAATTTGCACCGAATAAGCAATTTCCTTTCAAGGAGGTTATTGTGGGTGCTTTGATTGCCACGATTCTCTGGCAACTCGTTTCTCTTGGATTCTCTTTCTATGTTTCAAACTTTGGCAACTTTTCTGCTACTTACGGGAGCCTCGGCGGTTTGATCATCTTGATTCTTTGGTTCTTCCTGACAGGGTTGATCCTGGTTATTGGAGCTGAAATCAACGCTATCTTGCACCGCCATAGACATGCCAAGAGCGATTCGGAAGAAAGCAAATTGCAAATGGCCGAATCTGGTGAAACAGAGTCATCTATGAATAAGTATTAATGCCAAAAGCCATCCGCTGATTCACTAGCGGATGGCTTTTTTTCATATTTTTCTACTGGTTTGTTCGATGCCTGGTCGATGCGCTAGGAAGTTTCGGAACGCAAACCCTTCCACTTGGGTTTCTGAATAGCGTTTTTGCAAAGCCTCGATTAAATTCGGATAATCCGAAGCGTTTTCAAGACGCGCGACATGATCGAAAATGCCATCAAAATCAGATCCCAATCCGATGTGGCGTTCTCCGCCGAGCGTACAAAGATGCTCGATATGGCGCAGCAAATCCTCGATCGCTGCCTGCTGGCTTCCTGGGTTGATGAACTCCGGACAGAATACGACATCGATCAAGCCGTTGTGCGAGAACATTGCCTCGATTTGCCCATCGTCCAGATTGCGCGGATGATTGCACAACTTCCGTGCATTCGAATGGCTCGCAATTGGATACTCGGCGAGTTCCATCACTTCCCAAAATCCTGCAAGCGACAGATGGGACACGTCCGTGAACACACGGTGATCGTTATTCAACTGCACCACTTGCTTGCCGAGCAGCGTCAATCCGCCGCCTCTCGGTTCGCCGACGCCGTCTGCGCAGAGATTGGCGAAATTCCATGTCAGCCCGAGCGACAGCACGCCGAGCCTATAGAGATGCCGCAGTTTCGCAAGATCATTTCCAAAAGCATCTGCCCCTTCGAGCGCGAGCACTGCGCCGATTTCATCCGGGCCGAGTGTGTCGATGTCTTCCCAACGGCGGATATGTTTCATAAGCGGCTCACTGAGCACTTCGCTGTAGAACAAATCGACCTGCTCTAATGCATGCTGCCATTTTTCATTGTCCGGCAACTCAGGGTGCACGAACACCGCGAAAAACTGGACTTTGACGCCGCCTTGTTGCAAGCGCAGGAAATTAGTGTCGAGTTCTTCCGCATCGAAAAAATTTACAGGCTTTCCTCGAAACAATTCGTTGCGCTTCGCTACCTGCAGCTTCAGCAGGGCATCGCAATGCGTATCGATGATTTGCACTCACTCATCCCCTTCTTCTGTACAGGCGCTGACAAAGCCTTCAAAGATACGCAAAGAAGCTACGTCGCCTGCACGTGCCATATTTTCCGGATGCCATTGCAGCCCCAGCGCGAAACCATGCTCTTTGCTCTCGATCGCTTCTATGACCCCGTCGCTTGCGATTCCGGAAACGAGATAATGTTCAGGCACATGGCGGTTCGACTGGTGATGGCGGCTATTGACCTTGAGTTTCAGAGAATCCGTCAGCCGGTGCAAGAGCGAACCTTCCGCGACTTCGACAAAATGAGAGCCATGCTCTTTCGGCGCACGCTGCTGATGCTGAAGCAGGTTACCCTCCAATTGAGACGGTGTATCCTGATACATATCCCCGCCGGCTGCGATATTCAAAATCTGGGCGCCTCGGCAAATCGCCAGCACCGGTTTGTTCTTCTCCATCACTTTTTCCAATAGCTCCAGTTCAAAACGGTCACGCGAGGGAATGATGACGCCAAGGCCCGGATGCGGCTCTTCGCCGAATAAAGTCGGGTCAATGTCCCAACCGCCCGCAAGGAACAATCCGTCGATGTGCTCGGCGAGTTCTTCCAGTTCCGCCTGCCCTTCAATATGTGGCAGCATGATCGGCAAGCCGCCCGCCCGGACAATCGCTTCTGTGTCCGCAAGCTCTACATTGTATTCATCTTTCCCCAATTCCTTTGACGCGGTAATGCCGATGATTGGTCTCATTCCCATCACTCCTAAGTTGTTTGAATACTTGATATATTCACCATACAGAAGTTTTTTCAGGATGGAAAGAACAATCCAATCTTTCCCATCAAAAAGAAACAGCCCGCAAAAGACGCGAAGCCTTCCACCGCTGTTTCTGTCAAAACTGATTTTTTATCGTCCTTCAAAGCTCTTGCCTTTCACTCGGCTTGGTATCCGGCAATCGCTTCGGCAATCGCGTTTTCGATCGGCGTGACATTCGCCAAATCATTGTTCAGGATGATCGCGAAGACCAGCCGTTCGCCGTCTTGGGTCGTTGCATAGCCGGCCAGAGAAGAAACCGAGGACAAGCTGCCGGTTTTAGCCTGGACATTGCCTTCCGCTGCCGTCCCTTTCATTCGGTTGCGCAAGGTGCCGCCGACAAAGCGTTCCGAAGCCCCTGCTACCGGCAAGGATTCAAGGAACGCATCAAACCATGGCTCTTCCTGTGCCCCGGCCAATAACTGCGAAATCTCATTTGCCGGAATCAAATTGACGTGGGACATTCCGGAAGCATCTCGCAGATGGATCGTGTCGACATTGACGCCGAGCTTGCCAGCGGTTTCCTCCATCACTTCGAGGCCCGCTTCCCAGCTGCCTTCCCCGTTCACCACGCGGCCCATTTGTTTCGCCAATGCTTCGCCGTGGCCGTTATTGCTAAGTTTCATGAACGGGATCGATAGTTCCGCAAGCGTCATCGATTGATGTTCCAACAGCATGCGGCTATCCGGCGGCGTAACGCCCATCACCGTTTCAGAGTTCCCGATCAGCTCGACGCCTTCCTTATCGAGTGCCTTTTCGAACAAGCTGAGCGCATATCCGGACGGTTCATCGACTGCGATCCATTCACGCGTCCGGCTTCCCTGTTCCGGGATATTGCCTTCCACGATGATTTCATTCGTTCCGTGGTCTCTCGTGATGCTCAAGGTTTTCGGTTCGCCAGCTGCCACTGTTTGGGCGTTATTGGTGATTGTCACATAATCCGTCTCGGGCGACAAACTGACCCGCACCTCATCTCCCGCCGCCTCTCCGGCGTTCGCTTCCACGATGATCGCCCCCGCGTCGTAATCTTTATTCGGTGAGGCGGTCAATGCGGATACTTGGGCTCCGACATAGTACACTTCATTTTTCCAGGTCATGTCTTCAGACAAACGTTCATCATCGAACCAGCTATCGTCGCCGATCAAGTCGCCTTTCACTTTATGTATGCCTTGTGCTTTCAATTCCTTTGCAAAGCGCTCAAAATCCTCCTCGAGCAATGTCGGGTCGCCTAGCACTTTGCCTTTCAGTTCCCCATCGGTATGCAGTTCTGTCGAGAACCGGTGATCTTCCCCTAAAGTTTCAAGTGCCGCCGACATAGTGAACAGCTTCATATTGGATGCCGGTTTGAGCCGGATGTCGCCAAAGTGATCGTATATTTTCTCCCCGCTATCCGCTTTTCGAATGCTGACACCTGCGAGCGCGCCGTCCAAACTTTCATCTTGCAGAATATCATTCACTTGCGCAGTTAGCGCTACATAGTCACTGTCTGCTTCTGCCATTTCCCCATCACTTCCCATCTGCAGCGGGGATGCCACCAAAGCCCCTGCCAGCACGAGCAATCCCGCCGCTCTCCATCGATTCAATTTCGCCATTTTACTTCCTCCTCCAAGTGGTTTGTAAAAAATGTACCACAAATAAAGTAAGAATTTTCTGATACCTGAATAATCAGAACTAATGGCTTACTACTATTTTATATTAATAGTAAATAAATCCAAATAAAATCTATATTTTTATTCGTTTCTTTTTCGCTAAGTTCTTTCAGCCTAGCCGCATTAAAAAACCGCATCGACAAATTGCCGATGCGGTTTCTTCTTTATTATTGCTCGATCAATTCCAATTCTACAGGAATCGACGCTTCCACTTCTTCGCCGTCCAAGTGCTGGATAGCCGTTTCGACGGCCATTTCACCGATCATTTCCGGTTTTTGAGCAATCGTTCCGGCAAGACGGCCTTCTTCTACTGCTGCGACTGCATCGTTTGTGGCATCAAATCCGACAACTGTGACATCTTTGCCAGCAGCTTCAATTGCTTCAAGTGCACCAAGCGCCATTTCATCGTTGTGCGCAAACACTCCAGTTACATCAGGGTTTGCCTGTAAGATATTTTCCATGACCGACAAACCTTCTGCACGGTTGAAGTTCGCCGTTTGCTTGGCAACGACATCCAAGCTGTCTGCTGCGATATTATTGAAGCCTTCTCCACGTTCGCGCGCTGCAGATGATCCTGGAACTCCTTCAAGTTCCGCTACTTTCGCTCCCTCACCTACCAACGACAATAGATGCTCAGCTGCCATTTCACCACCCGCTACGTTATCCGAAGCAATGTGGGAAACCACTTCGCCGTTTTCCGCGCTGCGGTCTACAGTAATAACCGGGATATCTGCATTGTTGGCAGAAGCGACTGCTGAAGCAACTGCTTCAGAATCGACAGGGTTGATTAGAATCATGTCCACGCCTTGCTGGATCAAGTCCTCAACATCACTTGCCTGCTTCGATGCGTCGTCTTGTGCATCAACTACAGAAAGAGTTGCGCCAAGTTCAGAAGCTTTAGCTTCTGCCCCTTCACTCAATGTTACGAAGAACGGGTTGTTCAATGTCGAGATCGAGAAACCGATTGTGTAATCGCCGCTCGCTTCTTCTCCGCCTGTTGTTTCTTCTGAATCCGAACCTGGTGCTTCCATGGAACATGCGGCCAAAACCATCATTGCCAAAAGGACGAACATCAATAGCATTTTCTTCATTTCTACCACTCCCTATACTGTTTTTTTACGGTCTAGCAATACTGCAAGCAATATAACTGCACCCTTCACCACTTGCTGGAAGAAGGAGGACACCCCAATCAAATTCAAACCGTTATTCAAGACGCCGATGATCAGCGCACCGATCAAGGTGCCGACGATCCATCCGCGGCCGCCTGTCAAACTCGTTCCGCCGAGTACCACGGCTGCGATGGCATCGAGCTCAAACATCTGGCCCGCTGTCGGCTGAGCTGAATTCAAGCGAGAAGTCAAGATCAGCGACGCCAGTGCGGCAAGCGCACCGACCAAAGAATATACGTAAATTTTGATGCGGTCAGCATTGATTCCCGAAAGCACGGAAGCTTCTTCGTTGCCGCCCACTGCGTAGACGCGACGGCCGAATGTCGTTTTCTTCAAAATGAAGTAAAGGATGCCGAAACTGACAAGCATCGTCACGACCGGCACCGGAATGCCGAGGAAATAGCCTTTTCCGAGCATCTGGAAGCTCATGCTGTCGCCAAGCCCTGAAATCGGCCGGCCTTCTGTGTAGACGAGCGTCAAGCCCCGGTAAATGGTCATCGTCGCAAGCGTCGCGATGAATGGCGCCACTTTGCCTTTCGCGATGATGACGCCGTTGATGGCTCCGAGAACAGCCCCGAGGAACAGCCCCAGCAGCATCGCTAAGATCGGGTCAATTCCTGAAGCCATCATGCCAGCTGTCACAGCACCCGTAAGCGCCAAGATCGATCCGACCGATAAGTCGATTCCGCCGGTCAAGATGACAAAGGTCATCCCGAATGCAATCAACGCATTGATCGACACTTGTCGGAGGACGTTCAAGATATTGCTCATGGATAGAAAACTCGGGTTAATTGCGGTAATGATGATAATGATTAAAATCAACCCGATAAACGGCGCGATTTTTTGGAACAAGCTTGTATTAGCGGACTTCAGCTTCAAGTTTCCCACCTCCTGTTGCATAATGCATAATAGTTTCCTGAGTCACTTCCTGCTTCGGCAAATCTGCCGTCAGTTTGCCTTCGTGCATGACGAGCACACGGTCTGCCATGCCGATCACTTCCGGAAGTTCGGAAGAAATCATCAGGATGGCAACGCCTCGAGCGGCCAATTCGTTGATGATCGAATAAATCTCTTTTTTTGCGCCGACATCGACTCCCCGTGTCGGCTCATCGAGTATGAGCACATCCGGTTCGATGCCGAGCCATTTCGCGATGACGACTTTTTGCTGGTTGCCTCCGCTCAGCGATTTGGCTGCTTGGTCTGGCCCTGATGTCCGGATGCCAAGACGTTTCACCATCCGGTCGTACAGGCTGCGTTCTTTGTCTTTCGACAGCAATCCTTTTTTAGAAATGGATTCAAAGTTCGCCATGCTGATGTTTTCTTCGACTGTAAAATCGACGATCAGCCCTTCGGATTTGCGGTCTTCGGTCACGTAGCCGATGCCGAGCTCTTTCGCTTTTTGCGGATTGTCGATTTTCGCAGGCTTGCCATCGAGTTCCACAGTTCCTGAATCCGCTTTCTTATAACCGAATAAAGACTGCGCCACTTCTGTGCGCCCTGCCCCCATCAGCCCAGCAATCGAAACGATTTCCCCTTTATGGATATCGAAGGAAATATCTTCAAAGCAATCTTTCCGCGATAGGCCTTTAACCGATAGTTTCACATCGCCTATTGATGAGCTTCGTTCCGGGAAACGGTCGCCGAGTTCACGGCCGACCATCAACTGGACAATTTCTTCGAAGCTGGTTTCGCTGATCTTCCGTTCACCGACGAATTCACCGTCGCGCAATATGGTAATGCGGTCGCACAGCGAAAAAATTTCTTCCATGCGATGTGAAATATAGACGAACGATACGCCGCGCTTTTGCAGGTCGCGGATGGTCACGAATAAAGTTTCGATTTCGCGGTCCGTCAGTGCGGCCGTCGGTTCATCCATGATGATCATTTCCGCATCCATCGACAAAGCTTTGCCGATTTCCACCAATTGCTGCTGTCCGACAGACAATGTGCTTGCGGGAAGCGATGGGTCGATATCGAGCCCTAAATCCCCTAAAATCTTTTTCGTTTTGCGTTCCATGTCTTTTGTCTTCAGGATTCCTGTGCGCCCGACGGTTTCCTCACGGCCGAGAAAGAGATTGTCCGCAATCGACAGGTGCGGCAGGATATTCAATTCCTGGTGGATGACGGCGATGCCTTCCGCTTCCGCCTGCTTTGGCGAAGTGAATTCAACTTTTTTGCCCTTCACTTCCACCGTTCCGGAGTCACGCGTGTAGATGCCGGACATGATTTTCATCAAGGTCGATTTCCCGGCGCCGTTCTCGCCCATCAAGGCGTGGATTTCGCCTTTTTCAAGAGAAAAGTGGACGTTTTTCAAGACGTTGTTGCCGCTGAACGACTTGCAAATATCGGTCATGTTGATCATATTGATCATTTCGTTCACCTGCCTCATTAAAAGATGACGCCCGACTGGAGAATGACATTCGCATACGGGCTTGCTTCCCCTGTGCGGATGATCAGCTTGGCGTTATGGCTCATCGCCTTTAATTCCTCGTGGCTCAGGTAGCGGCAATCCAATTGCTGTTGCATGCCAGCTTCCAAGCCTTTATTGTGATCGCTTATTTCCCGGGCAATATAAGCCGCTTCCGCTTCGAAATCCTCAAGCACTGCAGCCAGCACCGTCTCAAAAGAAGGCTCCCCGATGCGGTAGGATAAATCGACGCATGGCACATGTTCCGGCACCGGCAGCCCGCAATCGGCAATGACGAGCAAATCAGTATGCCCGAACCGTGCCAAATGGCCGGCGATGTCACGATTGATCATGCCTTGTTTTTTCATTTTGCTGCCTCCATCCGGGAAACGACTTCCGTACGGTTCGGCATGCCGCCTTGCGCCCCGAATTTCTCCACTGATAAGGAGGCAGCGGCGTTGGCAAAGCGGACAGCTTCTTTGAACTCGCTGCCTTCAGCTAGTGCAACTGCCAAGGCACCGTTAAAAGTATCTCCCGCGCCCGTCGTATCGACCGCTTGTGTCGGAAACCCTTCGACAGTTACATGCTTGTCGCCATCGAAATAGCGGGCACCGTTTTTTCCGAGCGTCACGACCATGCGATTCGGATAGCGTTCCAGTTCAAGTTCCCAATTGGTGCCGAACAGCTCTTCCGCTTCGGTTTCATTCGGCGTCAAGAAGTCCGCTTGTTTCATCGCCTCCGTGAACCCGCCAGCTGGCGCTGGATTCAAAATAGCCGGGACCCCGAGTTCTTTGGCAAGCTGCAGCGTATATTCCACGACCGGAATCGGCAGTTCCAACTGCAGAATGACCATCGAACTTTTTTCGATTGCCTTTTTCTGTGCATCGATGTCCGATTTCGTCAGTTCGTGGTTGGCACCTGGGACGACGATGATGCGATTGTCGCCTTCTGACAATAGGATATTAGCGATTCCGCTCGCCCCATCCGTTTTTTTGACACCTTGTGTGTCAATCTGTTCTGTTTCTAGCCCCTCGAGAAGTTGTGTACCGAATGCGTCGCTGCCGACTGCCCCGACGATATGGACTTGGTCCCCGAGCCTCGCTGCTGCGACTGCCTGATTGGCGCCTTTTCCGCCAGGCACGGTCGTATATAAATTCCCTAGCACCGTTTCGCCTTGCTTCGGAAAGCGTTCCGTTCCGACCACAAGATCCATATTGATGCTGCCTACTACTGTAATCATCATTCCACACTCCTTGTTGTGCCCCGCAAGATCAGCTTGACCGGAATTTCGTAGAAGCTTTCTTCCACAGGTTTGTTCTCGATTCGCTTGATCAAGATGCGGGTGGCAATTGCGCCCATTTTGTAGACGTCCTGGGCGATGGTCGAGAGGCCCGGCGACAGCATTTCACCCATTGCAATGCCGTCAAAACCGATAATCTGCAAATCGTCCGGCACGTTTCTGCCGAGTATTGCAGCCGCTTTCAAAGCCCCCGCTGCCGACACATCGCTCGAGGCGAAAATGCCGTCAATTGCTGGGTTGGCCTTCAGTTCCCGCTTCACGATTTTCTGTGAGTCCGCGTAATGGAACGGGCAGGTGACGATACGGTAATCGACATCCGATTTTCCGATTGCTTCCATGAACCCGTCATAGCGGTCATTTGCAGGGTTCAATGCTTCCGGTCCCCGCAGAAACAAGATGTTTCGGCATCCGCGTTCGAGCAATGCATTCGTCCCAAGCACCGCTCCCTCTTTATTATTCGATGAGACCACGGGGATCTTTTCGTTGATCGCCCGGTCCAGTGCCACAATCGGCAGCTTCGTATCCGCATAATGCGGCGCGTCGAGCTGATTCGATGTCACGATAAAACCGGCGATGTATTTCTTCTTCAAGGTTTCGATATAGTTCTTCTCTTTTTTCGGGTCTTCGTCTGAGTTGCACAAGATAACGGTATAGCCATAGCTCAGAGCGACATCTTCCACCGCCCGCGCAAGCTCCGGGAAAAACGGGTTCGTGATATCCGGCAAAATGAGGCCGATTAAACTGGAACGTTTCGTGTTCAAAGAGCGTGCGACCGGATTCAATTCATATTCCAATTCCTCGACTGCTTCTGTCACCGCTTTGGCGGCATCGGCGCTGACATAGCCGCTGCCATTCAAAAAACGTGAAACCGTCGCAACGGAAACGCCTGCTTTTTTCGCCACATCTCTAATCGTTGTCATCGCTCTTCTCCGTTCTCAGGTTATGTGTAACCGGTTACACATACTATAAAACGTCCCTTTCTGCTTGTCAACGTGATTTGATATTTTGGTATTTTTCAAAATATATAAAAACACCCCGACAATGGTGTCGGGGTGTTCATAATCAATATACCAGCATCCGCTCGCCGCAGTTTTCTTCGGTTAAGCTATAGCTGATAACGTTTTTTCCTTTTTTCCGCAACAAGCGGACAGCCATATTCTTTTCCATTTCATCGGAAGCGATGACATGGATCAGACGGTCCGGTATTTCTTCATAGCTGCGGATAAAATAAGCGACCGGCAGTTCGAATGCACCTTCTACGGGATCTTTATAGGAAATATTATAGGCTCTTACATCCAGCAAGAGAATATCGTCATTTTCTTTCAAGTTGTCGGCACAGTCGTGCTGGACCCCTTTGGCCGTGACATAGCGTTTATAGAAACCGTTGGAGCCGGCAAGAGCCAGCAACGCGATCGGGATGCCAATACTCATTGTTTCGATCTTCCCCTTCTGGATTGTGTTTTTTTCAAAGAGAAACCGCCGAAGCCAAGGCTTAAGCGGTTATATTGCTATTATTGTTTCACGGCTGCGACTTCTTGCTGCCATTTGCTGTAGCCGCCTGTCATATTGACCAAGTTATCGATGCCGTTCGCTTTCAGTACACTTGCAGCGATAGCAGAACGGGCGCCCGCCTGGCATTGCACGATGATAGTTTTGTCTGTATCCACTTCATCCAAGCGATTTTTCAAGATACCGACCATGATGTGCTCGGCGTTATCGATATGCCCTTCATCGAATTCCGTCTGATTGCGGACATCGAGCACATACGCTTCGCCTTTTTCGACCATCTCATTCGCTTCGGATGGCGAGACGTTTTTATAAGAAGCCAAGTTGTCCGCTTGTGCCAGGACAGTTTCTGCCTCTGCAAAACCGTAGACTTCATCGATTCCGACTGAACGGAGGGCAACCAATGCTTCATCGAGTACTTCCGTGTCGAGAAGCAAGTACAAGGGTTTGTTGTAATCAACGACCCATCCTGCCCAGTTCGTGAAGGAATTATTGAACGGAATGTTGATCGTTCCTTGGATATGGCCTTTGCTGTAGGCATCTGCCGGACGCATATCGAGTACTTGTTTGCCTTCTGCAAGAAGCGCTTCGATATCTGCGGCTGATGTAATTTCTTTCAGTTCCGGCAAGTCTTTGATCAGTTTCTGGCCGACTTTATTGACCGATTTCATCACTGCGAAGTAATACGGCGGCTCCGGTTGGCCTTCGAGCAAAGCTTTCTTGAAAGAAGCTTCATCATCGAATTGCATCGCCCAGTTAAAGGCTTTTTCGTAACCGACTGTCGTCGATGGAACCGCGCCGAGCGCTTTACCGCAAGCGGATCCGGCCCCATGAGCCGGCCAAACTTGTAAATAATCCGGAAGCGCCTTGAAGCGTTCAATCGATTTGAACATCGACGCAGCACCTGAATCGGACGTACCTTGGATGCCTGCCGCTTTTTCCAGAAGGTCTGGGCGTCCGACGTCGCCAACAAAGACAAAGTCGCCTGTAAAGATGCCCATCGGCTTATCCGCGGATCCTCCTTTATCCGTCAATAGGAATGAAATGCTCTCCGGGGTATGGCCTGGCGTGTGCATCACGTCAAATACCAGGTTGCCGATTTTGAACTGGTCGCCGTCTTTCAATAGTTGATGGCTGATTCCATCCAGGTTCTGATATTTCCAATCGGCATCGCCTTCATCCGAAACATAGAGCTTCGTGCCGAAACGGTCATTCAGTTCCCGTGAACCGGATACAAAGTCAGCATGGATATGCGTTTCAAGAGCGCCAACAAAATTCAGTTTCTCTTTTTTTGCCAGTTCTTCGTATGCTGTGATATCGCGCATCGGATCAACGACGACTGCTTCGCCTGTTTTTTGGCACCCTACTACATAAGATGCGTGAGCCAATTTTTCGTCATAGAAATATCGTAGTAACATGGAATCAATCTCCTTTTGTTTGTTTTCGTTTTCTTAAGATAAATATACCCCACAGGGTATAAATTGTAAACACATATGCTTCACATTTTTATCAGCTTTCTTTAACACATTAAAAAAGCTCCAAAAGGGCAGCAACTGCGCTCTTGAAGCTTAAAGGCGTATTATTTTTTTACATCAAAGAAATCCGGAAGCTCGCTCGCTTTCATCGGAAACTCCGCTTTACGCTTGTCGACAAAGGATTGAATGCCTTCATCCGCATCAGCATTTTGCCCCGCCCAGTGGAGGAACTTCGATTCCGCGAGATGCGACTCATGCGGATGATCCGTGCCAAGCATCTTCCATAATAATTGGCGCGTAAAGCTATTGGATGTGGCGGCGGTATTTTGCGGTATTTTCTGCAATATCCCGTGCGATTTCATATGCTTTTTCAAGCGGATCTTCCGATTCATATTGCATGAGCCCCGCCTCCACCGCTTCAGCCGTCGGGATGTAGCGCCCCGTCAGTGTCCATTCGAGTGCTTTTCCGATGCCGACGATGCGCGGCAAAAACCAGCCGGAGGAAGCTTCCGGGCCGATGCCGCGGCGTCCGAAGACGAAGCCGATTTTCGCATCTTTTTTGACGATGCGGATATCCATCGGCAAAGTCATGGTCATGCCGATGCCGACCGCAGGACCGTTGATGGCGGCAATGATCGGTTTTTTCACTTCATAGACTTGGTTGCTGACCTGCCCGCCGAGGTCACGGTATTCTTCCGCGCTTTGTTCGGAAGCGAATGTCGAGCCGCCGTCCGATAAGTCCATCCCAGCGCAAAACGCCCGCCCAGCACCGGTCACGACAATGACGCGCACTTCGTCGTCAGCATCCACATTGCGGTAGAAATCCAATAATTCTTCGTTCATTTGTTCCGTATAGGCGTTCATTTTTTCAGGGCGATTCAAGGTCAATGTCAGAATCCCGTCCGATAATTCGGTTTTAATGGTTTCGTACAAGCGCATTCACTCCCTCTTCATATTCCCGCTCCAGCTGCTCGACAGCTTCCTTGACCGTCTCGCGCTTCGTCACCGTTGTCACGCCGTGTCCCGCCGACCAAATATCACGCCATGCCTTGGCATTGACGAGATGAGACAAATCGACTTCTGTTTTCGGCTTTAAGGTTTTCGGATCGATGCCTTGTTTTTCAAGACTCGGGATGAGGACGTTCACCGGAACGCCGCTGAACGAATCGGTATAAAGAATGTCTTCGATCGAGGAATCGATGACCATCTGTTTATACTCTTCGGGTGCGCTGCTTTCTTCTACCGCCAAAAAGCGCGTACCCATATAGGCATAATCTGCGCCCATTAATAAAGCAGCTGCCACATCTTGCCCGGTCGACAAAGAACCCGACAGGATGATGGTGCCGTCAAAGAACTTCTTGACCGCCGCAATGAAAGCGAACGGATTGAGCGTGCCCCCGTGCCCGCCAGCGCCTGCGCACACAAGGATCAATCCATCGACGCCGCTTTGTGCCGCTTTCTTCGCATGCTTCGCATTTGCTACATCTGAATAGACGAGGCCGCCGTATGCGTGGACGATTTCGAGCACTTCTGCAGGCGAGCCAAGCGACGTGATGACAATCGGCGGCTGATGCTCACGGATCAATTCCACGTCTTCGTCATAGCGCTTGTTCGAACCACGGTGGCTGATGAAATTGACAGCCCACGGAATATCGCCAAGCGCTTCTTTCACTTCAACGAGCCATTTTGCACATTCTTCAGCGGGGCGCGCATTCAATAGAGGAAACGAGCCGATGACGCCGGCACGCCCTGATTCAATGACCATTTGAGGCGTCGATACAAGAAACATCGGCGCCACGATAACCGGCAGCTTAGGCATGTTCAATCACCACCGCAATTCCCTGTCCGCCGCCGATGCATAGGCTCGCGACTGCATATTTCCCGCCGCGGCGCTTCAATTCATAAGCCGCTGACAGCAAGATACGTGCGCCGCTCGCACCGACCGGATGGCCAAGCGCAATCGCCCCGCCGTTGACGTTCACTTTCGAACGATCCAGCCCGAGCTCTTTCTCCACCGCCAAATATTGCGCCGCGAACGCTTCATTCACTTCGACCAAATCGATGTCATCAATCGTCAGTTCCGCTTTTTCCAGCGCACGGCGGATGGCAGGGACCGGGCCAATGCCCATGATTGTCGGGTCGACGCCGGCGACATGCCAAGACACGATGCGGGCGACAGGCGATAAGGCATGCTTTTTGACTGCATCTTCCCCTGCCACTACAAGAGACGCCGCCCCGTCATTGATGCCTGAAGCATTGCCCGCTGTTACGGAGCCGTCTTTCTTGAATGACGGGCGCAGTTTCGACAAACCCTCCGTATTGGCATCCGGTTTGATGTGTTCATCTTTGTCGACTACAACCGTGCCTTTACGGGTTTTCACTTCGACTCCGACGATTTCTTCATCAAACTGTCCGCCAGTTGCCGCTTTAGCTGCCCGCTGGTTCGATTCGACCGCAAATTCATCCTGGGCTTCACGGGAAATATCGTATTGCTCCGCCAGTTTTTCGGCCGTCATGCCCATGCCGCTGCCGGTATATTGGTCAGTCAGCGTCGCAAGCAGCATATCTTCAAACTGCATCGGCCCCATCTTTGCCTTACTGAAACGCTGCGCGAAATTCGCATAAGGCGACATCGACATATTCTCCGCACCGCCAGCCAAGACGATATCCGCTTCACCGAGCAGAATGTGCTGCGCTGCGGAAACGACTGCCTGCGCACCCGATCCGCAAAGCCGGTTCAATGTCAGGGCCGGCACTTCTTGGGGAACACCTGCATTCAGCCCGATATGGCGTGCCAGGTAAGCTGCATTGACATTCGACTGGATAACATTCCCGTAAATGACGTGATCTACATCTTCCGCTTTGACATTCGCTCTTTTAAGCGCTTCCACCGCTGTCGCCGTGCCAAGTTCTGTCGCATCGGTATTCGCAAATGACCCGCCAAAAGCCCCGAATGCCGTTCTTGCACCATCTACTAGATATACATGTTTCATGTCCATTTCTCCTTTTCACGCCCACTCTGAAAGGGCTTACATATTTTTGTTTCACTTGTCAGAAAATTTAATTTTCCATTCAATCATACCGTCCAGTATGTGCTTTTGCAAAAATATTTTACCTTCTATTTAAAATTCAACGCTTTGTTTAATTTAATTGGCGGATCACCAGAAAAAGAAGACCCATGACGAGTCTTCTTCTATATCTTAAGGAAGCAATACCAGTTTCCCTGTACTTTTCCGGCTTTCCATAAGTACATGTGCTTGCGCTGCCTGTTCGAGCGGATAGCGCCCGGTAATCGAGACGTTCAGTTTGCGCTGTTCAAGCAGTTTGCTGATTGTGGCTTCTGCATTCTTCAAAAACCCTGGACGCTGCTTGCGATAGGTGCCAGTGCTATAACCGAGCACCGCCCGGCAACTTGAATGAAGTTCGTCTGTTTTGACATTGCCCGGAACAGAGCCTTCATTGGCATGGCCGAATGTCACAATGCGGCCGAACGGTGCCAGAACCTCAAGACTGCGCTCGAAATTTTCACCAGCAATTGTATCCAGGATGACGTCCACACCCTTGCCGTCCGTCAGTTCAGCGACCACTTCTGCGAAGTTTTGCTCGCGGTAGTTGATTGCAATCGCGCCAAGGTCTTCTACCACTTTCTTTTTCTCTTCGCTGCCGACCGTCCCATAGATTTCCGAGACGCCGGCAAGTTTCGCTAATTGGATCGCGGTCGTGCCGATGCCGCCTGCCGCTGCATGGATCAAGACCGATTCACCTGGCTGTATCCGGGCGACTTCATGTAGCACATTATAGGCAGTGATGCCGACAGTCAAAGTCGCTGCCGCTTCTTCGAAAGAGACGCTGTCCGGAATCTTGTAGACAAGCTGGTCAGAGGCGACGACATATTCCGCGTAGGACCCGGAAGCCGGGAATGCACGCACACGGTCACCTGCAGACAAGCCGGTCACTGCGCTCCCCGTTTCTTCGACGATGCCCGCGCAATCCAGCCCCGGCGTGAAAGGCTCGTTATTTGCCACGCCGTGATATTGTCCGAGGCGCGCCTTAATATCGGCAAAATTGACGCTGACCGCTTCGACTTTGATGAGCACTTCATGGTCTTTCGCTATTGGTTTTGGCACTTCCTGAAGCTTCAGCACTTCAGGAGGGCCGGTCGTTTCTGCAATGATCGCTTTCATGTGGACGCCCCTTTCATTAGAAAATCAACAGGCAGGCACCGATGACCAGACCGCCGTAAATCAAGGCGATCATCGTGTAGCCCATGATGTCGCGGATTTTCAAACCGGCAATCGCGAGCAGCGGAATCGCCCAGAATGGCTGGATCATATTCGTCCAGCTATCGCCCCAGGCTACAGCCATGACGATTTTTGCAGGATCGACGCCCATTTCGAGCGCTGCGGGAAGCATGATCGGCGCCTGGACCGCCCATTGGCCGCCGCCTGATGGGATAAAAATGTTCAAGATTCCTGCCGATAAGAAGGTGAAGAGCGGTAAAGTCGTTTCATTCGAAATATCAATGAAGAAATTCGACATCATGACAGCAAGCCCCGACGCTCCGAGCATGCCCATGATTCCTGCATAGAACGGATATTGCAACACGAACTGGCCGACGCTGCTGACGGATTTCAATAATCCTTCCGCCAGTTCACGGACATTGCTGAACATGAGAAGCGCGGCCGTCAGGAAAATCAAGTTGACGGTATTCAAATCGAGCGAGAAGCCATTCATATAGAAATGATTAATCAAATAACTTAAGCCGAGGAATCCGCCGATCAATGGAATGAGGCGCGATTTTTCGATTTTGTCATTCGGATAATCCTCATGATCTTGCGGCGCCTCTTCTGTGACCGGCTCTTCCAAACGTGCTGGATCCACCAGATAACGGTCTTTCGGGTTGCGTGGATGGATAAAGCGCATGACGAAAGGAAGCGTGAAGAACAAGATCACCACAATCGCGATATTCAATGCCGATAACAGCGTTTCCGATATGGGAACAATTCCGATATCCCCTTCAAACACATGCCCCGCAGTAGCGACAAAAAGTGCCGGGGAAGAAGATAATCCGCCTTCCCAGATTAAAAACCCTGAATATCCTGCAGCGACGAGCACACGGTAATCGACGTCACGCACTTTCTTTGCGACCAGCTTCGCAATAATTCCCGCAACGACCAAGCCGAATGCCCAGCTGATGAGAGATGCGCCAAGCGCCGTGAACGTCACCATCAAAATCGCGGAATTCGGTCCTTTAGGGATGCCGGCGATTTTCTCAAGCGCCTTCGAAACGGTCGGCGTCAAAGCCAGCGCATAACTCAATACGAAGGTCGTGATGATCTGGGCCGTGAAAGTTAAAAGGCCCCACATGCCGTCGCCCCAATGGCGCATCATATCGATCGGGCCAGAATCGGTGAAAAGCACCCCTGCAATGAATGCGATCGCCGTCAGCAATACCGCGAATACGAATGCATCCGGCAGCCATTTTTCGGCAATTTTGGCGAACACATTCGCTATTTTTGCGAGCGGATTGTTTTGCTGTTTCTCCAACACTGGATCTCTTTCCGTATTTCTTCCATTTGCCATCGTCTTTCCCCCCATTATCTAATTGGCGGTCCATCCGCCATCTACATAAAGAATTTGCCCCGTTACATAGCTCGATGCTTCCGACGCCAGGAATAAAGCAGGGCCGATCATCTCGCCTGCTTCACCCATGCGTTTCAGCATGGTTCTGCTGACCAATTTTTCCAGCCGTTCCGGATCCTGTAGAAACGGTTCTGTCATCGGTGTTTTAATATAAGCGGGTGCCAAGGCGTTGACGCGGATATTATGTTCAGCGAGTTCCGCTGCCCACACTTTCGTCAATTGATTGATCCCACCTTTGCTTGCCGCATAGCTCGTCTGGAGCGGATTGCCGACTTGCCCCATAATGGATGAAATATTGATGATGCAGCCTCCTTTTTGGCCGATCATCCGCTTTGCTGCTTGCTGGCCGACCAAGAAGATGCCTTTCAAATTGGTACCGAGCACCCGGTCCCAGTCTTCTTCCTCCACTTCCACCAAAGGTTTACGGATGTTCATTCCGGCATTATTGACGAGAATGTCCACTCCACCGAAATCGGCATCGATGAATTCGAATAACTCAGCGACGGCTTGTTTGGATGTCACATCCGCCGATTTCCAGGAAACATCAAGGTTTCGGCTATTCATTTCGTCTGCCGCTTCCTTGAGCACTGTTTCATCGCGTCCGGTAATGAGCACTTTAGCACCGGCATGGGCGAGCCCAGCTGCAATCGCCAGGCCAATTCCTTTGCTGCCACCGGTAATGAGCGCTTTTTTTCCAGTCAGGTCGAAACTTGGATAAGTAAATTCCTCCACGCTTATCTCCCTCTCCATTTATAGAAATATTCCGCCAATTAATTGTGCAGTCATGCCAATTCAAAGCTTCCGACGAGTTTTCCCGTTCCGGAAGCGTCCTTGATCTGCAGTTCCCCAGCATTGTCTGTTGTCAGCATTCCTTCGATGATGAATGCTTCACCTGCATGCGCCATCCCGACAAAACGCACGGTGAATTTACTCAGCTTCCTTCCCGGAAACCACTCATCCAGTGCATCTGCAGCCCAGCCCATCAATAACATGCCGTGGACGATCGGTTCCTTGAACCCTTTACTGCGGGCAACTTTCGGAACCGTATGGATTTCATTAAAATCGCCTGAAGCACCCGAATAACGCACCATGTCAATCGGTGCAAGTGCTTTCTTATGAATGTCCGGCAATTTCTGCGCCATGCTGTTCCCGCCTTTCGATTAAAGTTGCCCGCCCGATGCGAACCACTTCATTTTCTTGATTGCGGTATGTCGTTTCAATCTGATAAAATCGTTTGTCTTTTTTATCGAATCGATCAGTCAGCACGGACTTTGCTGAAATAACATCCCCGCTGATGATGTCTTTTTCGTATTCGAAACTTTGCTCGCCGTGCAGTATGTCATTTGGGTCCAATCCCCAAACCTTGAATAATTGATAAAAATCCCGTTCGTTCCAGAAATCGATGACTGTCGTGTATGTAGGCGGAGCCGGGATATCCCGATACCCTGCATCCAATGCTGCTTCTTTGCTGAAATAAACCGGATTCCTTAAACCGAGAGCCAACGCGAACTCCCGGATTTTTCCCGCTTCTACGCGGAACGGCGCGTAATGAAATTCCTGATTCATCCATTTTCCCTCCTCATCCCGGCATTCCGCTTCACTTCATCAAGTGAGAAGAACTTCCACGATTTCTTGTTATAACACTTCGCCCCTGCGCGTCCGGTTCGCCATATCGATCAAGTTCGCGACTGCCTTATTCAAATGTCGGAAACGCTCATCTTCAATTTCCCCGTTTTTCCAACGATAGTAAATCTGCTGCAAAATCCCGGCCAGCTTGTAAAACCCGAACGCTAGGTAATAGTTGATATTCGACACATCGCGCCCGCTTTGCTTTGCGTATTCGTCCACGAACTCCTTGCGGCTGTAGAAGCCTGGCTGGCTCGAGATGATGTTTATGCCGATATCCGCATCTTCCGCCTGGCCCCAGTAGGCTAAAGTCGAGCCGACATCGCTCAGCGGATCGCCGATTGTCGACAATTCCCAATCAAGAACGCCCGTCGCAAGCCCTGGGCTTTCTTCGTCAATCACCATATTGTTCAATTTAAAATCGTTATGGACGATTGTGGTTTCTTCATTAACAGGGATATTCGCCGTAAGCCATTGCTCCAGCTCTTCAAGCCCTTCGACATCATCGGTTTTGGAGTGATGATAGCGTTTGATCCAGCCTTTCACTTGGCGCTCCATGAATCCTTCCGGTTTGCCCATCTCGGCGAGGCCGGCTTCTTTGTAGTCGATTGCCTGCAGTTGGACCAATGTCGAGATGACATTCTTCGAAATAATCGGTCCTGCTTGTTCCGGGCTTCCGTATACTTCCGGAAGTTCTTCATCGATGACAAGCCCCTGTTTTTTCTCCATGACGTAAAAATGCTTGTCCATCACTTCGGGATCTTCACAATACACATATGGTTCAGGTGCCAGCGGGAACACTGGATGCACTTTTTCGAGCATCTTGAATTCGCGTTCCATATCATGCGCTTTGGGCGGAATCTCACCAAACGGCGGACGTCTCAAAACGCCTTCCCAGTCCCCGATCTGCAGGAGATAAGTCAAGTTAGAATAGCCTTCAGAAAATTGGCGGACCCTCATCTCGCCTTCTGGCAACTGGGGAAGCGCATTGCGCAGGAAACGTTCGACTTTTGTCCAATCTACTTCCTGTGTTTTCTTCGTTTTCGGTGTTGCATCGCTCATATTGATGCCCTCCATGTCATTCGTATTTAAAGAATCCTTCTCCCGACTTTCTGCCGAGCTTGCCGGCGCGCACGTATTGTTTCATCAAAGGCGCCGGTCTGTATTTCGAGTCTTTCGTTTCTTCGTAAAGTGTCTCAGCCACAAACAGCATCGTATCGAGCCCGATCAAATCAGCCAATGCTAGCGGGCCGATTGGATGGTTTGCGCCGAGTTCCATGCCCTTGTCGATATCTTCCGCTGATGCGATGCCCTCCATCAACACAAAGACCGCTTCGTTGATCATCGGCGTCAGCTTCCTTCACGGAAATCGCGGTCTTGTTGAAGCGCTGCGCAATTTCATGCGCCCGCTCAAAGGTTTCGTCGCTCGTCTGTTCAGCACGAATGATTTCGACCAGTTTCATGATCGGCACCGGGTTGAAGAAATGCATGCCGACGACTTGTGCGCTGCGGCCCGAGCTTGCAGCCATTTCTGTAATGCTGAGGCCTGATGTGTTCGTCGCGAAAATCGTTTTCGCTTGGCAGATGCGATCGAGCTTTTCGAATAATTCCTTTTTCGGCTCAAGTTTTTCGATGATCGCTTCGATGACGATATCCATCTCTTTTAAGTCATTGATCTCCGTGCTGGGGCGGATCCGATTCCATACGCTTTCACGTTGCTCTTCGGTCATGCGCCCTTTTTCGACATTGCGGCGCAGCGTTTTGTCGATGCGCTGCATTCCGCGTTCCAGGCCAGCCGGATCGAGGTCGTATAAAATGACGTCCATGCCGCCTTCTGCACCGACTTGCGCGATCCCGTTCCCCATTGTGCCTGCGCCGATTACTGCCAATCGCTCCATTTGTTCATCCCCCTCATCATTTCCCTGTGAAATTCGGTTTGCGTTTTTCAATGAAGGCTTGAACGCCTTCATCCATGTCTTCCGTGCCGACTAGCTTCGCGAACATCCGCGTTTCCAAAAACTGTGCTTCGGATAGAGGCAAATCAATGCCCTCATCAATCGCTTCTTTTGCAAAGGTGACTGCAAGCGGCCCTTTTCCGGCAATTTGTTCCGCCAATGCATAAGCTGTTTCAAACGCTCTCCCTTCTGGCACCACCCGCTCAACGAGTTTCGCTTCGTAAGCTTCCTGTCCATTGAGCCAAACTCCCGCGAGGACAAGTTCCTTGGCTTTGCCGGGTCCGACCAGACGGGAAAGCCGCTGTGTTCCGCCGTACCCTGGCAATATGCCAAGACCCGTTTCAGGCAGCCCGAATTTTGCGTTTTGTTCGGCAATGCGTATGTCGCAGGCAAGTGCCAGTTCCAACCCTGCACCAAGCGCTAAGCCATGAACTGCGCAGATGACAGGGGCTTTCCCTTCCGTCAGCTTGTCGAAAATCCGTTTTCCCTTTTCCAGCAATTCGATGCCACCCATTTTAGTCAGTTCCGGAAATTGGCTGATGTCTGCACCGGCAGCAAATGCCTTGGCACTTGCCGAGCGCAGCACGACCGCCCGCATCTCTGTTTCCTGCAACGCGTCGATCGCTTGTTCCAACTGTTCCAAAACCGCATCGCCCAGTACATTGAGCGGCTGATGGTCCAGTGTCACCACCGCGATAGAATCATTTGTTTCCAGATGTACAGCATCCCAATGCTTCACCATAGGGTTCCTCCTTTATTCAGCATTTCTCACTTGATCGCGCTCTTTGACGATCATGCCGTCTTCATAGACCGGCACCACATCCAGCTTTTCGTGATGGCGGATGACGAACTCTGCCGCTTCAGGAAAATTAAAGCGCTTGAGCAAATCCGCCGTTTCACTGTCCAGCAATTCGTTGAAGCCTTCCGCATAAGAATTGCGGTACGCTTTTTGGGCAAGCTTCGCAGCATCCGATAGCTCATAGCCTCCCCACCGCGCCAGATGTTCGACCAGTTGGCCGGCACCGATAAAATCTTCCATCGAGAAACGGTCATCATTTCCTGAACAGACGAGCACAATCGATGAGCCATCCTGTTCCTGGTGGATGCGTTCAGCTACACGGTGCCCATTCACCAACGAGGAGATGTACAATCGCTTAGCATCTTTCGCTTTTTCGATGGCAATCGTGCCATTCGTTGAACAAATGATGGCTGCTTTCCGCTCCGGACTGTATTTGAGTGCGCATGGATCAGGATAATCAAAGCCCTCGAGCCCTTCGCCTTTCGACTCGCCGAGCAATAGATGCTCGTTCTCCTGCAACTTCGACAGTTCGAGTGCCCGCTCGCTTCCGAGAACCGCATGCACTGGCTCGTAATTACGATCCAATAGGAAAATGATTGTCGACGTTGCCAGGAACACATCGATCACTGCAGCTGTGCATCCTGCAAGCCGCTCTTCCCTCACTGCTTCCTTTTGGGTAATAACGTGTATTTTTCTCATTCCATCAATTCCTTCAAATCAGGATGTTTTCATCAGCATTTTCAATAACAGATCAGCGTAGATTTCTTCTACATCTTCCGGCGTATACTTGCCATCAGGTGAATACCACACTTGAATCCAGTTGGTCGCCCCCAAAATGATCATGCGCGCCATTTTCTTCTCGGGCACTTCAAATTCTCCGCGTTCGGCGCCTTCGTCGATGATCCGATCGAACAACTCCGCATATGCATCGCGTTTTTCGATAATTTCTGGAATATTGTCCTCGGAAAAAGTCGTTTCGGGTTTGACAATCAAGTTGAAAACTTCTTTTTCGCGGATTGCCACTTCAATGTGATGGCGCAAAGCCATGCGCATCTTCTCAACAGACGATACCTCCGCCTGAACAATGTCTTCCATCTTTTCTTTCGCTTCCGTCAAGATCAAGTCGTGGCACCGGTACAATAATTCTTCCTTGTTCTTGAAGTAATAATAGAGCGCCCCTTTTGTCATCAATAATTCCGCGGCAATGTCTTCCATCGTTGCATTATGATAGCCCTGCCGTGAAATGACCAAACTGGCTGAACGAAGGATATCCTCCCGTTTCTTTGCTGCTTTTCGTTCCCGTAGATTCATTCCACTCCCTCATTTACTGTTTGATTAGAGATCCTCCACTGGCCCTTTCGGTTCTTCCATCAATAGGCTCGGTTTCTTCTCCAGTACATTTCGAATCAGGATAAACAGGTTTTCGACGACAATCATTCCAAACGCAATCGGAATCAAGAAGAAAAACGGATACAGCGGATACAATGTTCCTGCCGCCGGGAACGCAATTTCCCGCTCGAGCCCGTCCATCGCATAAGCCCAGCTGAACTGCACGATTAGCACCAGAACGAAAAGCTCCAGCAAAATCATCAGCAGGATGATCGCTTTTTGCATCCCGGCCCCGAAACGGTCGAGAAGTAAATCCATCTTCGGCAAAACACCCGACGAATAAACATACGCGAGACCGGGGAATACGACGAGGGGCATCATGTAATTCTGGATGATTTCAAACCCTCCGCGGATCGAACTCGAGAACAGCGTCCGCATCACCACATCGTAGACAATCAATAACATCATCGCTACAACCGCGATGCCGCTGATCCAAATGCCGATAAGCTTTAAATAGTGAAAAAGCCGATACGCTTTCCATACACCTTTCATCATGCTTCCCTCCTTTTGCTACATTGAATTCGGCAGCCAAGTGGCAAGCCCCGGGAATGCGATCATCAATCCTGTCACGACCACCATCGCCACCAAAGCAAAGACAGTCGTCAAACGGAAAATCGAACCTGAGTTGATGCCGCTGACACCGGCGACCGCATAGACGCTTAACCCCACCGGAGGCGTGATCAAGCCGATTGTACAAATGACTGAAACAAATACACCGAACCATAGAATATCGACTTGCAGTTCCTGAATGATCGGTAGAACGACCGGAATCGACATCAAAATGACCGCTGCGCCTTCGATGAACATGAACATGATGAACAAGACGATGGAAATGACAATCAGAACAAGAACCGGTGTGTCCATGATCGGTTCGATCAATTCAATCAAACGTCTCGGCAGCAAGGACAAGGAAACAAAGCGTCCGAAGATCTGCGCGCCGATCATGATGATCATGACCATCCCTGTCAGTTTCACCGTCTCAATCAAAGAGGTTTTAAAGAACGCAAAATTGACTTTCCCCAATAAAAATGCGGCAATCAAACCGACGAACGCTCCGACAGCACCCGCTTCCGTCGGCGTGAAGACACCTGAATAAATGCCCCCGAAAATGATGAATACAATCGCAACGGCAATGATACTGGCGATGATCAAGCGAATGACCGGCACCTTTTCTTCCGTTACCGTTTCCTCGAACATTTCTTCCTGTGTCGCCTGTTGCTTCTTTTTGCCCAATTGGAAATAGACGAGCATGACAGCGATAAACACCAACATCGTCAAAATCCCTGGGATGAATGCACCGACGAACAGGCTTCCGACCGGTGTTTCAGTAGCGACCCCGTAAAGGATCAAGATAATACTCGGCGGGATGATTCCTGAGAGCGACCCGCCGGAAGCGGCGACTGCCCCGGCGAGCGGCGCACTATACCCATGCTTGCGAAGTTCCGGAATGGCAACTTGTCCAAGTGATGCGGAAGTAGCTGTACCCGATCCAGAAACCGCCCCCAACAGCCCTCCGATAATCAAGGTCAACACGCCGAGTAGGCTGTTCTTTCCTTTCGACACTTTATGGACCATATAAAAGATGTCCTGGACGAGCCCCGATTGCAGGATGAATTGTGCCATTAACACAAACAACGGGATGGTCGTCAAAGTATAACTGGCCACGCGGTTGAACGGTTCGTTGCCGAGAAGACCGGGCAGAATGCCGAACCCTTCCAAAAGAATCAGCCCGATAATGCCGCTCGCCAGCAATACGGAGTGGATATACAGCCCCGCCAGCAGCAAAACGATCATCATGGCCAAAATGATTCCAATAACCAGTAAATTGTCCATTCTCTGGCCTCCTTGCCTCCATTATGAAAAAAGAGGATGAGCGACACCTCAATGCGCTATCCTCTTCTTGCTTGTTTATTCCAAATTCATGACCGCTTCTGGCACTTCTCCGCCTTCTTCAATCAAGAGATCTCTCCACATTTTGACTACTTCATTGCCCGGCAACCCATTATCTTCCAGGAGTTTCGCGTAATCTGTCCATGTATCTTCAATGCCTGTATTGAAGTGATCTTGCACTTCCTGGTCCAATTCACTGAACTCGACGAACTTCCCGCCGTTTTCTTCATTTTCAGGAATGATCGCTTCAGCACGGTCCATCCATTCTTGGGCACCGGCTTCGAAAATGTCTTCATTGGCTTGAGTCATCGCTTCCTGGACATTTTCCGGGAGTTCATCCCATCTGCTTTGGCTCATGCCGATAAATGCATTGAAATGGCCGAAGTTGATGCCCGTGACCGTATAGCGGAACAAATCCTGGAAGCCGTATCCTGTCCAGTCGGCGATGCTGTAGAATGCGCCTTCAAACGTGCCGCGGCTGAGGGCGTCGTAGATTTCGACAGCTGGCATGGTCACGCTATTGATTCCGGTTTTCGCGGCATACATTTCATGGATGCGGGAAGGTGTGCGAAGGGATGTTCCTTCGACATCGCTAACTGAATTGAATTCATGCCCTGTCGTGGAAATGGAATATTCCTGTGTCGTCGAAACTGGGAATACTTTGAAATCGCCAAATTGCATCTCCGTATACGTTTGCCCATCCGCCAATTCTTCTTCACTCTCCAGAAGCTTTTTCCAGGCGTTGGAAGCGATCATGGTATCGGAATGGTTGAGCGGCAACATCGTCACTTCGGCCATCGGGAATTGGTCCGGTTGATAGATCGGCAACACCAAAGCAACATCGACCGTCCCGCTTTGAAGGGCATCGCCTTCATCCGGAACCGAAACCAATTCTCCGCCAGTGAAAGTTTCAAATTGCACTTGGCCATCTGTCAATTCCTCGACCCGCTCCATCCAGGGAACCATCGAAGCTTCCCACCAGGCATGCTGCGCGCTTAATCCCGTGGCTGCGCGAAGTGTGATTGTTTCCCCTTCAGCGCCGCCCTCAGAATCTCCACCACCACATCCTGCAAGTAGAAGGGTCATTGCTGCACCTGCTGCTAAAAAACGAGAACCGTGTTTTTTCATAGAAAATACCTCCATCCGGTTTTTGTGCCGTGGCCGCATCTAGTGGTAACGCTTACATCATTTCCCTTGAAATTCAGGTTTGCGTTTCTCAAAGAAAGCAGCGATGCCTTCTTTATGGTCGTCGGTTTGGAGAAGCAGCGTCTGGATGAGATTTTCTTGCATGAATGCCGCTTCCTGCGGCAATTCATCCAAATGGTTGACCAGGTATTTGACGTATTTATTGCTGATGGCTGGACCGACAGCGAGAAATTCCGCAAATTCCATAGCGGCCTGGCCGACATCCCCGCTCGAGATGCGATTGATCAAGCCGTGATCTTGCGCTTCTTGTGCGCTGACCACTTTTGCGGAGGCGATCCATTCCTTGGCGAGCGGCGGGCTGATTCGTTTGCGGAGCGCTTTGATGAGCCCGAGATCGGGAATCAACCCGATATTCGAAAAGCTCAAAGCGAATTTTGCGTCTTCGTCTGCCACGATGAAATCCGCAGCCAGCGCCAAGCTGAAACCTGCTCCTGCGGCATAGCCATGAACCGCGGCGATAATGGGTTTATCGCTGTCCATCAAAGCTTTCGATAAGTTCGAGACAAAATCGATCCATTCAGCGACTTCGTGCGCATTGCCCAATGACTTCATCGAGGCAATGTCGCCCCCTGCAGAAAATGCTTTCCCTTCCCCTGATAGGACGATGGCTCTGACAGCTGGATCTCCTTCTAATCGCTTGAGCGCTGCGAGCATTTCTTCGACCATCTCCCGCGATAAGGCGTTCAGTTTATCCGGCCGGTTCATGTGGAGCTTTGCGATCGCTCCGTTCACTTCTGTCTGGACAAGATTTCCCATAGGCTTTCCCCCTTTATGGTGTAACTACTAATTTCCCATATGTTTTTCGGCTGCCGAGCTGATCGAGTGCGTCGACGACTTCATCGAAGGCGAATTCTTTATAGATGAGCGGCTTGATGGCTCCTTCTTTATACAGTGCCATCAACTCATGATGGGCTTTCATCACTTGGTCCGGCATCAAATTGCGGAACAAGCCGAAATGGACGCCGACAATCGAGTAATTTTTGATCAAGGCATGGTTGGTCGGTGCATCGGCGATTCGCCCTCCGGCAAAACCGATAACCAAGATACGCCCTTCAAAAGCGATGCATTTTCTTGAACGGTCGAAGGTATCGCCGCCGACCGGATCGAAAATGACATCCGCTCCTTTGCCGCCGGTCGCTTCTTTCACTTTCGGGACGAAATCCTCTTCACGGTAATTGATGACGATATCCGCTCCAAGTTCTTTGCATACCGCAAGCTTATCCGCGCTTCCGGCAGTCGCGATGACAGTAGCGCCTGCTGCTTTTCCTAGCTGGACCGCAGCGGACCCGACACCCCCTGATGCGGCATGGACCAGCAATACTTCGCCTTTTTTTAAATGGCCTGAGCGATGCAAGGCGAAATAAGCCGTTTGGTACGTAATGAATAGCGCTGCCGCTTCCGCATACGAAAGTTCATCCGGAATCGGGAAAATCCCTTCTTGTTTGACGACTGCCCATTCGGCGAGGCCGCCGCTTGGCAGCATTGGCGTCGCGAGAACGCGCTGCCCGATTTCGCCCTGCGTGCCTTCACCGAGCGCTTCGATCGTTCCGGCAATCTCCGCTCCTGGCGTAAAGGGCAGTTCCGGACGTTCCTGATATTTTCCTTGGCATTGCAGAATATCGAAGAAATTGAGCGCTGCCGCTTCCACTTTGATGAGCGCTTCGCCCGCGCCTGGGCTTGGCTTCGGCAATTCTGCAACGGCTAAAGCCTGTTCCGGGTCGCCGAGCTCTGTCACTTGCCACGCTTTCACTGTCATCACTCCCATCCGCTTTGTTTGCAAACTGTTATTGCCGTGCTTCATTCGCTTTCAATTGCTCACGCAGTTCAAGGCGCCCAACATCGCGCAAGTGGACTTGGTCCGGCCCATCGACAAGACGCAGTGTTCGTGCGTTTGCGTAATGTTCTGCGAGCGGGAAATCTTCTGTCAGCCCGGCTCCGCCGAATACTTGCATCGCCCGGTCGATGACATTGATCGATACGCGCGGAGCGGAGATTTTAATCATGGCGATTTCTTTGCGTGCGGCTTTCGCACCGTGTTCATCGATCTTGTGCGCTGCGTTCAAGGTCAAAAGCCGTGCCTGTTCGATTTCGATGCGGCTTTCGGCGATGATTTCCTTGATGACGTCTTTTTCCGCCAGTGTCGAACCGAAGGCGACGCGGCTTTCCGCCCGTCTGCACAATAATTCAAGCGCACGTTCGGCAGCGCCGATTGCACGCATACAGTGATGGATGCGTCCTGGCCCGAGACGGCCTTGTGCGATCTCGAATCCTCGTCCTTCGCCAAGCAGCATATTGCTCACCGGGACGCGGACATTTTCATAATGCACTTCCGCATGCCCTTGCGGCGCATCATCATAGCCGAACACAGTGAGCGGACGGACAATCTTGACGCCTGGCGTATCGAATGGCACAAGGATCATCGACTGCTGCTTGTGCTTTTCGGCATCGGGGTCGGTTTTCCCCATGACAATCGCGATGCTGCAGCGCGGGTCCATAGCGCCTGTCGTCCACCACTTCTTAGCGTTGATGACGTATTCATCGCCGTCACGGACGATGCTGCTTTGGATATTAGTTGCGTCGGATGAAGCGACATCCGGCTCCGTCATGGAAAAGCACGAGCGGATCTCGCCGTTCAATAAAGGCTCGAGCCATTGTTTTTTCTGCTCATCCGTGCCGTATTTCACGAACACTTCCATATTGCCGGTATCCGGTGCGTTGCAGTTGAAGATTTCCGGAGCGATGAGTGAACGTCCCATAATTTCACATAAATGGGAATACTCGTAATTCGATAAGCCTGCTCCGTATTCCGGATGGTCGAGAAAGAGGTTCCATAAGCCCTGCGCTTTCGCTTTTTGTTTCAGCTCTTCGATGATCGGCGGGATGGTCCAGCGGTCGCTTGTAGTTTCTTTGTATTCTTTTACTGTCTGTTCAGCCGGATAGACAAAGTCATCCATGAATTTCAGCAGTTCCTGGCGTAATTGTTCCGCTTTTGGCGATAATTCCTTAAGCATTTGATCGGCCCCCTGTTTCTTTTAATGTGTTTTTCAAGATCTTACCTGACGCATTGCGCGGCAGGCTTTCCATTAGCACAAACTGTTCCGGCACCTTGAATTTTGCGAGCGTCTTCTTGCAATGCGCCTGCAACTCCGTGAAATCTTCGGAATCCAGTTTCGGCCCGACGACAAACGCTTTCACTTTCTCGCCGAACACCGGGTCCGGTTCTCCAATGACAGCTGCCTCGACGACGTCCGGATGGCTTTTCAGCGCATCTTCCACTTCGATGGAGAAAATTTTCTCGCCGCCGCGGTTGATCATGTCTTTTTTGCGGTCACGGATATAGACATAGCCGTCGTCATCCATAATGCCGAGGTCTCCTGAATGCCAGTAGCCCTCAGTGAAGCTCGACTGATTGGCGGCCGGATTGTCCCAATATTCCTTGATGATCATCGGCCCTTTGATATACAATTCGCCGGATTCCCCGTTCGGCACAGTGCGTCCTTCCGGGTCGACGATTTTGATGTCCGCGACGTCGACCGGCAAACCGACCGATGTCACTTTCGATTCCGGATAACTCACCGGCATCAACGTGGCAGGAGATGTTGTTTCCGTCGCCCCGTACGCATTGTGGAGCTGTGCATTGGGGAACGCTTTTTTCAGCATTTGGAAGGTCTGCTGGTAAATCGGGGAACCGCCGAACGCCACTTTCTTCACAAATCCGAACGAATGCTGCTGGAATTCTTCGCTCGTCGACATCATGATGAAAATGGTCGGTACATTGAACAAAAAATTGATTTCGTGTTTCAAGATCAGCTCGATATAGCGTTCATTTTGATAGCGTTTCATACTGTAGACCGTGCCGCCGACATAAAACATATGGAGCAGTTGCCCGACCAGCCCTGTCACATGGAACATCGGGACAGCGACCAGCGTTTTCATCGAATCATCGGTCTCAAAGCGGTGTTTGTAATTCATCACGCTGTGCACTGCGTTGATATGCGCCAGCACTGCGCCTTTAGGCCGGCCGGTCGTCCCCGATGTATAGAGGATGAACGCGCCATCTTGTTCATCGACGTCCACTTGTTCAAATGCAGCCGACTCATCCAGCAATTGGCCATAGGAATTCTTGTCCCCGATGATAAAGAGTTCCGGTTGTTCCGTCTCCTGCAGCCCACTGTTTTGAGTGGCTTCTTTCACTTTTTCCGCATATTCTGTTTCCACAATCAAGAGCTTTGGCTTGGAATGGCCGATAATGTATTGCAGCTCTTCGACTTGCAGTTTGACATTGATCGGTACCATGATCGCCCCGGCCTTGGCACAAGCGAAGACGACGACTGGAAATTCAGCGCAGTTTCCGACCACCGCACCCACCCGGTCGCCCACTTGGATGCCGCGCTGCTGAAGATTGGCGGCAAGCGTGGTCGATTGCCCGTCAAGCTCCCGGTAGCTTAAAGTCTGTTGTTCCGTGACGACTGCCGGTTTTTCTCCGTAGCGCGCCACAGTATCTGTAAGCAATTGGCCGATTGTCGAAGGGCGCTGCGCAAACACCTTCACTTCTGCACGCCCAAAAAGTTCCATCGTTTCAATAGCTGCCAAACGAAAGCCTCCTTTTAAAGAAAATGTAAACCCTTACATCTTGTCTGGAAAAAATAAACTTTCCGGTCATTTATTAAACGTTGATTCAAAAAAAGTATACGTTTTAATATTTTGAATTACAAGTCAATATTTAAATTATTTTAAATATTCTTTTTATTAATTATCGCAAAAAAACTTCTGCCCGTTTTTGGACAGAAGTTGATTGGTTTATGGAATTATTTATACCAAGTCGACGTTGTGATAGACCTGCTGGACGTCTTCGAGGTCTTCGATGGCATCGACCATCTTTTCGAATTGCGCCTGGTCTTCTTCTGATAGCGGCAATTCATTCTGCGGGAGCATCGTCAATTCAGCGACCGTGAAGTCGGTGACGCCGTCCGCTTTGAACGCTTCTTGCACCAGGTGGAATTGATCCGGTTCTGCATAGACGATGACAGTGCCTTCTTCTTCGAGGATGTCGCGTACATCAATATCCGCTTCCATCAATAGCTCCAGCGCTTCGTCTGCTGACTTGCCTTCTACGCCGATAACCGCCGTGTGGTCGAACATATACGCT
>NZ_JAPEHT010000028.1 GCF_028823615.1 Planococcus sp. A6
CCGCCAGCATTAATGATAAACCTACGCCAAATTTACGTTTAATCAATGTGATAACCCCCAAGGTTTTTTTGATAATAGCAGGAATCAGATGTTTACAGCCGTTTGCGAACTACGTGGAAACTGAATTTATCAGCCCGGAAATAGTTCTTGGAATACAGCACCAAGCGATCGTTTTCATCGTAATGATGCTGTTTTAATACGAGTAATGCAGTTTCTGGATCGCATTCAAGAATCGGCGACGCTTCTTCGTGATACCCTGTTGGGTCAATGAAGGTGACCGCATACGAGATGCGGATATCGCCGGATTCTTCAAGCGCCGAGAAGATGGAACTTTCTTTGCGCCCGAGAAAACCTTCTGGCATATAGACCGAAGGCACTTTGTCGATGCAATAGACGACAGGCTCCCCGTTTGCCGTTCGGACGCGTTCAATGGAAATGACAGTATCATCCGGATTGCAATGAAAGCGGTTAACATCTTCTTCAGAACAAATGGACTCCGAAGTGCTTAAGTAGACCACTCCGGGTTCCATTCCCGCCTGGCGGATCATATCGGAAACGCTTGTCAATTCCTCGATGCCCGATGAAAAGACCGGTTTCGAATTGACAAACGTCCCGACTCCGTGGCGCCTGACGATTACATTATCTTCTTCCAGGAGCCGCAGCGCCTCGCGTAGAGTCGCACGGCTCACTCCAAGTGATTTCGATAATTCGAACTCGGATGGCAATTTCTCTTTCTCTTTATAGACACCCGAAGCAATATCCTGCTTCATTCGATCGATCACTTGGAGATACAATGCACGGTGATCCGATTTGATTGTCATACGATTCACCACCCATGACAGAGATCAGACATCTGATGTAAAACATTCCTACTAATCAGAATTACTATACCATTTAATAGAAATGAAATAAATAGCAATTTGTCGAATTCTGCGAATTTTCCTCAACAAGCTTTCTCAAATACTAAACATTTTGTCACAAATCAGCCATTGGCGGGTCAGTATTCTTCCTGCTTAGGAACCAGGACATGCCGTGGCTTACTGCCTTCATAAGGTCCGACGACCCCGCGCTGCTCCATTTGGTCTATAATCCGGGCGGCACGGGAATAGCCGACACGGAACCGGCGCTGCAGCATGGAAACGGAGGCTGTCTGCATTTCTGTGACCAATTGAACCGCTTCGTCGTATAATTCATCAGTTTCTTGGTCGACGCTTACTTCTTCGACATCCGACGGGATCATATCTTCCTGGTATTGCGCTTTTTGCTGTTCGATGGAAAAGTCGACGATTTTCTCCACTTCAGTATCCGACAGGAACGCCCCTTGCACGCGTACCGGTTTTGACTGTCCGGCACCAAGGAACAGCATATCGCCGCGGCCGAGCAATTTCTCTGCCCCACCCATGTCGAGAATGGTGCGTGAATCGATTGCAGATGATACCGCAAAGGCGATGCGCGACGGGATGTTGGCCTTGATGACGCCCGTGATGACGTTGACGCTCGGGCGCTGTGTAGCGATGATCAAATGGATGCCGGCAGCACGCGCCATTTGTGCAAGCCGTGTGATGGCATCTTCTACTTCGTTGGACGCGACCATCATCAAATCCGCCAATTCATCGACGATGACGACGATAAACGGCAGCTTCGGATGTTTTTCATCATTTTCTGCATTGAATGTGTCGACATAATCATTATAGCCTTCGATATTGCGTGTGCCGGTATGGGAAAACAGCTCATAGCGCCGTTCCATTTCCGAAACAATTTTCTTCAAGGCTTGTGCCGCTTTGCGCGGGTCCGTCACGACCGGCGCGAGCAGGTGAGGAATGCCGTTATAAACATTCAATTCGACCATTTTCGGGTCGATCATCATCATCTTCACTTCATGCGGCTTGGCGCGCATGATGATGCTCGTGATGATGCCATTGATGCACACCGATTTCCCGCTGCCGGTAGAACCTGCTACAAGCAGATGGGGCATTTTATTGAGTTCGGTCATGACTGCCTGGCCCGTCACGTCGCGGCCTAGCCCAAACAATAGTTTCGAGTCGGGACGGTTGTTTTCTTCCGACTCCAATACTTCCCGAAGGCTCACGACTGCGACTTCGGTATTCGGCACTTCAATGCCGATCGCCGATTTTCCAGGAATCGGTGCTTCAATGCGGATATCTCGGGCGGCAAGCGCCAATGCCAAATCGTCGTGAAGGCTGACGATTTTGCTGACTTTCACGCCGACATCCGGCAGCACTTCATATTTCGTCACGGCAGGCCCCAAATGGACTTGCGTCACTTTTGCGCGAACGCCGAAACTTTGGAAGGTTTTCTCGAGTTTTTTGGCGTTTTTTTGGATGCCCGAATATTCACCGCTTTGGTCGCTATGCGGTGGCAAGGTCAGTAGATCGATTGGCGGCAACGCATAATCTTCATTTTCCGCTTCCTCTTTCATCGACATAACCGGCTCTTTCAAGATCTCTCCCGTTTCTGGGTCAACCTGCCTGATTTCCTCAGAAGCTTCGGTTTTCGGTTTTTCCTCTTCCGCATTCTGGCGCTTCGGCTTGACCTTTTCCGTAAAGGCCGAAATGATTGGCTCTTTTTCCGTTTCCTCTTCCGGCTCGCGCTCGGT
Organism: Planococcus sp. A6; assembly: GCF_028823615.1. Classification (GTDB taxonomy): domain Bacteria; phylum Bacillota; class Bacilli; order Bacillales_A; family Planococcaceae; genus Planococcus. The sequence continues at coordinate 2,618 of NZ_JAPEHT010000028.1, forward strand.
CTCCTGATCAAAGACCAGTGTCGTCTCTGTCTCTTCCAGCGCATCGTCATAAGCCAATTGCTCGTTCATTTCCAACACTTTTTCAGGCGCATTTTTTCTGCGCGGCTGTTGTTTCTTCGCCGGTTTGCGTTCCGGCTTGAAGCGTTCTGCGAGTGACCGCATCGCTTCGCCGACTACCGGCAAGCGCTCTGCAATAACGGGCGCAGCCGTTTTGCCGGTCAAGATAATGGCGCCTATCGACAATAAGATGATGGCGATGACCCATGTGCCGGCTGTCGCAAATAACACGTGAAGTAACGCATATAGCACAGCGCCGAAAAACCCGCCGCCAGTTGCTTCGTAATTACCCCAGATCGTGCCGGTCATTTGCGTCATTTTCGATGTTTCCGACAAGACATTTGCAGAAGTGATCGGCAAGATCGAACCTGCTGCCCAGATTAAATGGCTGATCAATAAAGCACCGGCAAGGAGAAATATAGAGCCGGCTGCAATTTTTGCGCGGATTTTCGGCAGCCCGCGTTTGACCATGATGTGGAGTGCGGCTGCGATCAATGCCAGTGGTGCGAGAAAGGCTAAATAGCCCAGCAAATACTCAGCCATATTATTGAACATGCGGCCGACCAAGCCGAGCCTAAAGACCATCAAGATTGCGATGCCGATCATGATGAGGCCCGTCACTTCATAGGCGATCATCGGCACCGGCTGGCGCTTCTTCTTCGCTTTCGGTTTCGGTTTTGTGCGCGGCTTGGTACGCGGCTTTGTGGTAGTGGTTTTTTTGTTCGTACGGCTTGGCGCCATGGGATTCCCTCTTTTCTTACGTAATGAAAAAGGATTCCTGCCGATAAAATCGGTATGGAATCCCTTTACTTGTATTCTTAGTATTCCATGATGATCGGAATGATCATCGGACGCCGTTTCGTCTGCTGATACAGATACGAATTGAGCGTGTCGCGGATTTCCTGTTTGATGTTGTTCCATTCGAACGCATCGCGCGTCACGTATTTATCAACGACTTTGCGTACCAATTGGCTCGATTCATCAAGCAATTGCTCCGATTCGCGGACATAGACAAAGCCTCTGGAAATGATCTCAGGCCCTGAAGCGATGCGTTTTTCCTTGCGGTTCAAGGTAACAACGATGATAAAGATGCCGTCTTGAGACAAAAGCTTACGGTCGCGGAGGACAATATTGCCCACATCCCCGATGCCGATTCCGTCGATCAAGACATTGCCTGTCGTGACACGGCCGCTCATGCGGACTTTTTCTTTTCTGTATTCGACGATATCGCCTTTATCGGCGATGAAGATATCCGATTTCGCGATGCCGACTTGTTGTGCCAATTTCGAGTGGGCGATAAGCATTTTGTATTCCCCTTGGATCGGGACAAAATACTTCGGCTTCATCAAGTTCAGCATCATTTTCAGATCTTCCTGGCTGCCGTGGCCGGAAACGTGGACTTTCTTGTTGGATGTCAGCACTTTCGCGCCGGCTTTCGCCAATTTGTTCATTGTCTGGAACATCGGGACTTCCATGCCTGGCGACGGTGTAAAGGTGATCAATACCGTATCCGTTTCATTGATACGGACATCTTTATGCTGGCGTCTGACCATTTTGTCGAGCGCTTCAAGCGGTTCGCCCTGGTTGCCGGTCACGATGATGACGACTTCATCGTCATTGTATTTCTCCAAATCTTTCAAGGAAATGACTGTGTCTTCGTCAACTTCCAGATACCCGAGTCGCAAGCCGACTTCATAGCTCTTCTCCAGGCTTTTGCCGATAACGGCTACTTTCTTGCCCGTTTGATGCGCGATATCGAACACTTGCTGGATACGGATGAAGTTTGATGAATAAAGTGATACGAGAATGCGCCCCGGTGCCTGGTGGAATGCCGTCAAGATATGATCGGCAACGACCGTTTCAGACGTCGTATAGCCTGGGCGTTCGGCTTCAGTGGAATCCGACAACAGCATCAAGACGCCGTCTTCGCCGAGTTTTGCCATTTTGGCATAATCCGGGCGGTAGCTGCCTTGCATCGACTGGTCGAATTTAAATTCACCGGTATGGACGATGGCGCCTTCCGATGTATGGAAGACGATTCCGAGCGCATCCGGGATGCTGTGTGTCGTATGGAAAAAGGTGACGTGTGTTTTATCGAAATTCATGCGGCTCTTGTTCGTGACTTCAAAGAATTTATGGTGCTTGAGCGAACCGAGTTCTTTCACGTGTTCTTTGGCCAGCGCGATGGTCAGCTTCGAACCGTAGACTGGCGCTTGGACTTTCTTCAATAGGTATGCAATCGACCCGATCGCATCTTCATGGCCATGCGTCAGGAAAATCCCTTTGACACGGTCTTTGTTTTCTTCGAGATACGTGACGTCCGGAATGACGATGTCGACGCCAAGCATCTCATCTTCCGGGAACATCAACCCGCTGTCGACAACGAACAGGTCATCGTCGATATCGATGACGTACATCGCTTTCCCGATCTCTCCTACTCCGCCTAGCGGAATGACTCTTATGACTTCATTTTTAATTTTACTCAATTGATTTCCTCCTAAAAATATTTCACCCGTACAGATCCATAGATTTCATTATACGGTAATCACCGGTAACAGTCCAAAGAAAAAATATCCACAGCCATTCCCTCCACATGCCTGACGCAAAACCATCCGTTCGTGAAACAAAAAAAGCCACCCGCAGACACGAGGAAGACATGACTTCCAAGCGGCACCGGATGGCCAAAGATTTTACATGCGCCAGCAGATCACCCGCTACCGGATGATTGCCTGACAGCTTACAGCAGTTGTTCTTCGATGAGCGCTTCAGCGATTTGAACCGAGTTCAACGCCGCGCCTTTGATCAAATTATCGGAGACGATCCACAAATGATAGCCGTTCGGGTTATCGAGGTCTTTTCGAATACGGCCGACGAACACCTCGTCTTTCCCGGCTGCCATCAATGGCATCGGGTATTCCTGATTGGCGGGATTGTCTTGCAGCACGACGCCTGGCGCGCCGCTCAGCGCCTCTCTCACTTGGTCGAGGGACGGTGCGTCATCCAGTTCTACATAGACGGATTCGGAGTGGCCAGTTACGACCGGCAAACGTACACAAGTCGCTGCGACGGCCAAGCCTTGGTCGCTCATGATTTTCTTCGTTTCGTTGATCATTTTCATTTCTTCCAACGTATAGCCGTTGTCAGCGAATTGGTCGATTTGCGGGACTGCATTGAAAGCGATCGGGTAATGGCGCTCAGCTGACTTCACAGGCAAAACTTTCGCTTCTGCGGTTGCTGCGTTCTCAAAATCCGCTGACTGTTCTTTCAACTCATTGATTGCATCGATGCCAGCGCCCGAAACTGCCTGGTAAGTGGAAACGATGATTTTCTGCAAGCCGAATTGCTCTTTTAGCGGCTGTAAAGCGCACACCATTTGGATCGTCGAGCAATTTGGGTTGGCGATCACGCCGGAATGGCCTTTTAGCGCTGATTTATTCACTTCAGGGACGACGAGCGGTACATCTTCATTCATGCGGAATGCGCTCGTATTGTCGACGACGACTGCGCCGCGTTTCACGGCTTCAGGTGCAAACTTTTCCGAGATGCTGCCGCCTGCGCTGAACAAAGCGATATCCACACCTTCGAATGATTCGGGCACCGCTTCCTCTACTGTATAGGATTGTCCGTTGAATTCGATTTCCTTGCCGGCAGAGCGTGCAGAAGACAGGAATTTGATGTCCCCTACAGGGAAATTGCGCTTCTCCAGCTGGTCTTTCATTTGCTGACCGACGGCACCGGTTGCGCCCATGATCGCTACATTATAGGTTTTCACTCGACTCTCTCCTTCTTGGCTAATTTGCGTTATTGTAACATAATTTATCGCGTTAATGTGACAAATTGTCGCAATACCTGCTCTTTCATTGGGAACGGATGATGGAGACCGCAGGCGCAGTGGCAGTCAATTGCATCAAATCCAGCACATGCTCACGTTTCACTGCATCGATCAAATGGATGATATCATCCGCGGACTGGTGTTTGCCGTGAAGCAATTCATATTTGCCGTTGCGGCTCATTCTGGAGCCTGTGCTTTCTAGCCCAAGCAGCAAATTGCCTTTCAATTGCTCACGGGAATCCGTAATTTCCAAGTCGCTGATGTCCCCTTCTCGCATGCGCTGCAACGATGTGCGAATCAATTCTTCTACTTCCCCAACTTGATGGTCGGCAGTGCCCCCGTAAATGGCGAGCGTACCGTGGTCCGAATAAGCGGAATGATAGGAATAGACCGAATAGGCAAGGCCACGGTCTTCTCGGATTTCTTGGAACAAGCGGGATGACATCGAGCCGCCGACGATATTGTTCAATACCGCCAGGGCAAACAGCTGATCATCCTGTAGTGACAGCCCAGGATACCCGAGGCAAATATGGGCTTGTTCCGTTTCTTTATGCTTGATCGATTGGCCGGGCACGAACGTAGGCATGACATGGGCATTTTCCGGGCTTTTCCGTTCAAATGACCCGAATAAAGTTTCGATTTGGCTAAGCAATTTGCCATCGATATGGCCTGCCACGGAAATGACCGTGTTCGATGGGGTGTAATGACGCTCCATATAATCCAAAATCTGTTGTCTTGAAAAACGGTCCAGTGTTTCGGCGGTACCTAAAATCGGTGCGCCGATGGCATTGTCGGGATACATGACCCGCCATAATTGTTCGTGGACATCGTCATCCGCCATATCTTCGGTCATGCTGATTTCCTCTTTGACAACAAGTCGCTCTTTATCGATCTCTACTGGATCCATCACTGAATTGAAAAACATATCCGCCAATACTTCGACTGCCAGCGGCGCATGATGGTCAAGCACTTTGGCGTAATAGCACGTATATTCTTTTGATGTATAGGCATTCAAATCGCCGCCAATGCGGTCGAATTCCCGCGCGATATCCTTGGCGTTGCGTTTTTCGGTGCCTTTGAACAAAAGATGTTCAATGAAATGCGTGATGCCGTTCTCTTCCGTCCGCTCATCACGTGACCCTGTATTGACGAATACCCCGACCGCTACGGAGCGGAAATGCGGAATATGTTCAGAAACGATGCGCAAGCCATTTTGGCAAGTATAAGTGGTAACCATTGAAAGCCCTCCTGTATATGAAAAAAATTGCCGGCGAGTGCCACCGGCAATTTTTCCAATCTGTTTTCATTTACTGTTTCAAGCCTTTTCGGCTGCTTCTTTTTCTTCTTTCAAAACCGTTTTGCGGGACAAGTTGACGCGTCCTTGGCGGTCGATTTCGATGACTTTGACTTTGATGATATCGCCCATCTTCAAGACATCTTCCACTTCTTTCGTCCGCTCTTCCTGGATTTCGGAAATATGGAGAAGGCCGTCTTTGCCCGGGAACAATTCAACGAATGCACCGAATTTCTCGATGCGCTTGACTGCGCCTTCGTAATATTCGCCGACTTTCGCTTCGCGTACGATATTCTCGATCATCGCTTTCGCTTTGGCGTTCATTTCTTCATCAACAGAAGAGATGAAAATCGTGCCGTCTTGTTCGGTGTCGATTTTGACGCCTGTTTCATCAATGATTTTATTGATGACTTTTCCGCCAGGCCCGATGACATCACGAATCTTATCTGGATTGATTTTCACCATGATGATCTTCGGCGCAAATTTCGACAAAGTCGTGCGCGGTGTATTGATCGTAGCGATCATCGATTCGAGAATGTGCAAACGGCCGATTTTCGCTTGCGTCAATGCTTCTTCTAAGATCTCGCGGGACAAGCCATCGATTTTAATATCCATCTGCAAGGCTGTGACGCCTTCTGCCGTTCCAGCGACTTTAAAGTCCATATCGCCGAGATGGTCTTCCATCCCTTGGATATCGGAAAGAACCGTATAGTTCTCGCCTTTTTTCACAAGGCCCATCGCAATTCCGGCAACAGGTGCTTTAATTGGCACACCTGCATCCATCATCGCCAAAGTAGATGCGCAGATGCTTGCTTGTGATGTGGATCCGTTCGATTCCAATACCTCGGAGACGAGGCGGATCGTATAAGGGAAATCTTTTTCATTTGGAATGACTGCTTCAAGCGCACGTTCGCCTAGAGCGCCGTGGCCAATTTCGCGTCGGCCGGGGCCGCGCAGGAAGCCGGTTTCCCCAACAGAGAACAACGGGAAATTATAATGGTGCATAAAACGCTTCGTCTCTTCCAAGCCAAGGCCATCGATGATTTGCACATCGCCGAGAGCGCCGAGCGTACAGATGCTCATTGCTTGCGTTTGGCCACGCGTAAAGAGGCCGGAGCCGTGAGTGCGTGCCAGGACGCCAACTTCAGAAGAAAGCGCGCGGATTTCAGATGGGCCGCGGCCGTCTGGGCGAATCTTTTCATCCGTGATCAGGCGGCGCACTTCATCTTTGACCATTTTATCGAGCACTTGGCCCGCTTGTTTCTTGATATCGTCTTCTGAATCTGCATATGCTTCAAGCGCACGTTCGCGGACAGCCGCAATGGCTTCATTGCGTGCCTGCTTTTCGTTCACTTGAACTGCAGCATTCATGTCTTCTTCCACAGCCGTTTTCAGTTCAGCCGTCAAGTCAGCGTCCAGTTCGTATAATTGAACTGCTGATTTTTCTTTGGCCACTTCCGCAGCAATTTCTTCCTGGAAAGCGATCAATTTCTTGATTTCTTCGTGGCCGAACATGATTGCTTCAAGGATCACTTCTTCGGACACTTCTTTGGCACCGGCTTCTACCATATTGATGGCGTCTTTTGTGCCGGCAACCGTCAAGTTGATCGAGCTTTTCTCCATTTGTTCGCCTGTCGGGTTGATGATGTACTCGCCATCAACCATCCCGACGATGACGCCCGCGATCGGCCCGTCAAACGGAATGTCTGAAATCATCAATGCTAAGGAAGACCCGAACATCGCTGCCATTTCAGATGGGCAATCCTGGTCGACTGACATGACCATTGAAATGACCTGTACTTCGTTGCGGAATCCGTCTGGGAACAACGGACGCAGCGGACGGTCGATCAAGCGGCTGATCAATGTCGCTTTCTCGGATGGGCGCCCTTCGCGTTTAATGAAACCGCCCGGGATTTTCCCGACAGCGTATTGGCGCTCTTCGTAGTTCACCGTCAATGGGAAGAAATCCAAAGGCTTCGGTGATTTTGATGCGGTTGCAGTGGACAGCACTGCTGTATCGCCATAACGGATCAATGCTGCTCCGTTTGCTTGTTTTGCCAGTTGACCGACTTCGACCTTCAGTTCGCGGCCTGCCCAGTCAAATGTGTAAACCTTTTTTGTTTGCTCCATAGTCGAGCTCCTCTCTTACCGTGTTTCGTGTAGTATGTATCTTTAAATAGTGTATCAAAAAAGCACATCAAGTGCGATTCAATGATAAGTTTTAAGCATAAAGAAAAAGCGGGACGAATCCCGCTTTCTCTGCTTGCTATTATCGGCGTAGGCCAAGTCTTGCGATTAACTCACGGTAGCGTTGTACATCGTTCTCGCGTAGGTATTTAAGCAAGTTACGACGGCGTCCAACCATTTTGAATAGACCACGACGTGAATGGTGATCTTTCTTGTGGGTACGCAAGTGCTCGTTCAAGTTGTTGATGTCTTCTGTAAGAATGGCGATCTGAATTTCTGGAGAACCAGTATCAGTGTCATGCACTTTGTATTCATTGATCAATTCATTTTTACGTTCTTGAGTGATTGCCATGCTGTTCCACCTCCTAATCTCTGATAGCCCCTATTACCTAGCAAACGTTGGTGATTCGATGTGCCAAGCAACGGTTAGTACGTTCAGTACTTTGATATCATAGCACAGTGATTTCCTGAAATCAACTGTCCAACTTATACTTCGAAATATTGCTTTGCCGTATTTTTGTCCTGCCCGATTTGGGTTTTCAGTTCATCAATGCCGGAAAATTTCTGTTCGTCGCGTATGCGCTTATGCCATTCAACGACGACTTTTTCACCGTAAATCGACTTATCGTAATCCAGGATATGGACCTCGATGACCAGGTTTTTGACATCGGGATTGTTGAATGTCGGCTTGTAGCCGACATTGCAGACGCCGTCGAAGTAAGCGCCTTGTACTTCAATCCGCACAGCATAGACGCCGCGCTTTGGAACGAATGTCCCGAGTTCAGGTTCGACGTTCGCCGTCGGAAAGCCGATCGTCCGACCGCGCTTGTCGCCGTTGACCACCGTCCCAGAAATCCGGTACGGCCTGCCGAGCAGATGATGGACCGGTTCGACCATCCCATCTTTCAATAGATGGCGGATGCGCGTTGAACTGACTTTTTCATTTTCCGCTTCGATCTTGCCAACCGTCGTGACATTATAGCGCCCTCTGCCGGCCGACTCCATCAATTTCATATCGCCGCCGCCTTTAAAGCCGAACGAAAAATCAAACCCTGCCACGACTTCCTTGACGCCGAGGCCGTCGATGAAGTGCTCAATAAATTGTTCAGGAGAAAGTTTGGCAAACTCTGAAGTGAACCGGACGATATAACAGATGTCTACGCCCATCTCCTGCAAGATCTCCATCTTCTGGCCAAGCGGCGTGATATAGAAGACTTCTTCTTTCCGGCCGCCGAGCACGAGCGACGGATGCGGATCGAAGGTCATAACAGCGGATTTCATCCCACCTTCTTGCGCCTTGTCGATTGCCGTGCCGATCACTTTCTGGTGCCCGCGGTGAACGCCGTCAAAAAAGCCGAGCGCCATTGACAGCGGGCCATCTTCTTGTGCTTTCATCTCGTGAGGATAACTCAAGTGAATAATTTTCATACTACACCTCGTCCGTTGGAGGAAATCCAAACATTTTTTCGGGTTTCATTTTGCCCGGCTTATCCGGATGCCGCTTATACAACGCTGCCGGCTTGCCTTGATGGGTAAAAACGACGAATGGTTCTGTCTTTAAGACCGGATGCTCTTCGAGAACTTGGCCGTTTTTAATGCCGAACAATAGATCCGGCGTGATTTCTTCAAACGGAAACGCACTTAAGCCATAGGCAAGGGGCTGCAAAATAGAACCGATATCTCCATTTTGCGCAATTTCCTCCACTTCGGCAAGCGTCACACATTGTTCTTTCGTAAAACTCCCCGATTGCGTGCGCGTCAGCTGTGACATATGCGCTGGATAACCGAGCGCCTCGCCGATCTGGACGGCGAGCGTCCGGATATAGGTGCCTTTGCCGCAACGGATGCGGATGCGGAATTGGATGTTTTGGCCGCTCCATGCTTCCGTCCCGTCGAGTAATTCAATCGAGTCAATGCGCACCGTGCGGACCGGGCGTTCTACCGTTTCGCCTTTACGGGCATATTCATAGAGCTTTCTGCCGTTCACTTTGATGGCGGAATACATCGGCGGAATTTGTTCAATGTCGCCGGTCAGGCTTTGCAATACATCTTCAAGCTGCTTGCGTGAAATCATTTTGTCGCTGGCGTCTTGTTCCACTATAGCGCCTTCTGCATCTTCTGTTTCTGTTGAAAACCCGATCAATACTTCCGCTTCGTACGTTTTTCCTTGATCAGTGATATACTCTGCCACTTTGGTCGATCGCCCGAGGCAAATGGGCAATACGCCGTCCACTTGGGGATCGAGCGTTCCGGTATGCCCGACTTTTTTCGTTTTCAGGATTTTCCGCAAGCGGAAAACACAATCATGTGATGTCATGCCCGGTTCTTTCCATAATGGAAGAATTCCATTCGGTTCCATATTGAAAGCCCCTCTCTTTATCGGTTCTAGGACCGAACGTATAGTATGTAGAAAAAAGCCTGCTGTCTAAAAATAGACGGGCAGGCTTTCGGTTTACTCTTCTGTTGGATCTTTGATATCCCGCAGCAATGATTCAATCCGATTGCCGTATGCGACAGACGAATCGATTTCAAACGCCAATTCAGGAGTCTTGCGCAACCGGATCCGCTGCCCGATTTCTGAGCGGATGAATCCTTTGGACTTGGCAAGGCCGAGCAAAGTTTGCTCTTTTTCCTTGTCATCGCCCAGCACGCTAATATAGACGGTTGCCTGCTGAAGGTCGCCCGTCACTTCGACATCTGTCACTGTGACAAATCCGATGCGCGGATCTTTCAGTTTTCTGCCGATAATCTCGCCGAGCTCTTTTTTCATTTGCTCAGCTACACGATTCGAGCGCATTGATGACATTTCGAATCCACTCCGTTCTTACAAATATTCTTTCTCTATTTCCATGCATTCCCACGACGGATTACTTTCCAGAAAGCGCAGCACGTGCTCCATTTCACGCTCCGCTGCTTCTTTTGACGAAGAAACGGTAACAAACGCAAGGCGCGTGCGCTGCCAAACTTGCTGGTGATCGACTTCCGCCGCCGACACATTGAATTTTTGCTTGGTGCGCGTCATCATGCTTTTGACGACGGCGCGTTTATCCTTCAATGAATGCGCGGTAGGGATAAAGAACTCGCATTCCATCGAAAGGATCATTTTCTTTCGATTTCTTCCATGATGAACGCTTCGATGATGTCGCCTTCTTTAACATCGTTGAAGTTTTTAATCGTCACACCACATTCGTAGCCTTTTGCAACTTCTTTTGCGTCATCTTTGAAGCGTTTCAACGTATCGATTTCGCCTTCGAAGACCACGATGCCATCACGGATGACGCGCACGCCGCTGTCGCGGGTGATCTTGCCTTCTGTTACATAGCTTCCGGCAATCGTTCCGACTTTAGACACTTTGAACGTGCTGCGGATTTCTGCTTGGCCGATGATTTTCTCTTCGAATTCTGGGTCCAAGAGGCCTTTCATCGCTGCTTCGATTTCTTCGATTACTTTGTAGATGATGCGGTGCAAGCGGATATCGACGCCTTCTGCATCTGCTGCGCGCTTGGCGTTGACATCCGGGCGGACGTTAAAGCCGATGATGATGGCGTTAGAAGCTGCCGCTAGTGAAACATCAGATTCGGTGATTGCTCCGGCACCTGTATGGATGACTTTCACATTGACGCCTTCTACATCGATTTTCAAGAGTGAAGCAGCCATGGCTTCTACTGTACCTTGAACATCAGCTTTGACAATCAAGTTCAACTCTTTCATTTCGCCTTGCTTCAATTGATCAAACAAGTTATCCAGTGTAACGCGGTTCTTTTCAGAACGCATTTCCTGGAGTGCTGTAGCCGAACGCGCTTCTCCGATTTGACGGGCCGTTTTCTCATCTTCAAAGACAACGAAACGGTCGCCGGCTTGCGGCACATCACTCAGTCCAGTGATTTCTACAGGCGTTGAAGGGCCAGCTGTTTTCACGCGGCGGCCAAGATCGTTGACCATCGCACGGACGCGTCCGAATGTATTACCGACAACGATTGGGTCGCCGACATGCAAAGTGCCATCCTGCACGAGCAAAGTCGCGACAGATCCACGGCCTTTATCCAGCTCCGCTTCAATGACCGTACCGATCGCACGGCGTCCAGGATTCGCTTTCAATTCCCCGACTTCAGAAACAAGAAGGATCATTTCAAGAAGCGTGTCGATTCCATCTCCAGTCAATGCGGAAAGCGGTACGAAAATCGTATCGCCGCCCCATGCTTCAGGTACAAGACCGTGCTCGGTCAATTCCTGCATGACGCGGTCCGGGTTAGCGGACGGTTTATCCATTTTATTGACTGCGATGATGATCGGAACTTCTGCAGCTTTTGCATGGTTGATCGCTTCCACTGTCTGCGGCATGACGCCGTCGTCAGCAGCAACAACGATAATAGCAATATCAGTTACTTTCGCACCGCGCGCACGCATCGTCGTGAACGCTGCGTGGCCTGGTGTATCCAGGAATGTGATTTTCTTGCCGTCTTCCTCGACTTGGTAAGCACCGATATGTTGCGTAATCCCGCCTGCTTCTCCAGCAGTCACTTTCGTGTGGCGGATTGAATCCAGCAAAGTCGTTTTCCCGTGGTCGACGTGGCCCATGATCGTAACAACAGACGGGCGTGCGGTTTTATCGACCAAGATTTCCTCTTCTACTTCTACATCGTATTCTGCACAGACAAGCTCAATGGCATCTTTATCCAATTCTTGGTTGATTGTTGCCATAACACCAAGCATGAACAATTTTTTGATGATTTCTGAAGGCTCGCGGCCTAGTTTTTTCGCCAAATCGCCAACAGTCAAAGATTCACTGAATGTGATTTTTGACGGCAATTCTTTTTCTCTCTTCGGCATTGGCGGCATCGGGTTTACCGGACGCTGCTGTTTGCCTTTACGGTTGCGGTTTTGCCCGCCGCGGCCCGGTCCATTCGAACGGCCACGTTGGCCAGGTCCTGGAGCTGGTTTTGCAGCTTTTGGCGTGAAGTTGGAACCGCGCCCTGCTTGGCTCGTTCCTTGCTGCGTGGATGACGTACGGTTCTGGCTGCCTTGTGTGCGGTTTTGTCCGCCCTGGCTGCTTTGGCCGCCTGTGCGGTTCTGGCCTTGTCCGCTTTGGGGACGGGATTGGCCGCCTTGCGTACGGTTTTGGCCGCCTTGGCTGCCTTGTCCGCTTTGCCCGCGGCGCTGGTTTTGGCCTTGTGGGCGGGATTGTGAACCTTGAGCACGGTTTCCTTGTGCAGGTTTTTTATAAATGCCGTCCAATTTCGTTACAGCAGTATCCTCTAATGTCGCCATATGGTTATTGACTTTAATATTCATTTTTGACAATTCGTCGATGATGTCTTTGCTCGGTTTATTTACTTTTTTCGCGTATTCATGTACTCGAATTTTGGTCATCTGCTCACCCCCGGTTAGTTTTCGTCAAACAAGCTCGTCATTTTCTTGGCAAAACCGTTATCGGTAATCGCCAGAACGACGCGTGCTTCTTTTCCTATTGCGTGACCAATCTCATAGCGGCTAGCGCCTATGCGCACTGGCACGTTATAGGAATTGCATTTATCGTGCAGTTTTTTTCTTGTGTTTTCAGACGCATCTTCAGCCACAATGACTAATTTCGCGTTGCCGCGGCGCACTTCGCTGATGACCAATTCTTCACCGGTCACCAGTTTGCGCGCACGTGTAGCAAGCCCTAAAAACTGCAGGATTTTTTCTTTATTCATGATTTCAGCTGCTCTCTGCGTACGGCATGGACGAGCTCTTCGTAGATTTTGCCTGGAACTTTCACTTCAAGCTGCTTGTCCAAAACCTTCTTTTTACGTGCCAATTCGATGGCATCTTCCGATTTGGAAACATATGCGCCTCTACCTGACTTTTTGCCGGTAAGATCGACGAATACTTCTCCTTCTTTGGAACGCACGACGCGGATCATTTCCTTTTTCGGATGCATTTCACCGGTCGCGACACATTTTCTCAGCGGAATTTTCTTTTGCATAGCCAACGGATATCACCTTCTCAGCTTATTCTTCTTCGTCGTAAAAATCAAAGTCATCTGTGTCAGTTTCAGCATCCGACTTCACGATTACCGCGCCTTCAGGCGGATAAATCCCTAGTTCACGGGCATCCGTTTCACTCTTGATATCAATTTTCCAACCTGTCAATTTCGCGGCCAGACGGGCATTTTGACCGCGTTTGCCGATCGCAAGGGACAATTGGTAATCAGGCACGACGACTGTCGTCGATTTATCGTCTTCACTCACTTGCACATCCAACACTTTAGATGGGCTAAGGGCATTCGCTACAAAAACGACTGGATCTTCCGACCATTCCACGATATCGATTTTCTCGCCGCCTAATTCATTGACGATGGTCTGTACACGGCCGCCTCGTGACCCGACGCATGAACCGACTGGATCAACTTCTTCATCGTTTGCGTGGACGGAGATTTTTGAACGGTCTCCCGCTTCACGCGCAATTGACTTGATCTCGACAATGCCGTCGTAGATTTCCGGCACTTCGTTCTCGAATAAACGGCGCAACAAGCCTGGATGAGTCCGGGAAACAAATACTTGCGGGCCCCGTGTTGTGCGCTCGACTTTGGTGATATAGACTTTGATGCGGTCATGCGGCTGGTAGCTTTCGTTCGGCATTTGTTCCGTCTGCGGCAATACCGCTTCGACTTTGCCTAAACCGACATACAGGTTGCGGGCGTCCATGCGTTCGACGATGCCGTTGACGATATCATCTGCACGGTCCACATATTCCTCGAAAATCAACCCGCGCTCTGCTTCGCGTACGCGCTGTGTGACGACTTGTTTCGCCGTTTGGGCAGCGATTCGGCCGAAATTGCGCGGTGTGACTTCCTCTTCCACGATATCGCCGATTTCATAAACCGGGTTGAGTGCATGCGCATCTTCCAACGAGATTTGCAGGCGGTCATCTTCGACTTCCTCGACTACATCCTTGCGGGAATAGACCAGCATCGTCCCAGTATCAAGGTTCAAATCGACACGGACGTTTTGCGCTTGGTTGAAATTGCGCTTATAGGCGGTGACGAGTGCTGCTTCGATCGCTTCGATCAACACATCGCGTGAAATCCCCTTTTGTTTTTCCAACACTTCTAAAGCATCCAATAGCTCACTGCTCATAGTTATTCACTCCTAAATTCTTCTATTCAGCTTGCAGAAAAATCGATCGCCAGACGGATCATGGCAATTTTCTTTCTCGGGATGCTGATGGTTTTTCTGCGGGTTTTGATCTTGATCTCAATCTCCACTTGTTCTTCATCATATGACTTCAAATAACCTTCGAATTCTTTCGTGTCTTCAATCGGTTCGTACGTTTTGATATAGATGAAGTTTTCCAATGCTTTTTCGAAATCCTTCTCTTTCTTCAACGGGCGTTCCGCTCCTGGCGAAGATACTTCCAGGAAATAGTTCTGCTCGATCGGATCGGTCGCGTCAAGCTCTTCGCTTAAGCGCTCGCTGACGATTGCGCATTGATCGATATCGATCGGCTCTTGTGGATTGTCCACATAGACGCGCAAGAACCAGTTCTTGCCTTCCTTCACAAACTCGACATCGACTAGTTCAAGTTCCAGTTCATCGACGATCGGTTGTGCCATTGCTTCAATTTGTTCTGTAATTTTGCTCATAAAATGCCTCCTGCCAATAATATGCCATAACAAACAGAAAAGAGCGGGAGAACCCACTCTTCTGCGACAGAGCTATCAGTAAATGTTATTACAATAATACCATGCTTAGCGACACGGCGCAACTGACTAGAACAAGGACAGCTGATTGGCATCAGGCATCCCCTCTAGGCAGCCGTGGTCATCCATGTACTCGATGATTGTTTTCGAAACGCGGCCACGCTGCTGTAAATCTTCCTTCGACAGGAATTCGCCTTCCGCCCTTGCGGCAACGATCGACTTCGCGGCATTGGTGCCGAGTCCTGGAATCGCGTTGAACGGCGGGATCAAGGTATTGCCTTCGATCAGGAATTCATCCGCAGAGGATTTGTACAAATCGACTTTCTGGAATGAATAGCCGCGCTCAACCATTTCAAGCGAAAGCTCCATGACCGTCAGCAAGTTCTTCTCTTTCGTCGAAGCTTCCAATCCTTTTGAATTGATTTCGTCCACTTTGGCACGGATCGATTGGGACCCTTTGGCCATGGCGTTGACATCGAAATCTTCCGCCCGCACCGTAAAGTACGCCGCGTAATAGAGAACCGGGAAATGGACCTTGAAATAAGCGATCCGGACTGCCATCAAAACGTAGGCCGCGGCGTGTGCTTTCGGGAACATGTACTTGATTTTCTTACACGACTCGATATACCAGTTCGGGACCGCTTTTTCTTTCATCGCGGCTTCCATCTCCGGCGTCAAGCCTTTCCCTTTCCGTACCGATTCCATGATCTTGAACGCCAAGGAAGACTCAAGCCCTTGATAAATCAAGTAGACCATGATGTCATCCCGGCAGCCGATCACATCGGATAGTTGGCAAGTGCCATTGTGGATCAATTCCTGGGCATTGCCAAGCCAAACGTCCGTGCCGTGCGACAATCCTGAAATCTGTACGAGTTCCGAAAATGTCGTCGGTTTCGTATCTTCAAGCATCTGGCGGACAAAGCGCGTGCCGAACTCCGGGATGCCGAGTGTTCCCGTTTTACAGCCAATCTGCTCTTTCGTGACGCCAAGCGACTCAGGCCCTGCGAAAATCTTCATCACTTCCGGGTCATCTGTCGGAATCGTCTTCGGATCGATGCCGGACAAATCCTGCAGCGTGCGGATCACTGTCGGATCATCATGCCCGAGAATATCGAGCTTCAATAAATTATCATGGATTGAGTGGAAGTCGAAATGGGTCGTTTTCCATTCAGAATCCTGTGCATCTGCAGGAAATTGGATCGGCGAGAAATCATAGATATCCATGTAATCCGGCACAACGATGATGCCGCCCGGGTGCTGGCCTGTGCTGCGCTTGACGCCGGAACAGCCTTGCACCAACCGGTCGATTTCCGCGCCGCGCATCGTCATATCGCGGTCATTGGCATAGCCACGCACGTAACCGTAGGCTGTTTTTTCTGCCACGGTGCCGATTGTGCCTGCCCGGAAGACATTGTCTTCGCCGAACAGCACTTTCGTGTAATTATGCGCTTGCGGCTGATATTCGCCACTGAAGTTCAAATCGATATCGGGAACTTTGTCTCCTTTAAATCCAAGGAAAGTTTCAAAGGGAATATCCTGTCCATCTTTCTTATACGGAATCCCGCAATCCGGGCAATCCTTATCTTTCAAGTCAAAGCCGGAACCGACAGAGCCGTCATCGAAGAACTCGGATTTCTTGCATTTCCGGCATACATAATGAGGCGGCAAAGGGTTGACTTCCGTAATTTCCGTCAGCGTCGCGACAAGGGACGATCCGACAGACCCCCGGGAACCAACGAGATAGCCGTCATCAAGCGATTTTTTCACCAGTTTATGCGAAATCAAATAGATAACCGCAAAACCGTGGCCGATAATTGACTTCAATTCCTTCTCGATGCGCGCCTCGACGATTTCCGGCAAGTCGTCTCCGTAAATTGAACGAGCCATCGTATAACTGAGTTCACGGACTTCTTCATCCGCTCCTTCAATTTTTGGTGTATACAGTTCATCTTTGATCGGTTTGACAACATCGATCATATCGGCGATTTTCAAGGAGTTGTCGACAACAATTTCACGCGCCGTCTCTTCCCCGAGAAAATCGAATGCGTCGAGCATTTCATTGGTCGTGCGGAAATGCACTTTCGGCAATGTCGATCGGTTCAATGGATTCGCGCCGCCTTGTGAACCGATCAGCACTTGGCGGAAGATGGCGTCCGTTTCATCAAGGTAATGGACATTGCCTGTCGCGACCAGCGGCTTGTCGAGCTTACGGCTCACTTTGGCCAGCTTGCGGATGATGTCTTCTAGATTCCATTCGTCACGAATCAATTCGCGGTCGATCAATGGCTGGTACACTTCTTTCGGGTGCACTTCCAAATAATCATAGAACTGCGCCGTGCGCTCTACTTCTTCCATAGATTTCTGCATAACCGCTTCGAACACTTCGCCTTTATCGCAGCCCGAACCTACAAGGAGCCCTTTTCGGTGACGCTGCAACAATGAGCGAGGTATGCGCGGGACACGGTAGAAATAATTGATATGGGATGCCGAAACAAGCTTGAACAGGTTTTTCAGGCCTTCCTGATCTTTTGCCAAAAGCGTGCAATGCGTCGGCCGTGAGCGCTTATAGGAATCTCCTGTTCCGACGTAATCGTTCAATTGATCGTGGTAGAGAATGCCTTTATCGTCCGCTTCTTTCAATAAGTGCGTCAACAGGTAAGCAGTTGCTTCCGTATCGTAGATGGCGCGGTGATGCTGCGTCAGTTCGATATTGAACTTTTTCGCCAGCGTGTTCAAACGGTGGTTCTTCATTTCCGGATGAAGCATGCGGGCAAGTTCTAGTGTATCGATCGTGGCATGCGTTTTATCGATGCCGTATTTCTTATAGGCGACATACAAAAAGCCCATATCGAATGAAGCATTATGCGCAACCATGATATGATCGCCTGCCCATTCATGGTATTCGCGGATGACTTCTTCGACTTCCGGTGCGTTGCGGACCATATCATCCGTGATGCCTGTCAAGTCGATCGTCGTTGCCGACAAAGGATGGTGCGGGTTGGCGAATCGCTCGAATTTATCGATGATATTCCCGCCTTTGATCTTGACCGCTGCCAGCTCGATGATCGTGTCATAGACGGCGGATAACCCAGTCGTCTCTAAGTCAAAGACGACGAAAGTTTCTTCCTCGAGCAATGCATGGCGTTCTTCGTAGGCAATCGGGACGCCGTCGTCAACCAAATTCGCTTCTAATCCGAATATCGCCTTGATGCCGTGCTTTTGGCTCGCGGCATACGCATCGGGAAATGCCTGTACGCCTGCATGATCCGTGACTGCGATCGCCGGATGGCCCCATTTCGCCGCTTGGGCGACCAATGATTCAATGGAAGAAACAGCGTCCATCTGGCTCATCGGGGAATGCAGGTGCAATTCCGCCCGTTTGGTTTCAGCGGTGTCTTTTCGGACAGACGGGTTGATTTCGACCATGTCATTCGACATCATGACCAAATCCCGGACGAATGTATCGGTTTGGATCGAGCCTCTCGCTCTCAGCCACATGCCTTTTTTCGCCTGGGCCATGAGCTCTGCGTCTTCTTTATCGCGCGAGAACATTTTGACAAGGATCGAATCCGTATAATCGGTCATCTTGACAGTCAATAGCGAACGGCCGCTGCGCAGCTCACGGACTTCGACATCAAACACGAAGCCTTCGATAGTAACTCGTCGTTCTTCATCGACAATCGAACGGATTTCGACAATCGGCTCATCCGGCTTGATGGCAGAGCCCATCTGGAAAGGCCCGGATGGAGCGCCATTTTCTTTGCGTTCGGTTTCGCGTTTCTTCATGTCCGCGACAGCTCGTTTAGCCATCGCTTCTTCTTCGGCTTTGCGCTCTTCCATAAAGGCAGCGCGCGCTTCCTGTTGGTCTTCTGCCGATAGCTGGAAATCGATTGAAAACGCAGGGAACCCGAATTGCTGGAAAACCTGGCTTAGTTTTTCGGTATATTTGGATTTCAATGCCATCATTTCATGTTCATGGCAGCAGTCGACAATCAATTTATTGCCATTCCACACAGGTGCTTGCAACAGCAGGCGCTCGCGTAGTGGCGGTGCCATATCTGCCAATTCGTCGACGACATGCCGCCAGTAGGCGGAAACTTGCTCGCCGTCAGCTTGTTGCGCGGGTGTTTCTATATGCACTTGAACGCTTGCAATCGATGAAAACTTGGCTTGCAGCCGCTCGCGGAAAATAACAAATAGTTCAAGCGGCAGCACTTGCTTGAGTTTGACAATAAAGCGCCATGCCCGGTCTTTCTTATGAACGGTCATGCGCGTCAATTCCGCCCCTTCAAAATATGGCATATGGACATCGTCGGTTAACTCCAGATGCTGCAGCAGCAATTTAAATCTCATTTTGGCGTCTTGCTCATTTATCATGATTATCCCCTTCGCCATTTATTTCAGAAAAAGAAAGGAAAGTACGTTTGTACTTTCCTTTTATCATATCAGATTATTATTCATTTCTTAAAGAATTCGCGTACCTTGTCTTGCACTTCATCTTTATGCCATTCAACCGTTTCGTTGGTTTCGCGGATTTTCACTTCCAGGATTCCTTCAGCGGCACGTTTGCCGACAGTGATGCGGAGTGGCAAGCCGATCAAATCGGCATCGGCGAATTTCACGCCGGCGCGCTCTTTGCGGTCATCAAGCAGCACTTCGAATCCTTGGGCTTTTAGTTGTTCATAAATTTCTTCACCCGTTTCACGCTGCACGTCATCTTTGACGTTGACCGGCACGACGTGGATTTCATACGGTGCGACTGCAGTCGGCCAAGTGAACCCGGACTCGTCCTGGAATTGTTCAGCGACAGCCGCGACAATGCGGGAAACACCGATGCCGTAGCAGCCCATGATATAAGGCATCGCTTTGCCTTGGTCATTGAGGAAAGTCGCTTTCATCGGTTCGCTGTAAGTCGTGCCGAGCTTGAAGATATGGCCGACTTCGATTCCTTTGGCGAATTGAATCGTGCCGTTTCCGTCTGGTGAAGGGTCGCCTTCTTTTACAAAGCGCAAGTCTCCATATGCTTCTACCGTGAAATCTTCATCAGGTGTAACATTTTTGAAATGGACACCTTCTTCATTAGCGCCTGTGACGCCGTTGACAATCGATTTAACAGCATTGTCCGCAAATACGCGGACGCCTGCAGGCAAGTTCACTGGCCCGATTGAGCCGATATCGCAGGACAACAATTCACGCACGTCTTCAGGGGTCGCCATATCGATCAGCTTAGCACCTGAAATATGCTTGACTTTAACGTCATTCACTTCATGGTCGCCGCGCGACAATACGACAATCAGCTCATCATCCGCTTTGAACACAAGTGTTTTAATGCAGTTTTCTGGCGTCGTCTCGAGGAACTCCGCCACTTGTGCAATGGTCTTCTGATCAGGCGTTGAGACTTTTTCAACTTGACGCGCTTGTTCATCGGATTTCGGATAGTCCATTTGAACGGCGGCCATTTCAATATTCGCGGCATATGGTGAATTGTCTGAATACGCAATCGTGTCTTCGCCGATTTCCGACAGCACCATGAATTCGTGGTTATCCTTGCCGCCGATTGCCCCTGAATCCGCGATGACGGCGCGGAAATTCAAACCTAGGCGGCTGAAGATATTGCTGTAGGCCTGCATCATATCGTCGTAGGTCTTATCCAGGCTTTCCGGCGTCGCATGGAAGGAATACGCATCTTTCATCAGGAATTCGCGTCCGCGCAGCAAACCGAATCGTGGGCGTTTCTCGTCGCGGAACTTCGACTGGATCTGATACAAAGTCAGCGGCAATTTCTTATAGGACTTGATTTCGTCGCGCAGTAAGCTCGTGATGATTTCTTCATGTGTTGCACCTAGTGCAAATTCACGGTCGTTGCGGTCTTTTAAACGCATCAATTCGTCGCCGTAAGAATACCAGCGCCCGGTCTCCTGCCAAAGTTCAGCTTGCTGAAGGGCAGGCATGAATACTTCTACGCTATTGATCGCTTCCATTTCCTCACGGATGATTTTCTCGACTTTATGCAGAACGCGTTTACCGAGCGGAAGGAATGAATAGATCCCGCTCGTATTTTGGCGGATAAATCCTGCTCGCAGCAATAATTGATGCGATTTCACTTCCGCATCAGCTGGAGTTTCCCGTAACGTCGGGATAAAGCTTAATGTTTGTCTCATATCCGAATACACCTCGACTGGTTATTGTATTTGTAAATCCCTATGTAGCAGAGAAAGGAAAGCGTTAGACGCTTCCCTTTCTCTCATTAAAAGAAGAATCGCTGAATGTCATTCCATGTGACGACAATCATCAAGAGCATTAACAGCATGATCCCGACAAAATGGACCATCCCTTCTTTTTGCTTATCGACCGGCTTGCCTCGCAATGCTTCAAGGACAAAGAACATGAGGCGCCCGCCGTCAAGCGCTGGCAGCGGCAACAAGTTCATGATCCCTAAGTTGATGCTGAGCATGCCAGCCCAGCTCATAAGCGTAAAGATGCCGTATTGGGCGACTTCTTCAGTGGTTTTGTAGATGCCGACAGGGCCGGACAAGGCATCGATGGTGAATTGGCCTGTCACAAGCATGCCGAGCAAGCGGAATATCTCTTTGAACCAAAACACTGTTTGTTCAGCCCCATACGCGAATGAACCTAAAAAGTCTTTTTCCACCGGGCTTTGGTACAAGACGCCGATGACGCCGACTTCTTCTGCAGCTTGTTCGGACAATTCAGGTGTGATCGTGAAATTCAAAGGCTCGCCATCACGCTCGACTTGGAAATCAAGCGCTGTTCCTGCACTGTCTTGTACGGACTCCACCAACTCGTCCCACGTGCTAATCGATTGGCCTTCGATTTCCGTCACCAAATCGCCGTCTTGCATGCCCGCCTGTTCAGCAGGGCTGTCTTCTGTCACTTCGGAAATCACTGGCTCGAAAGTCGGAACTCCCTGCAGCATGCCGATGGCCGTAAAGATGAAGAATGCCAGGATAAAGTTGAAGAACGGCCCAGCAAAAATCGTCATGAAGCGATTCGGCAAATTTTTCGCATCGAACGTGCGGTCATAAGGCGCCAAGATCGTTTCACGGCCATTTTCTTCCACTACCGCATCACGGGCAACTTTGATATTCACCAATTGCTCGTCTTCGTCATATCCTTTGATGAAAAGGTCTTTTTCGAGATCTGCTTGTTCTACTTCCAGAAACAGGATCTCGGGATAGACATGCTTTTGGTTAAGGATGACTTTCTTGGCCTGTCCCTTTTCATCCAACAGCAATCCGATGCGATGGCCTGCCTGCAGATGGATGGCATCCATTTCTTCGCCAGCCATGCGGACATATCCACCAATCGGAAGCAATCTAATCGTATACAGCGTCTCGCCTCTTGTAATGCCTAAAATCTTAGGGCCCATTCCGATAGCGAATTCACGAACGAGGATCCCGGCCCGCTTAGCGAACAGGAAATGGCCCAGCTCGTGGAAAAATACTAATGCGCCGAAAATGATGATGAACGCTAATACTGTCTCCATATTGAACCCATCCTTAATAAACCTTATTCGGTTTTAATCTGTCGCTATTTTAGCATGTTTTCCACAGTTTTTCTCGTTTCAGAATCTGCCGCAAGAATCGTTTCGAGATCCGGCGAAGCAATCGTCTGATGGGCAAGCATAGCCCGTTCAATGAATTCCTCGATTTGCAAAAAGCCGATTTGACGGTTCAAGAACATCGCAACTGCCTGCTCATTGGCAGCATTCAAGACAGTGGTCATCGTGCCGCCTTCCCGCCCGGCATCGAACGCCAACTTCAAAGCACGGAAGCGTTCGTAATCCATCGCCCGGAAATTCAACTGTGCGATTTCCGCCAGGTCCAGCCGTTTGGCAGTTGGTCGCGGCAGGCGGTCTGGATAGGAAAGCGCATACTGGATCGGCACTCTCATATCAGGTGTCCCGAGCTGTGCCATAACACTCGTGTCCTGGAATTCAACCATTGAATGGATGATGCTCTCACGGTGCAATAGCACATCGATATCATCATAGGCAAAATCGAACAGCACATGCGCTTCGATCACTTCCAGGCCTTTATTCAACATCGTCGCGGAATCGATCGTGATCTTGGAGCCCATCGACCAGTTCGGGTGATTGAGTGCATCTTCCACTGTGACACCCGCAAGTTCATCGCGCGTTTTGTCTCGGAAGCTGCCGCCTGAAGCCGTCAGGATCAACCGGCTTGCCTGCTCGAGCTTTTCTCCGTTGAGCGCTTGGAACAGAGCTGAATGTTCACTGTCCACCGGCAAGATATCAGCACCGTGCTTTTTGGCGCTTTGCATGACGAGATGCCCCGCTGTCACAAGTGTTTCTTTATTGGCGATGGCAA
Source organism: Planococcus sp. A6 (assembly GCF_028823615.1). Classification (GTDB taxonomy): domain Bacteria; phylum Bacillota; class Bacilli; order Bacillales_A; family Planococcaceae; genus Planococcus. The sequence goes on from NZ_JAPEHT010000028.1 coordinate 26,020, forward strand.
TCGTGCGGCCGAGTTTAATCGCTTCCAAAGTCGGTTCAAGCCCGACACTGCCGATTACTGCATTGACCAAGACATCCGCCTCGTATGTCGAAGCATCAACCAGGCCTTTATTGCCATGGACGAATAGAATGCCCTTGAACTCCTGCTGCAGCTGCCGCGCATCTTCAGCGAGCTGGACGCAGACGATTTCTGGCTGAAACTCTTGAATTAGCTCGCGTGTTTTTTCCATGTTTTTACCGGCTGACAATCCGACCAGTGAAAATTCTTCGGGATGTTCCCGGATGATATCGGCTGTCTGGATGCCGATTGAACCGGTCGCGCCGAGCAATATGATTTTTTTCATCTATGAAACAACCCTCTCTTAAATAAAATGCAGGAAATGCAATAGCGGCATGACAAAAAGGATACTGTCGAAGCGGTCTAAAATGCCGCCATGCCCAGGCAGCATCTTGCCGGAATCTTTAACATTAAAATGACGCTTCAAAGCCGATTCCACCAAATCGCCCAATTGTCCGAAAATCGAAGCAACAATTGCGACGATGATGACCAATACGATAGGCTGTTCCATGCCCGCAAAATAAGCAAAAATAAGCGCGATGCCAACAGCCCAGATAATGCCGCCGACAAACCCTTCAATTGTTTTATTCGGTGAAATTTCCGGCCACAGTTTGCGCTTTCCGATTTTGCGCCCTGTAAAATAAGCTCCGGAATCGGTGAACCATACAACCAGCAGCGCAAAAATCAATACCGCAAGCCCAGATTCCCGTGTTTCGATTAAGTAATAGAACCCTAGCCCCACATAAAGGGTGCCGAGGATAGCGAACGCGGCATCATCAAAGGTAAAACTGTTTTTGACAACAACCGTATGTATAAGCAGCAAAATGACTGCCATAAAGACGAATTCCACTTTCAGATAGCCAGTCCATTCGTATACTTGCTGGGACCAATCTCCTGGCAGCATGAAAGCATACAAGGCCACAAGAGAAATAAGACCGGGCACGCTCATGAGGCTCCGGCCTTTCATTTTAAGTAATTCCTGAAAACCGATTGTTGCTAGGACGTAGACCAAAAGAATAAACGGAATCCCGCCGATGATGACAAATGGAATAAATAGGGCAGCTGCTATTGCTCCTGTAATAATGCGTTGCTTCAATTTGCTTCTTCCCCCTTCAAACCACCATAACGCCGATTTCGTTTCTGATAAATCTCGAATGCCTCGAGCAAGCAATCTTCACCGAAATCAGGCCATAAGGTGTCGGTAAACCAAAATTCGGTATAAGCCAATTGCCATAGCATGAAATTGCTCAAACGAACCTCCCCGCTCGTTCGGATCAATAGATCAGGCTCCGGTAAACCGCTCGTCATGAGACGGCTTGTGATCATGTCTTCTGAAATTTCGGATGGCTCCAGTTCACCTGCCTGAACCAAAGCAGCCAAGTTTTTCACGGCGTCAACGATTTCCGCGCGGCTGCCGTAATTCAATGCAAAGTTCAACACCAATCCATCGTTGTGCTTGGTTGCCTCTTTCGCTTTTTGGATCGCCTGGATCGTATGGGCTGGCAGATCATCTACATAGCCCATCATTTCCACACGGACGTTCTCTTCGATCAGCTCCGGCAAAAAACTCGATAGAAACTCTTCCGGCAAACGCATCAGAAAGTCGACTTCTATTTTCGGACGCTTCCAGTTTTCCGTCGAAAACGCATATAAAGTCAAAACACGCCGAGATGGCTTGCGAGCTTCGTTATTTTGCGGACGGTCTTCATTCCCTCGTGATGGCCTGCCACTCTCGGCATCGAACGCTTTTTCGCCCAACGCCCATTGCCGTCCATGATGATCGCCACATGGGACGGTACGCCTGCGCCGGCTACAGCCATGGCACGCTCTCCGTATTCCACCACTACCGGCTCTATATTTCTCTTTAATAGTTTATTGAACATAATTAATCCTCCACTTGTAACCAATCGGAATGTCTATTGCTTATCATATCAAAAAAATGCGCGTTGTGCGTGAACTTTCAAGGCACTTCCGAAATTTTGGCATGAAAAAAGCGTCCTGTTATACAGGACGCCTGGGAACAGATGAAGTTCGCTTAAACTGCCATGATTTCAGTTTCTTTGTCTTTGACCATGTCATCAATTTTAGCGATATGCGTGTTTGTCATATCTTGCACATCGTCTGAGTAGCCACGCAAATCATCGGTTGTAATCTCACTTTTTTTCTCAAGCTTTTTCAAATCGTCGTTGGCATCGCGGCGAATATTGCGGATGATGACTTTGGCATCTTCCCCTTCTTTCTTCACTTGCTTAACCAAATCTTTACGGCGCTCCTCCGTAAGAGCTGGAACCGCAAGACGGATGACGTTACCGTCGTTTGAAGGGCTGAGTCCAAGATCCGATTTCAGGATCGCTTTTTCGATTTCCGGCAATACGGTCTTATCGTAAGGCTGGATCATGATCAAACGCGCTTCCGGGACTGAAATGCCGGCTACTTGGTTGACAGGTGTCGGGGCACCGTAATACTCGACCGTAATTTTGTCGAGCAATGAAGGGGTCGCACGCCCCGCGCGGATAGAAGCCAAATCACGCGAAAAAGCTTGAATGGCATTGCTCATTTTTGTTTTCGTATCGTTCATGATTGTTTTCGGCATTATAATGATCTCCTCACTACTGTCCCGATCTTTTCACCAAGAACAGCTCGTTTTATGTTTCCTTTTTCCATTATAGAGAATACTACGAGTGGAATATCATTGTCCATACATAATGTGGAAGCTGTCGAATCCATCACTTGAAGTCCTTGTTGAATGACGTCGAAGTACGATAGTTCATCGTATTTGACCGCTTCAACATCGGTTTTTGGATCAGCAGAATAAACGCCGTCCACGTTGTTTTTCGCCATCAAGATGACATCTGCTTCAATTTCTGCAGCTCGCAACGCAGCTGTCGTATCTGTCGAGAAGTAAGGATTTCCGGTTCCAGCCGAGAAAATGACGACACGTTTTTTCTCGAGGTGGCGGATCGCTCTTCTGCGAATATACGGTTCTGCGACTTGGCGCATTTCAATTGAAGACAATACGCGTGTTTCCACGTCTTGCTTCTCGAGCGAATCCTGCAAGGCCAATGAGTTCATGACAGTTGCCAACATCCCCATATAGTCTGCAGTCGCACGGTCCATGCCCATCTCCGAACCGACTTTGCCGCGCCAGATGTTTCCTCCGCCAACCACTACCGCTACTTCTACGCCAAGGTCTACGATTTCCTTCACTTGCGCTGCGACAGATTTGATGATTTCAGGGGAAAGACCGAAACCTTGTCCGCCTGCCATCGCTTCTCCACTTAATTTCAGTACAATGCGTTTGTATTTTGGAACACTCATCGGTACCCTCCGTTACACGTTTATTGAAAAACAGGGAACACAACATTGTGCTCCCCGGATAACTCTTATAAAAGTTGGATTATTTTTTGTTGACTTGGCTCATGACTTCGTCAGCGAAGTTGTCTTCGCGTTTTTCGATGCCTTCGCCCACTTCGTAACGGATGAACTCTTTTACAGTGCCGCCAACAGATGCTGCGAACTCGCGGACTTTCTGGTCAGAGTTTTTGACGAATGCTTGGTCAAGCAAGCAGATGTCTTCGAAGTATTTCCCAAGACGGCCTTCAACCATTTTTTCAACGATTTTTTCTGGCTTGCCTTCGTTCAACGCTTGCTCAGTCAATACTTTGCGCTCACGCTCTACTTCCTCAGCAGACACTTCGTCGCGAGAAATGAATTTCGGGTTAAGTGCAGCGATGTGCATAGCGATATCGCGTGCAGCTTGTGAATCGGAAGAACCTTCCAAAAGAACGAGAACACCGATGCGTCCGCCCATGTGCAAGTATGGACCGAAAGCGTCATTGTCTGATTTTGTGCGGATTTCGAAGCGGCGCAAGGTGATTTTCTCACCGATTTTAGCGATAGCGTTCGAGATGTGGTCCGCTACTGACAATCCGTTTGACATAGTAGAAGCATTTGCTTCATCGATTGTCGCTGGTTTAGTTGCAAGCAAATGCTCGCCGATTTCTTTAACCAAAGTTTGGAAGCCTTCGTTTTTCGCTACGAAATCCGTTTCAGCGTTAACTTCGTAGATGACTGCTTCGTTACCTTCTTCAAGGATTGAAGTGATCCCTTCAGCTGCGATGCGGTCTGCTTTTTTAGAAGCGCTTGACAATCCTTTTTCACGAAGGAAATCTAGAGCTGCGTCAATGTCACCGTCAGTTTGTACCAATGCTTTTTTGCAATCCATCATACCTGCGCCTGTTTTTTCGCGCAATTCTTTAACCATTTGAGCTGTAACTGCCATGATTAAATTCCTCCTTCAACTTGTCTGTGTTTTCTCAAAAAAAGGTGATAAGTGGGGTTGGCCGCTTATCACCTGTAAACATTGCGAATTACTCAGCAGTTTCCGCTGATGCTTCTTCGTCTTCTTCCGGCTTAGACTCAAGAAGAGCATCAGCCATTTTGCCAGTCAATAGTTTGACCGCACGGATAGCATCATCGTTTGCAGGGATTACGTAATCGATTTCGTCCGGGTCGCAGTTTGTATCAACGATACCTACGATTGGAATGTTCAATTTCATAGCTTCTGCTACTGCGATGCGTTCTTTACGAGGGTCTACGACGAACATTACGTCCGGAAGACCGTTCATGTCACGGATACCGCCTAGGAATTTCTCCAAGCGTTCGTGTTGTTTTTTCAATTGAACTACTTCTTTTTTCGGAAGGACATCGAAAGTGCCGTCTTCTTCCATGCGCTCGATCTGTTTCATGCGGTTAACACGTTTTTGGATCGTGCCGAAGTTAGTCAAAGTACCACCCAACCAGCGTTGGTTGATGTAGTAGTTGCCAGAACGTTCTGCTTCTTCTTTGATCGCGTCCTGAGCTTGTTTTTTTGTTCCTACGAACAAGACTTTACCGCCTTCTTCGCCCACTTGCTTCATGAAGTTGTAAGCTTCCTCAAGTTTGCGGACCGTCTTTTGAAGGTCGATGATGTAGATGCCGTTACGTTCCACGAAGATGTATTTTTTCATTTTCGGGTTCCAGCGGCGAGTCTGGTGGCCAAAGTGAACACCAGCTTCGAGCAATTGTTTCATTGAAATTACTGCCATGATGTGTTTCCTCCTAATAGGTTTTTGTTTGCCTCCGCACTCTTCGCTTCTGAACCGTTACCAATAAAGGCACCTGCGGAACAGATCGGAATGCGTGTGTATTTAACACCATTTGAAATTATACCACGCAGTTGCTGGTGCCTGCAACTGATATTTATAAAAACAATCGATTGCAATATTGAACGGCGATCGGGAACACTGCTGAACACAAAA
>NZ_JAPEHT010000029.1 GCF_028823615.1 Planococcus sp. A6
CTTTTCGCTTTTATAGAATATCAAGCCAGATTTTGATTGCTGTACCAAGAATCAACAGCGACAAGATCCATTGCAATACTTTGGTGTTCGCTTTTTGGCCCACTTTTGCACCCAATGGAGCTGCCAGGATACTGGCCACGATCATGACTGCAGCCGGACCATACAGGATCTGGTCAGTGACGATTTTACCGACCGTTGAACCGATGGATGAGATAAATGTAATCGCCAATGAAGTCGCGATTGTCATACGAGTTGGAATACGCAAGACGACCAGCATGATCGGCACCAGGATGAAGGCGCCTGCTGCACCGACAATCCCTGCCGCAATTCCGACGATGAACGCCAGGCTTGCAGCAATCCACTTATTGAATGTCACTTGATCTGCTGGAATGTCATCCAAGCCTTTTTTCGGGATGAACATCATGACGACGGCGATGGTTGCTAGGATGGCATAGACGATGTTGATAGCCGACTCAGACAAGAGAGTCGAGCCGTACCCTCCGATAAAGCTACCGACTAAAATGGCGCCGCCCATATAGGCGATAAGGGACTTATTCAAATAGCCACTGCCTCGGTATGCCCATACCCCCGCGATTGTCGCGAAGAATACTTGAATGGCACTGATACCTGATACTTCATGTGCTGAAAATGCCGTGTATCCCAGCATGACCGGGATATATAACAGCATCGGATACTTGATGATGGATCCGCCGATTCCGACCATTCCTGAGATGAAGGAACCGACAAAGCCGATCAAGAAAATAACAATCATAAAATCAATACTCATGGAAACTCACCTTTCTGAAAAAGCCCTGTGCTTTTTCTTGCCTCTATTTAATGTCACTTCCTATTATACCCCCGGGGGTAAATTTGTGAAGTGATTTTGCTTAAAAAATGGAAACTTTACATTCCTGCAATCATTTCGGAATCCATCTGAAATATGAAAAAGTGCTTGAAATATAAGAAATTAGCCATCTTCCTTAAAAGAAAACCTGCTGATTTCTTATATTCCAAAAGCTATAGTGGATAAATCTGTTCCAGTTCACCGGTTTCCACGTGAAAAATGCACCCTGAAATTTCAACGCTTTTTCCATATTGCCGATAGACCGGATGCTGCTGCAATCGCTTCACTTGGCTGAGCACGTTCAATTTTGACAGCTCATCAAGTGTCGGCTGGCCGCCGCCAGTTTTCTCCGGCAAGCCTCTCCTGATATAAGCTAGCCATTTCTGCAGTTCCGGCTCTTCATTGCCTTCCCAAGCGGCTTTTACACCTCCACAGCCTGTATGGCCTTTGACGACAAGCTTCTTGACGTTCAAATGGCGGATTGCATAATACAAACTGGCAGAGAAGCTTTCGTCTTCTTCCACGACTTGGTTGGCGATGTTGCGGTGGACGAACATATGCCCAAGCGGCATCTGCATGATAATGGAAGGGCTGACGCGCGAATCACTGCACGACAACAAGAAGTATTCAGGCGTTTGTCCTTTTTTCAGCTCGTCGAAATAGGATGGATCCTGAGCTTTGATTTTTTGGATGAACTCTTCGTTCTGCTTTTTCAGCTCTGCACTTTTCACAGCCGCTCCTCCCTGCCCTTGATTGAAGATAAAGCATCTTCAATGCTCATGTAATGGATGCTACCGCCGTATTTACGTTCCCAATCCGCTCGTTTCAGAACATCCAACACCGTATTCTTGATGCCTGCAAAGACCATTCTCACTTTGCCGGACTGGCATTGCTCCATCAGGTCTTCAAGCGCATGGATTGCGACGGCATCAATGGAATTAACGCTGGAGAAATCGAAGACGACCCATTTTGTCTCGGGCTTTTCTGCGAGCCTCTTACAAAGCTGCTCTTCCAAAAATGTCATGTTGGCGAAATAGAGTGAGGCATCTACACGAAAAATGAGAATTTCCGGATCCGTTTCGGCATCTGGATACCGATTCGTATTGCGGTACACTTTTTCTTTCGGCAAATAACCAAGTTCGGCTACGTGTGGATAAGCACTGCGGCGGATAAAGACGAGTAAGGAAAAAATCGCCCCTGCAATGATGCCCTGTTCTATGCCAATCAATAATGTCGCAAGAAACGTCAACAGCCATGTCAGGCCGTCTACTTTATTCACTTTGAACAGGTATTTCAGCTCTTTTGCATCGATCAAGCTGTACACAGCGACCATGATGATCGCAGCCAACACCGCATTCGGCAAATAATAGAACAAGCCTGTAAAGAACAGCAAGGTCAGGATAATCAGCAAGGCGGTGATGATCGACGCGAGCGGTGTGCGCGCCCCTGCCTGATAGTTGACGGCAGATCTGGAGAACCCTCCCGTTACCGGATAGCCAGCAAAAAAGGAGCCCCCGACATTGGCCAATCCTAGCCCGACTAGTTCGCGGTCTGGGTCGATCTTGTATTTTTCTTTTGCTGCGATCGCCTTAGCCATCGCAATCGATTCCATATATCCGATAAACGAAATCGTTAAGGCAATCGGCACTAACGCTATCAACGCATCTATCTGAAATGCAGGCAAGGATAAGGGTGGCAAACCGGCAGGCACTTCCCCGACGATTTTCACCCCTAGCCCGTTCAAATTGAAGAGATAGACAGCCAAGATGCTCAATACAACGACCACTAGCGGTCCTGGTATTTTCTTGACGTATTTTTTCATGAGAATCAGCAAAACGATACTGCCCAGACCGATGGCCAGTGTCGCAGGGTTGATTTCCCCGGCGCGCCGAATCGTCTCACCGATAATCAGGAAGACGTTTTTATCAGCTTCCAGGCTGACGCCGATCAAATGCTTCAATTGGCTGAGCCCGATAATGATGGCCGCCGCGGACGTAAACCCACTGATGACCGCATGGGACAGGAAGTTGACGATAAAGCCGAGCTTGAAGACGCCCAATAGCAGCTGGATCACCCCGATCATCAACATCAACAACAGCACTAGGGAGATGTATTCGTCCGTTCCCGGTTCCGCTAATAGCGAGACTCCTGATAGCACAAGCAAGGAGACCATCGCCACTGGCCCCACAGCGAGCTGCCTCGATGTTCCGAACAATGCGTAGATAATAAGCGGGACCGTCGAGGCGTAAAGCCCGATCACCGGCGGCAATCCAGCCAGCATCGCATATGCCATCCCCTGCGGAATGAGCATGATGGCAACGATCAAGCCAGCATTCAAGTCACCGCTCAAGTCTGATTTTTTATAGCTGCCCAGCCACTCAAGAGCCGGAATCCATTTTTTCAACACAATTTACCCCTCCTATCGAATAAGCAACGCTTTTATAGCATACCGATGCAATGAAGCATGATCGCCCATCGCAAAAGCCTATTCTGCAGGAGGGATACATCCGCATCAGCTCCCGCTATTTCGGTCATTTTTTATTGTGTGAACAATTTCAGCTAAAAAACGGGAAAAAGAAAAGGACATCATTCGATGCCCTTCACTCTTCAGCCCTTTTTGATCCAGAACTTCAGCACGTCGCCATCGACTTGCTGTTCCAAGAGTTCGTGGCCGCCTGATTTAGCCCATGCAGTCAAATCCGCTGATGCGCCTTTATCTGTAGCTTGGATTTCCAAAACTTGGCCGGAATCCATATCTTTCATTTCTTTTCTTGTTTTTACGATCGGCATTGGACAAGCCAAGCCTTTTGCGTCTAGTACTTTATCTGCGTTCATCAAAATCTCTCCTTTAGAATGTTTTATTATAGTTACTTGCTATTGATTAAACTTAACGTACGGCGCAGCGGTTCGGGCCGATTTCCATTTCGCGCTGCATTTCTTCTTCTGGTGTGATCTTGCCCATGTTGGTCTTGCGGATATCTTCGTAAGCATTCGGCTGCGGTGGTAGGTTCTTCGTCACCATGTCGCGGAACTCCTGCTCATCTTCGATATTCAAGCCGTGATTTTCTTTGAATAAGTCGCTCAATTTTTTCGCGACACTGCCGTCTTCATTCAATTCTTCCATAATCATGAAGTGAGCCGGAAGAACGACCAATTCGTTTGCAAGCGCTTGGTAGCGGCTGTATAGAGATTCGCGCAAATCGCCAACCCAGTCTTCCGCTAGCCCTGCAAGGTCCGGGCGTCCGATAGAATCGATGAACAGGATATCACCTGTCATCAAGTATTGATCATCAACGATGAATGAAGTCGAACCGATTGTGTGTCCTGGCGAGTAGAGCGCTTCGACTTTCGAGCTTCCGAATGCCGCTTCGAAGCCGCCTTCAAGCGGTGTATAATCGAATACCACTTCTTCAGCGTCAGCTGGCGGCAAGTAGTACGTTGCGCCTGTCGCTTGTGCAATTTGGCGTCCGCCTGAGATATGGTCCGCGTGAAGGTGGGAATCGAATACGTGCTTGATCGCTGCGCCTTTTTCCTGCGCGAAGTTCAAGAAGACATCCGTCATGCGAGTCGCGTCAATGACTGCCGCTTCACCGCCAGAAATAGCCATGTAAGACAAGCAGCCTTTGCCGATACGGACAAATTGGTAAAGTTCTCCGCCATCTTTCAAATCGCCGACTTTCACCGGCTCCAAGTGCTCGCTCCATGCTTTCATGCCGCCTGATAGATAAGCCGTTTCCACGCCTTCATCCGCAAGCATATCTGCAACCATGATGGAAGATCCTTCTTTGGCGCAGACGACCAAAATATCGCGGTCTTTCGGCAATTGATCGATGACTTCTTCAACGCCGTCCAATAAATCAAAATATGGAATGTTCAAGTACTGGATGTTGCCGCCTTCGATTTTCCAATCGGCGAATGCGTCGCCGTTGCGGACATCAAGGATGAACAATGGTTCGTTATCAATTACTTTGCGGGCTACTTGCGCCGCTGTCATTGCTTTTACTGACATAAACTAATTACCTCCCGGGGTATATTTTTTCGCAAAAAATTTTTCTATTGATTAGAATGTAAGTGTCACGTCTGCATCTTGTGCAAAATCAAGGAATGTTACTGCGCCGCCGACTTCAATGCCGTCAACGAATGCGTCTTTCTCAAGGCCCATGACATCCATCGTCATTTGGCAGCCGATAAATTTAACATCGAGGTCTTGCGCCATTTCGATTAGTTCCGGAATAGCCGGTACGTTCGATTTCTTGAAGCCTTCTTCAAAATGCTCTTTGCCTTCTGGCATCGGCAATTGCTGGTTCGCTTCTTTGTGGATCAAGTTCAAGCCTTCAAATGTAAAGAAAATGGACACTTCGTGATCACTTGCTGCAGCTGCTGTTGCAATATTGAATACTTTATATGCTTCGAATAATCCGCCGTTAGAGGCGATGATTGCTGTTTTCTTGGTCATTAATGAACACACTCCTTCAAAATTTGGGGACTGGCCCGATTACTCGGTTTTGCCAGTCCAATCACGCATGCCAGGCACTACGTTATACAAAGTCTTGAAACCTTTTTTCGCCATCATGTCGCCAGCGATTCCGCTTCTGCGGCCTGAATGGCAAATGATGTAGATTTCTTCGTTCTGGTCCAATTCGTTCATGCGGTTCTCCACTTCGCCGAGCGGGATGTGCTTGACGCCAGGGATATGCGCTTCATCATATTCTTCTTGCTCGCGGACATCCAGAATGTTCAACGAATCCCCATTTTCAACGCGTGCATGGAAATCAGCAAGCGATACTTCGGGAATTTCGATTGTCTCTTCCACTTCATTTGCACCGTCTTTGCGCAAGTAATGAAGCAATACGTCCCCTTCTGTTTCCGTGCCGATGTATTCATGACCCGAGCTTTTCGCCCATGCCTGCAAGTCGGCTGTTGACCCTTTATCAGTAGCCTGGATTTCCAATACATCACCGGAAGCCAGGTCTTTCATCGCTTTTTTCGTCTTAACGATCGGCATTGGGCATGCGAGCCCTTTAGCGTCCAATACTTTATCTGTTTGAACCATTAATCATTCTCCTCCTTTTATGAATCCGAGCCTGTTGTTGAAGATTACTCGGTGTCGCCTTCCCAGTTCATCATGCCGCCGTCCATATTGATGACGTTATAGCCGCGGTCTTCCAATAACCGGCTGGCCATGCCACTGCGGTTGCCAGAACGGCAAATCATGATATGTTCTTTCGATTTATCGATATCCTGCAAGCGGAACTCCAACAGGCCAAGTGGAATATTGACGGCTCCTGGAATTTTTCCTGCAGCGACTTCTTCTGTTTCGCGCACATCGATCAGCGATGCCTCAGGGTTGTTTTTGATGTATTCCTGAACTTCTTGTGTAGTCATGCTTTTCATGTTAAATTCCTCCTCAAATTATCCGCGGTAACTGCTCATTCCGCCTCTGATATTCACTATATTGGTAAACCCGTTTTTCTTCAATAATTGGCTCGCTCTGCTGCTGCGCATGCCGCTTTGGCAGATGACCAGTGTTTCTTTGTCCTTTGACAATTCATTTACACGCTTCGGCAAATCATTCAATGGAATGTTCTTGAAGCCTTTAATATGGTTCGCTTTGAACTCTGCAGGCGTCCGGACATCGATATACTGCTTATCTTTCTTGCCGAGTGCTGGTTTCAGTTCGTCAGTGGACATTGTCTTGATTCCTTTAGTTGGTGCAGTAAAGCGGGAGATCGCGAAATAGGCAATAACCCCGACTGCAATCCAGAGCAACCATTCCATCTATACTTCATCCTTTCCACTTTTGGGAGTTAGATAAACAAGTTGACGTTGCCGTCTTCTGCGTCGCCAAGATAAGCGGCTACGCCAGCGTATTCAATTTCATCCAAGAGCTCTTCTTTTTGCAAGCCGAGAAGATCCATTGTCATCGTGCAGGCAACCAATTTAATGTCTTGTTCTTGAGCCATTTCAATCAGATCCGGCAATGGCATTGCATTATGTTTTTTCATGACTTGCTTGATCAATTTCGGGCCCATGCCCCCGAATTGCATATTGGAAAGCCCGAGTTTGTCGGCTCCGCGCGGCATCATTTTTGAGAACATCGTTTCGAGGCGCCCTTTTTTGATTGCTGGCGGATTTTCTTGGCGAAGTGCATTCAATCCCCAAAATGTATGGAAAATGGTAACTTCGTGATCGTAAGCCGCTGCTCCGTTTGCGATGATATAGGCGGCCATTGCTTTGTCATAGTCTCCGCTGAAAAGTACAATTGTTGTCTTCTTTTGTTCTGCCATTCTGTAAATTCCTCCATTAATTACCCCTGTGGGTATATTTTATTCCAAAAAAAAGAACGTTTTATAGTGGCGTCGCACTTTTTATAATACCCTATAGGGTATATTAAAGCATGTATTCTGCTATGTCAACAGGAAACTTCTTTTTTTCTATATCTACTGTTTATCGGCTTTTTACGAGAAGCTCGACCGCTTCTTTCACGACGTCTTCCGTATTTTCGCCTTTTTCCAAGCTATCGCGTACACAAGACTGCAGGTTTTCACTGACAATGACTCCGATCGTCCGGTCCACTGCGCTTCTTACTGCCGACAGCTGGGTCACTACATCACGGCATTCACCGTCTGCTTCGACCATTTTGATGACTCCGCGCAATTGGCCTTCAATCCGCTTGAGGCGGTTTTCAATCTTTTTATCGTATTCCATCAGACAAGCCTCCTGTTCAATATATTGAAGTTGTTATGCTTAATAATATACCCCTAAGGGTATAAAGTCAAACGAAAAACTCACTGATTATTTTTCGCTTTGCCTGAAGTTATTTTAACACGGAAAGTCCCCGCCAATACAGCGGGGACCCTTGTATAACCGGCACCGCTTAGACTGCACAATTGTTCGGGCCGGTTTCCATTTCTTTTTGTTCGTCTTCTGACGGGGTGATTTTCCCCATGTTTGTTTTACGGATATCTTCATAAGCGTTCGGTTGCTCTTTCAAGTTTTCCGTCACTCGTTTGATGAAACGTTCTTCATCATCGATATTGAGCCCTTCATTTTGATTGTAAAGCTCGCTGAGTTTTTTGTGGACGCTGCCGTCTTCGTTCATTTCTTTGACGTCTGCATAATGTGCAGGCAAAACAATTAAGTCTTTCGACAGGTCATCGTAGCGTTCATAAAGCGTCTCGTGCAAATCTTCTGCCCAATCCGTCGCTTTCCCCGCAAGGTCTGGACGGCCGATCGATTCGATGAACAGGATATCGCCTGTCAGCAAATATTCATCGTCGACGATAAATGAGGTACTGCCGATCGTATGGCCTGGCGAATAGAATGCCTTGATCTTGGCTTTCCCTACTTCCACGGTTGTTCCGTCTTCCACTGGTTCATAACCGAATACCACTTCATCCGCATCTTCCGGCGGCAAGTGATACTGTGCGCCGAACTGCTCGGCCAATTTTCGGCCGCCTGAAATATGGTCGGCATGGAGATGGGTATCCAACACATGAGTGATTTTCGCCGAATGCTCTTTTGCGAAGTTTTCATACGGTTCGGTCATTCGTGCCGCATCGACCACTGCCGCTTCGCCATCCGATTCAATCAAATAAGACAGGCAGCCCTTGCCAACGCGGACAAATTGATAGATCGCGCCGCCAGTCTTCAAGTCCCCAATTTTCACCGGTTCCAATTGTTCACTCCAAGAAGCCATCCCGCCTTCAATGGAAATAATGTTTTCAAATCCTTGGTCCTGCAAGTACTCCGCCGCTTTCTTCGATGTGTTGCCTTTCGCACACATCGTATAGAGCGGTTTTTCCTTCGGCAGCTTGTTGATTTCTTCGCTGCTTTCTTCTATTTTATTGAACGGAATATTATGCAATTCAACTTGACTGCCTTCTACATGCCAATTTTCCACATCTTCTTTGCTGCGGACATCGAGAATGGCAACAGGTTCATTGTTCATTACTTTTTCTGCAATTTCTTCAGCGGATGTAAATTTGACTGTCATAAAAAAACTCCTCCATTCGTAAATTTTCGAAAATTAGGCGGTTCGGTCGATGCAGCTGATGAGGCGGTTTTCGATATCTGCAGCCACTTCATTCAATTTGCTGCCGTCTTCTGCCATGCCGATCAATGATGTCGGCTTTGGCATGCCAATTTTCGTTTCTTCGCCTTCTTTATATACGACAATTTTGCATGGCAGGAAATAGCCGACCATCAAGTTTTCAGAGAGTACCGTATTCGCTTCTTTCGGGTTGCATACTTCCAGGATCTTGTACGGTGTATCAAAGTCTTGTCCCTTTTCCTGAAGTTTTGCCGTCAAATCGAAGTTCCATAATACGCCGAACTGCTCTTCTTTCAAGTTTTCCTCGAGCGATGCAACTGCTTCATCTACAGATTTGCTAGTCGTAACGGTATAATCAAACATTTTTTCTGCCTCCTCTTATTTAAATCGCTTCTAGAATTACCCTACCCCCTATTTTTCCGACTAAACATATGGCCTCTTTACTGACAAAAAAGCCAACCTTCTTGTGAAGGCTGGCTTTGGCAATTATGAATGAATCCATCACCAGATGAAAACCGCAAACAGGATGGCGATTGCCGTGATGACAGCACTTGAAAAACTGCCAATGAGCAATTGTTCACGCTGGGAAAATGCTCCTTTTTGAAAAGCTAAGAAAGTTGTGGGGGAATGAATCGGCAAGATGGTGACGCCGCCGATGATCATGATCAATAAAAACGCCATCGGCAAAATCGGCAAGCCCAACATTTCTGCAAAACTGACGATGATCGGAAAAATGACAATCATCGATGTGGAAGGCACGACAAACAAAAAGCGCAATAGGAAAATGAGACAAGCGATAAAAATAATATTTACCCCCTGGCCCATTCCTGCTGGCAGCAGTTGAATTAATTGGCTCGCCAGGACACCGGCCGTTCCGTTTTCTTCTATTAAATAGCCAAGTGAAAATGAGGCGCCGAGCAATAGGAAAGTTTCCCAATCGTAATCCCGGACGAGCCGGTCATCGACTAGCCCATTCATCGGCAATGCATAATAAGCGAGCAATAGGAAAGGCGCGACTATGAGTGGGATCTGTTCCTGATCGATGACGATCCAGCTGATGATCATGCCGAAAAACGGGATGATCACCCACCAGAATCGTTCCGGCAAGCGGGCGGCAGGTGCAAATTCCATCTGTTCCATCTGAGGCCCGGCACCGCTACGGCGCTTGAAAAAGAACCAGACACCGAAACTGACCAGTAACAGCGACAGCCAAAGCGCCGGTGCAATGCGAACGAACCAGCCGAGCCAGGAAATTTGGATGCCTCCGAAATCGCTCAGCAATTGAGCAGCTAAAATCGGGAATCCACCGCCCGTGAAGACGATCATCGTCGAGTTCTGGTTCATCATGCCGATAACATAAAAGCTGAACTGACGGAACAGGCTTCTCTTGCCGAGTGCGAAACGGTCGTTTACTTGCTCGATGATCGGCTCCAGAATCCGGAACCTGGCGACAGCTGAAGGCAGCAGGATGGGCAAAAAGACGATCAATAGCGGCAAGCCGACCAATAGCCGCTGGACTTTGCCTTTGCTCATTTTCAATAACACGCCGACAAATACTTGATCGGCTTTCGCTTTCACCAGAACTTTGGAAATCAAAGTCAGTGCCAGGATGAAATAAAGCGCATCCGACAGAAAACCGGCAAAAGCCTGCTCCGGCTCTTCCGTCAGGCGGAAAAGCAGCAGCAGGCCAAGCACCAGAAGACTCGAAGTGGCGAGCGGCATAGCACTTACCGTCCACAAACCGATGGCGATGCCAAGCAATAGCAGCGTCAATTTCTGGTCATCCGTATAAGCATCCAATAAGCCGATCATCCATAAAAGAGCAAAACCGGTGGCCAGCAGAAAAGCAAGAACACGCGGCACTAGCTTAGAGTTTCTCACTTTCCCACCCCTTAACGTTGTTTATATGCCAGCCTATTGCTTCTCCATTTCAGGAATGCCGGAACCAATAATGAAATCAATGCAACCAAGAGTAAGGATAGCGGAAGCGGAGTATCGACAAAAATGCTCAAGCTGCCGTTGGAGATGGTCATGGATTGGCGGAAAGCCTGCTCCATCATGCCTCCAAGGATAAATGCCAAGATGAATGGCGGTGCTGGGAATGAAAAGATCCGCATTGCAAATCCTAATGCGCCGAATACCAGCAGCATATATAGGTCAAAGACGTTGAAGCTGATCGAATAGACGCCGATCAAACTAAACATGATGACGAGGGAAATCAGCAAAGGACGTGGAATGCTCAAGATTTTTGCCAAATATGGAATCAATGGCAAGTTCAAGATCAACAGGAACACGTTCCCGAGATACATGGAAGCGATGATGCCCCAGAAGATTTCCGGGCGGTCGGTCATCAAGAGTGGTCCTGGCTGTACGCCGAGCACAAGGAACGCACCCAACATGACAGCCGTCGTACCCGAACCTGGAATCCCTAAGCTCAAGAGCGGGACGAACGCACCGCTTGTCGCGGCGTTATTGGAACTTTCCGGTGCTGCGAGCCCTTTGATGGACCCTTTCCCGAACTCTTCAGGATTTTTAGCGATTCGTTTTTCAAAAATATAACTGATGAAAGAAGCGATTGTCGCTCCTGCACCCGGCAAGACGCCGAGCAAAAAGCCGACGAACGACTGGCGGCTGACTGGCCCGCTCATTTCTTTCAAGTCTGCCTTGGACAACTTCAAACTGCCCAGTTTCTGGTCGTCGCTCAAGCTGCGGTTTTTGCGGTTCAGGATCAGCATGCAGACTTCAGCGACCGCAAAGAGGCCGAGCGCGATGATCAAAAAGTCGAATCCGTCGAACAGGTTGACGTTCCCGAATGTAAAACGCTGCGTCCCTGTCTGCGGGTCGATGCCGATCGTGACGACCATGAAGCCTGCGACGGCTGCGATCATCGCTTTGATCGTCGAGCCTTCAGAAAGACTGGAAATCGCGGTCAAGCCCATGAACATCAAGGCGAAATACGCTGGCGGCCCGAAAGAAATCGCTACGCTCGAGAGCGCCGGCGCGAGCAGCATCAGGAGGACGACCGAGACGGTTCCTCCGATGAATGAAGAAATCGCCGCAATGGCCAGTGCTTTCCCAGCCTTCCCTTGCTGGGCCATCGGATAGCCATCAAAAGCTGTAGCGACCGTTCCGGAAATCCCCGGGGCATTCAACAGGATCGAAGAAGTCGACCCGCCGAATACAGCCCCGTAATAAACGCCCGCCATCATGACGAGTGCCGGTGCCGGGTCCATCCCATATGTAATCGGAATCATGATCGCAATGGCGCTGATCGGGCCTAGCCCTGGCATCATCCCAATCAAGGTACCGACGATAACACCGATCAGTACGAACATGATTCCTTCTAGACTTAAGGCAACTTGAAAACCGGTCAATAGACCTTGAAATGCATCCATATGGAAACTCCCTCCTTAAAATGGCAAGATGCCGCGCGGCAAGACAATCCCCAGCGCGAAAACGAAAATAGCATACATAACAATCGGAAACAGAAGAGAGACCAATATATTTGTCTTCCATGCTCTATAACCTAAAAACCACGAACAGAAGAAAATGAACAATGTCGTCGTGATGATAAAGCCGATCGCTTCAAACAATAGAATGTAGACAAAAATCATGGCAAATACCGCGGCAATGACCCCTAGTTCTTTTTTCGGGATATTGCGCTTCGCCTTTTCGGCATCCGTTTCCACTACACGGGAAAAGAACAGGAAGACGGACAGCACCAATAACAAGATGCCCAAGCCCTTCGGAATGACATCCGCATCGATCGGAGCATATTCGTAATTGGGCAATTGAAAACTTAAATATAAATAGACGGCCGCAACAATGAAAATCAGCAGCCCTAACTTCCGGTTTATGGTTGCAAGCAAACGAAACGCCTCCTTTTGACTGAAAAGAGAGAAACCGAATGCCAAAGATCCGGTTTCACTTGTCGATTTTTTACTTTTGAGCTACCTAGGCAGCTATATGTTCTTTTGCAAAGAGAATTTTATTGGCCTAATCCGATTTCCTCGAGCAATGCGGCAATTTCCTCTTTTTCGCCTTCGAGGAATTCGCTGTATTCTTCACTGTCCATGTACATTTCGTTCCAGCCGTATTTCTCGCGGACTTCCGCAAATTCTTCGGATTCACTCAATTCCTGGAATTTGGCTTCGTAATAATCGACCGCTGCCTCATCCATTCCTGGAGGACCGAAGAATCCGCGCCAGTTGACGAAACTCTCATCGATGCCCTGCTCGATTGCTGTCGGGAATTCGGAAAGCACTTCCCCTTCCATGCGTTCTTCTGCCGTCACACCCAGAACTTTGATATTGCCGGCACGCACTTGCTCAATCGTTTCGCCGACACCTGTGGAGAAGACATCTACCGAGCCGTTCAGAACCGCTGTCAAAGCGCCGCCTTCTTGGTCAGAAACGTATTTGATCTTTGTCGGGTCCACGCCTGCCGCTTTGGCGATGCGGACAAATTGCATATGGTCCATGCTTCCCGGAGCGGAGGTACCGATAACCGTGATGCTTTCCGGGTCGTCTTTCATTTGGTCGAATAAATCGTTTAAATCTTCAAATTCGCTATCTTCACGGACAGCGAACGCGCCGTAGTCTGCAATCATATTGGCAAGCGGCGTAAAGTCTTCATGGCCATGTTCCGATTGGCCGTTGAGCGGCACGAACATCAATGGTGGTGAAGCGACGAACATGCTGTGGGCGTCGCCTTCTTTTGCGTGGACATAAGCCCAGCCAATCGCCCCGCCTCCGCCTTCACGGTTGATGACGGTCATGTTTTCATCGATGATTTCCGTTTCACCGAAGACACGGGCAACTTCACGGGCTGTAGTATCCCAACCGCCGCCTGATCCGGCCGGCGCCACCACTTCAATCGTTTTTGACGGCTCAAAGTTGCCGTCTTCCCCTGCCGTATTTGACGCATCTTCGGATCCGCACCCGGCGAACGCTAAAGCGCTTACAGTCAAGACACTGGCAAAAATCGTTTTTTTCATTTTGTTTCCCCCTCAGTTCAAGTAGTTTTCTTATGAGTTGAAGTATAACTGCGAATTTTCAGAATGTAACCGTTTGCAAAATAAGCTGTATAAAGGTTTTTGTGATCATTTTGTTCATAAAGTTCATGATAAATGACTTGGTTTACTGATATTTCATTTATAGGAAACTACAGGTAATTACGCTAGAGTTTAGAGAGTAAACTTTAAGGAGGCCTACTATGAAACGCCTACCAGATGCAACTCCCGGCATGGCGGCCATTGCACTCAGCATCATACTAGTTCTCAGCATTGGAAGCGCCATTATGGCACAAAGCTATTTTAGTTATGTAGAAGTGACGGAAGCAGCCGACCGTTGCTATGAGTTAGGCGGATTTCCCGAAATCGAGAAAAGCGGTTGGCAAATGACTCATTTCGAATGCCACACCGACTGATTGCTGACAACGAAACGATAATGCAAAAAAGCAACTCCCCTAATTCAGGGAGTTGCTTTTTTTAGAACTCTAGAGAAGTATGTCTGCCGAAGCTTGTCACTCGCCTTCACTTCATTTAACAAAGTATTTCCGTTCCGGCCTGCCGACAATCCCGTATCCAAGCTCAGCATAGCAATCATCCGTCGACACCAAATATTCCAGATAGCGCCTGGCGGTCGTGCGGGAAGCGCCCATCTCTTCGCCCATCTTCTCAGCCGTTACGCCTTCCTCGTATTGCTCCAATAATTTCTGCACTTTCTGCATCGTCAGCGGATCGATGCCTTTGACCACTGGCGCTTCTTTTTTGACCGCCTTAACGCCGAACAGTTCATCCAAATACTCCTGGTCGATGGTTTCTTGGTTCGACAGCTTTTCCCTGTCTTTCCGGTATTTCTCGATGGTCGCAGTGAATTGGCTAAGTTCGGCAGGTTTTAAGATGATGCCTTTTACGCCTTTACGCAGCGCCGTTTCGATATACTCCCGCTCGTTTGCTGCCGACACGAGGATGATGTCGGTCTCTGGGCTTTCTTTCCTTAACTCATCGATCAACTCGATACCGAGCCCGTCAGGCATGTAATTGTCCAATAACACCAAATCCGGCCGCTCTTGCTTGACCGCCGCCAGTGTCTCAGCGCAGTCTTTCGCTTTCGCTGCCAGTTCCACTTGCTTAATCTTCGCTAAAAACTTCTCGTGCACTTGCGCAACACGAAAATCATCTTCTGCAATCACTACCCGCAGCATTATGCCACCTCCATCGTTTTTTTCGGGATAAAGACGCTGAATACTGTCCCGTGCTGCGGCGTCGAATCCACTTCAATCCAGCCCTCCAAATCTTCGACTGCTTGTTTGACGATCGCTAAACCATAGCCCCTATCCGCTTTTTCAAGTTTCGTGGAGAATCCTTGCGTGAAAAATTGGTCGAGGTTGCCGGTTTCGATTCCGCGCCCGCTGTCCTGGACTTCGATGACCAAGTCGTTGCCGATATCAGTAATGAAGAAAGACACTTCTTTCCTGTCGCTCGACTCGACTTCTTCAATGGCATTGTCGATCAAATTCCCGACAATGTGAATGACTTTGGAGATATCGACGTGAGCAGGCAATTTGGCGAGCGAACTGTTTTCGTCCACCGACAGCTCGACTTTCGCTTCAGAAGCTTTCCCCATTTTGCCGAGCAGAATTGCCTGAACTTTTTTGTCTTCGATATGATTCAGTGTATGCTTCGTCTGCTTTTCATGATGATGGGTCTCTTGCTGGATCAGCCGGACCGCTTCCTCGGTCTCTTCCAATTGCAGAAGCCCGGATATGGCGTACAGCTTATTGGCGTATTCATGCGTTTGCGCCCGCAGGCTTTCCGAGTATTGGCGGATTTCCGATAGGGTTTCCAGCACTTCCTGTACTTCCGTTTTTTCACGGAATGTCGAAACGGCGCCGACCATTTCCCCTTCTGCCCAAATCGGCTTTTGATTGACAATAAACCTCCCGCCAATGAGAATTTCTTTATTCTTCCATGAATTCCCTGTCGTCAAAGTTTCGCCCATCCTGAGTTCTGGCAATATGTCATCGGACGGTGTGTGGAGAAAACTTTGGTCCATGGCGAGCATTTTTTCTGCGGAGCTGTTCAACTCTGTGATGCGGCCGTCTTTATCGATGGCGATGACTCCTTCGATAATCGATGACAGCAAAGCTTCCCGGTCCTGATACAAGCGGGCGATTTCGCGAGGTTCAAGCCCGAGCGTATCTTTCCGGATATTCTTCGCCAGCAGGATGCTGCCCAGGACGCCGATGACGAGTGTCAATAGAGCCAGCGCCATCACGTCCATAATATTGCCGAAAATGATCGCTTCGATATCGTCAATCATATATCCCACCGACACCACACCGATGACGCGTCCGTCACCGTCATAGATCGGCGCTTTGCCACGCAGGCTTCTGCCGAGCGAGCCGAATGCTTCGGATACGTAGACTTTGCCTTCTTGGAGGGCGCGCTCGTTATCACCGCCGACCATCCGTTTGCCGATCTTTTCGGGATCCGGATGCGAATAACGGACGCTATCCCGATTGCCGATGACAATGAACTCGGCGCCTACTTGCTTGCGCAAATACTCAGCGAGCGGCTGGATTTGCAAAGCCGGTTCCTCGTCATCCATCGCTTCGACAATCGTTGGCATGGCCGAAATACCGATCGCTGTTTCCTGCGCGCGTTGGCCGATGTTCTCTTTGATTTCCGCAATTTCCTGATAGCTCAAAATCCCGCCGAACACCACTGTCGTCAACAGTACGAGCGAAGTCGTCAGCAGGATGATTTTGGTTTGAAGCGATAATTTTTTCATGGCACCTGTCCCCTGTATAGACCGTTTTTCATTAAATGTAGTCTACCATATCCCGAAACGGCCGAAAGAAAAAATTCTTAGAATTCTCTAAAAACATCATTTTTCCAATAAAAAACCCTGTTCTCCAAAATGGAAAATCAGGGCTTGTCGTTATGCTTTTGTAATCTCGGCTTCCAGTTCGACTGCAACATTGCCTTGGATGGCGCGCGTGATCATGCAGGAAGATTCCGCTTTTTCCGCGAGTTTGTGCGCCAGCTTGAATTCCTTCTCCCCTGCCTCGGCCGACAAGACGACTTTCGGGCGGTGGATGATTTTTTTATAGGTAATGACGCCATTTTCGACTTCCACGATTCCTTCCGACTCCATCGTCAGCGACTCTTTCGCAAGCTTGCTGCGCTCCATCATCGCGGCGAGCGTGATGATATAGCAGGTCGCTGCCGCACCGAGCAGCATTTCATCCGGATTGGTTCCGACCCCTGGGCCGTCCATTTCGGGGGGAATCGAGATGTGCGTCTTCAAATTCCCCGATTCGATTGTCCCGACATCGTTTCTGTTGCCGGGCCAGTCTGCTGTTAAATGAAAACTATGCAAAGCCATTGCTGTTTCCTCCTGTTCTATTCCCAATCTTCCATATCTTCGCTTCGCGGCATTGCTGTGATGGCTCCCGCCCGTGTTGCACAAAGAGCCCCCAGCTTATTGCCGAATCCAGCGCAAGCAATCAATTGTTCCTGGTCTTCCGGCATACCGTTTAAATGGACATGGCGGATGATGCCTGCCATAAACGCATCCCCGGCGCCCGTCGTATCGACAGGCTTGACCGGCACGACCGGTACGTGGATCGTCTCGCCTTTATATACCGCGTGCGTGCCATGCTCACCGTCCGTGACGAAAACGACAGGAAGCCCGTAAGCTTTCAGGCGCTCAATGCCCGCTTCCATTGAATCAGCTTCCATGAGGAACAATAATTCTTCGACCGTCAGCTTCAAAATATCCGCTTGCGGCAAAAAGCGCAGAACCGTTTGACGGCACAACTCCTCGCTTTCCCAGCGCAGCGGCCGGATATTGACATCGTATGAACAAATCACACCGTGAGACTTCGCCAACTCCAAAGCCTGCGCCGTCGTTTCACGCGCTTCCGGATGAAACAGTGTCCCAGAGCAAAAATGGAATAGGCTGGCCGATTCGAACGCTTCTCCCGCCAGCTCGTCAGCCTTTACTTGCAAATCAGGCGTTTCATTATCATAGGAAGCGAAAACGCGGTCGTTCGTTTCCGTTAAATGAATATACACGCCGCTGATGCGTTTTTCCGGGCGTTTGACAGAATGCTTCAAATCGACGCCTTCCGCCCGCAGTGCTTGGCAGAAAAACTCCGAAATCTCATCGTCGCCGGTAATCGTGATGAATGCCGACGGGACTCCGAGGCGGCTGACGCCGGCCGAGACGTTGACGGTGGCGCCTCCGAGATACAAATCGAATAGATCGTTTTTTTTGGTCGTTGCGATATAGTCGACAAACGCGTCGCCGTAAGTCAGGACGTGCCTGTTAGCTTCCATATTTCTCTCCCCTTCTCCAAAGAACCCTTAGCTGCTGCCTTATTCGCAGCAAGCTGTTAAAATTCACTTTCCCTATTATTTCAACAGAAAACAGGCAGGGCAAGGAAAAAGCCTGAAAAGTGCGGCGCTACAATATTTTGCATAAAAAAACAGCCGGAGAAAATATCTCTCCGGCTGGGCTCTCCTATTATTCAGCCATCCACTCCGGTTTTCCGAAGCCTTCGAATTGCTCATCGATGACCGTTTCAAATTCTTCCGACTCGACGATCTCGACCAAATCCGCTGCCAATTCGCTGTCTTCATTTTCAGCTGCAACGGCTACGACATTGCGGTACTGGTCAGGCATGTTTTCGAGCGCCAACGCATCGAGCAAATCCATGTCCGCAGCCAGTGCGAAGTTTCCTGGAACGGCTGCAAGGTCCGTGCCTTCAACTGCACGCGGCAATTGCCCTGCCTCAATCGGCTGGAACACCAGGTTCTTCGGATTTTCCGTTACATCGCGTTCAGACGCTTGAAGCACTTCCGCTTCCGGATCGAGTTCGACCAATCCTTCGTCCTGCAGCATCAATAATGCACGCGCACCGTTGACAGGATCATTCGGAATCGCGATGGTCGCTCCGTCGGATACCGCATCCAGCGAATCGAATTCATTGGAGTAGATGCCCATCGGCGCAGTCGGAACCGTGATCAATGCGCTCAAATCCATATCGTTTTCTGTTTCAAAGTTTTCCAGGTAAACCGTATGCTGGAACAAATTGGCGTCAATTTCCCCGTTATTCAATGCGTTGTTCGGCTGGATATAATCGCTGAATTCAATCGTTTCGACCGTGTAGCCTTTTTCTTCAAGTGCAGGCACGATCGCTTCGTTCAACATGTCGCTATAAGGGCCCGCTGTCGCACCGAGCTTGATGTCTTTCGACGCTTCGCCGCCTTCTGTCGTTCCTGTGTCCGCTTCTTCTCCGCCGCATGCGGCCAGTGCAAGCGCGCTCGCTGCCAATATCCATGTGAGTTTCTTCATGTCATTCTCCCCTTATCGTTTATCAAGTTTTTTGGCTGTAAAGTCGCCAGCCTGTTGAATCAATTGGACGAGCACAATCAAAATGACGACCGTGACAATCATGATCGTATTATCATAGCGGTAATAGCCGAAACGGATCGCCAAATCCCCGATACCGCCGCCACCGACGACGCCCGCCATCGCGGAATAGGCAATGAGGCTGATGACCGTCAACGTGATGCCTTGGATCAGGCTCGCTTTCGCTTCCGGCAAGAGTACATCTTTAATGATCATCCAAGGCGTCGCACCGACCGCGATGGCCGCTTCGATGACGCCTTTATCGATGTCACGCAGCGCCGTTTCCACAATGCGTGCGAAAAACGGAATCGCCGCAACCGACAAGGAAACACTCGCTGCGACAGGCCCGATTGTCGTGCCGGTAATCAATTGCGTCAACGGGATGAGTGCGACCAGCAAAATGATGAACGGAATCGACCGGACGATGTTGACGACAAATCCGATGACGGAATTGACCGGGCGGTTCTCCCAGAACAAGCCGCGGTCTGTGATGAACAATAAAATGCCGAGCGGCAAACCGATGACAAGCGCCACGCCAAGCGAAATGCCGATCATGATCAAGGTCTGATAAAACGCCACTTGGATTTCCGGCCATAATTCGATGATTCGTCCCCATTCAATTCCCATGCTCCATCACCTCCACAATCGCTTCACGCTGCTCAAGATAGTGAATCGCCTGACTCACGTCTGCTTGGCCGCCTTTTAGTTCCATAACAAAAATGCCGAGGGGCAATTCCTGAATGTATTCGATCGCCCCGTGCAGGAAATTCCCTTTGACCGGATAGCTTTGCAGCATATCGGAAATGATGCCATCTCCAGCGACTTCGCCTTTGAACAAGACTTTAACGATTGTGCCGTCACATTTCTCCAGGATTTCTTCCGGTACATTGAACGACACGACGCTCGAGATGAATTCCTTCGTTAATGCGGTCTTTGGATCGGCAAAGATGTCATAGACACGGCCGTCTTCGATGACACGCCCGCCTTGCATGACCGCCATGCGGTCGCAAATTTCTTTGACGACGTTCATTTCGTGCGTAATCAATACAATCGTAATATTGAGCTTGCGGTTGATGTCTTTTAATAAGCGCAAGATCGATAAAGTCGTATTCGGGTCAAGAGCGGAGGTTGCTTCGTCGCATAACAACACGGCCGGTTCATTGGCGAGTGCGCGGGCGATGCCGACGCGCTGCTTTTGCCCACCGCTCAGCTGCGCCGGATAGACATTGCGCTTGTCCGACAAGCCGACCATTTCGAGCAGTTCATCGACGCGCGGGCCGATGTTCTTGCTTGGGGTCCCTGCTGCGCGAAGGGCGAAGGAAATATTCTCAGCGACCGTCTTTTGGCTGATCAAATAGAAATGCTGGAAGATCATGCCGATTTTGAGGCGCGCTTTCCGCAAGCCATCGCCACGCAGCTTCGTTAAATCCTGGCCGCCGACTTTGACGATGCCTGACGTTGGCCGTTCAAGCAAATTGATGCAGCGGATGAGGGAACTTTTTCCGGCACCCGAATAACCGACGATGCCGAAAATCTCACCGGTTTTCACTTCCAAAGTGACATCATCGACGCCTTTGACTGTGCCGTGTTTGGTTTGATAAGTTTTGCTCAGTTGTTCGATTTGAATCATGCTGTCCACTCCCCCAGGCAAATAAAAAATGCCTCTTTTATCAAAAAAGAGACATCGAAAATTAGAATTCCGACTTATCTTTCAGAATGAATTCCATTCTGCAGGACTTGGCACCTTCCCAATGAATGGGGGTTGCCGGACGTCATAGGGCCTTACCCTCGGTCTCTCTTGATAAGCATGCATATTTGGTTGTTTTCAATATTACCTGCCCGAGCGAGGGCTTGTCAATGTGATTTTTCAAACTTTTTGTACAATGGAACGCGCCGGTCGTCGAATACCGGGATGCGGCCACGCACTTCATCTACTTCTGAAAGATCGATGTCGATGTAGCCGATGCCTTGTTCTTGCCCCATATCCATCCGCACTTCACCCCACGGCGCGATGACCATCGAATGGCCGCCGAACTCGTTTTTCGGGTCGCTGCCGATGCGGTTTGCCGCGATGATGAAGCATTGATTCTCGATTGCGCGCGCCTGCAACAGGATGCGCCAATGATCGATGCGCGCTGCTGGCCATTCCGCAGGCACGAAGATCGCTTTCGCGCCGTTCAGCGCTTGCGCCCGAAGCCATTCCGGAAAGCGGATGTCGTAGCAGATAACACCGCCATAGGTCTCCCCGTCCAGCTCGAATGTGCCGAGCGACTCGCCTTCCTCAAGATGGATATGTTCGTCCATCAAACCGAAGCGATGCGCTTTATCATATTCGGAAACGACCGCACCTGTACGGTCAACGACATACATCGTATTATAGAAACCATCTTTTTTCTTTGTGGACACTGAGCCCCCGACGATATGGACGCTATGCTCTTTGGCAAATTTTTTCAGGAAATCCGCAGTTCGGCCATTGTCGTCCGCGAGTTCGGCCAGCTCTGTTAACGCATATCCGGTGTTCCACATTTCTGGCAGGACGATAAGCTCTGCACCGTTTTCTGCCGCTTCTTCCAAATAGTTTTCCACACGCTGAAAATTCGTTTCGGGATCTCCGAAAGCGATATCCATCTGCACACAAGCGATTTTCATGTTCTCTCCCCCTGTAGACAGTTTAGATTAAACTCTATAAGATTTGAGGTAGATGTGCAATTATTTAGAAAACGAGGAGGATTCCATGGACTTTTCAAATCGCTTACAAAATCTTCCCGATCAATTTTTCGCCGCGCTTGTCGCAAAAGTGTCAAAAGCAGCCGATGAAGGGCGGGATGTTATCAATCTCGGTCAGGGAAACCCGGATCAGCCGACACCGCCGCATATCGTCAAAGCATTGCAAGACGCAGTGGCGGACCCGAAAACGCATCGCTACTCGCCGTTTCGCGGGCTCGGCACCTTGCGACAGGCTGCCGCGGATTTCTATAAGCGGGAATACGGTGTCGATATCGATCCGGACCTTGAAGTTGCCATTTTATCGGGCACAAAAATCGGCTTTGTCGAATTGCCGATCGCCCTTCTGAATCCGGGCGATTCACTCTTACTGCCCGATCCCGGCTATCCGGATTACCTGTCCGGCGCACCGCTTGCCGACATCGAACTCGATTTGATGAAGCTCGAGCAGGCAAATGGCTATTTGCCGAACTATGACGCAATGTCAGAGTCCATTCGCAATCGCGTCAAACTGATGTATTTGAATTACCCGAATAACCCGACCGGCGCTACAGCCACCCAGGCATTTTTTGATGAGACCGTGCAGTTCGCCAAAGAAAACGATCTTGCAGTAGTGCATGACTTCGCCTATGGCGGCATCGGTTTTGATGGGCAAAAACCGGTCAGCTTCCTGCAGTCAAAGGGGGCAAAAGAAGTCGGCATTGAAATGTATACTTTGTCGAAAACCTATAACATGGCCGGCTGGCGCATCGGTTTTGCAGTCGGCAATTCCAAGATGATCGAAGCCTTGAATTTGATTCAAGACCATTTGTTTGCAGGCATCTTTCCGGCTGTTCAGCTTGCCGCAGCTGAAGCACTCAGCGCCAGCCAAGCATGCGTCGATGAATTGGTCGAACTGTACGAAAAAAGGCGCCAAGTGTTGGTCGATGAGTGCCGCCGGATCGGCTGGAACGTGGAAGCGCCAAAAGGTTCGTTCTTTGCCTGGCTGCCGGTTCCGGAAGGCTTCACGAGCGTTGAATTCTCCGATTACCTGCTCGACCAAGCGGATATTGCTGTCGCTGCAGGAAGCGGCTTCGGCTCTGTCGGTGAAGGTTTTGTGCGTGTCGGCTTATTGGTCGACGAGCAGCGCATTAAAGAAGCGCTTGAACGCATCGAGAAATTGGGAATCTTCACTAAATAGGCAAATAAAAAAGAAGGCATTGCGCCTTCTTTTTTTATTTTGTATTAACGACCATTTCCATATCCCAATACAGGTCGGAACTGAAGCGGTCGTCCTGGTGCACTTGGGCAGCCAGCACATTCTCCCCGTCTTTCAGATACGCCAAGACCTCTTCATCCAAATAGATGCGTTCGATCCGGTCTTCGCTGCCGAAATCTTTATCACTCACCGCTTCCTGGTAGTCCTCAAAACCGAACTCACCTGTCTCCGGCATATTGAAGCGCATGATTTCTTCTCCGTTCAAATACAGGATGACCGCATCATCGACACCGAATTCCACATATCCGAGGTCGCCGATTTCTTCTAAATCTTCCACTTCAAATGCTGCTCTGAAATACGTCAATGCGATTTTTTCTGTCTCATCCCCGCCAAAGCCGACGAGCGTTTCCACTGATCCCAATTCCGGACGTTCTTCATCTTCCGGAAAGCCTAGCGGGCCAGCGCCTTGTGCCCAATCACTGTCATCGAAATCGGCTTCAATCCAGTCTTTTTTCTGGTCGCTGCCATCGTCCAGATAACGCCACTCACTGCCTGCTTCAAGCAGCTTGGTTTCTTCATGTGCCACCAATTCGAATTCAATCGCATTGCTTTCCCACACTTTATCGCCGTCTTTTACTTCTGCAAACACTTCCACTTTTCCAGGCTCCGCACCTTCTGCTGCCAGGACTTTCCCGTCTTTTATTTGGATGCCATCACTGCTCGTGCGGTACGTAACCGAGTCAGGCGAAATATCGTATTGGCCGCCTTCGACGTTTTCTCCTTTCAGCTTTAATTCCGTTTCCGGATAGAAAGAATTCTCTTCCGTTGCCAGCACGGTGCTGTTCGCTTCCAGTTCCACTTTTTCAAGCGCAGGCACGACCGTTTCGATGGATGGATCTTTAATGATCTCGTATTCATCGACCAGTTCTTCTGTATCCGTTCGGTAGGTTTCAAAGCGCAAACGCGTCGGCTCCACTTGGATATTCATATAAGTCGGCACGCCCCATTGTTCGCGTACCGCCGAATACGGTTCGCGTTCTGTCTGCATGCCGTAGAATTTACTGCCGCTCGCCGTGTTCCCTGTAATATAGACGGTGCCTTCCGGATTGACCGGCACCTCTCCTTGCATCATGTGATTTTTCAAAGGCTGGAAATTTTCCATCTGATAAGTTCTCACATAGGAATGGTCATGCCCCATCAATACCGCATCAAAACCGAGTTCGTCGATGGTTGGCACAAGCTGATCGCGCAAGTTCAATACGCTTTCGCTTTGTGAGTGGGCGGCGGCGCTATAAATCGAATGATGGAAAACAAGGATCTTCCATTTCCAGTCCCTATCGGCTGTCGCTTCTGCCGTTTCTTCCATGAATTGAATATGTTCTTCCGGATTCTGGCTATTGGAATTCAAATTCATGAACAAAGTATCCCCGTAAGAGAAATAATAATCGCCACCGGAATTATCGTAATTGCCGAGTTCCCAGTTTTCATTCGGGACATTGAAATGATAGGCATAATGATAGGTATCGTCATGATTGCCGATAGTAGTCGCCGTTGGATAATTGCGCAGCGGTTCAGGCGCGAAATAAGCCGCATATTCTTTTTCGGAATAGCGGGCGTCGACCTGATCGCCTGCGGAGAGGATAAAGCTCGAATCCGGATTCTGGCCAATTGCTTGCTGCAAGGTCTTGTCCCATCCTCTTTGATCTTCTGCGATATCGCCAGACGCGCCGATTTGCGGATCAGCGACCATCACAAATTCATACGATGAAGGGTCCTTAGTCTTGAAATGGAAAGCTTCTGTCCAATTGCCACGCCCATCTCCTAAACGGTACATATAATCCGTTTCATTTTCCAGCTGGGTGATCACCGCTTCATGGGCAGAATAGCCGTAAGTAGCGTTTTTCAACGATGCATCGACCGTTACCGCAGCGTTTTCCGGAAAATCCTCGGTGCCGGAAGAAACTTCTGCGTATTGCACCTGCCCGGCACGCATCGTTCTTGGTGAATACCATGAAAAGTTCATCTCCGACTCATCGCTCCCAGGCGCGAATGCGATATGGGAGGCAGGGTATGAATCATCCGCTTCGCTATTCAAAAAGCCCCTGTCCAAAAATAACAGCGAACTGGCAAGATGGGATTGAAAAGCCTGACGCTGCCCTTCCATTAAATGCGTCGCCCCGATTTCCAGTACGCCTTCTGCCGCTTCTGCTTGTCCCTCACCCAGCTGGAAAGCCGCACCTCCCGCAATCATCGCTATAAGAAAATATCTTCCTGCACTCCGCCACAACGCCTTCATTTCCCCACCCCTTCGTAAACAATCCGATCTATTGTTTTTCAAATATTCAGTAATTAAATTTTAACATAATTCAATTGGACTAAAAAGAAATAAAATGTGAATATTTAGAACTATTTAAAAGGAATTGAAATTCTTTCTGAATATCCATGGCTATTCCATAAGCAATGCTTCATCCATGTAAAGAAAAGAAAACCACAGCCACACAAAAAAGCTTTTTCCGAAGAGCCCCTGTTCAACGGAAAAAGCTTTTGCTAAACTTATCATTCATTCCACGAATCCAAACTCCCTGAAAGGCGCAAAGCGGAATTTCACTTCACCGATCACGTCTTGTTTCTGGATAAATCCCAGCACGCGGGAATCCGTGCTATTGCTGCGATTGTCGCCGAGGACATAATAGCAATCCGGGGGAACTGAAAATTCGCTGGCCAATTGGGGCTGTGCCGTGAATTTGTCATTTCCGCTTCCATCCAGGTAGGGTTCGTCCAGCGGCTGTCCGTTCAGGATAATCTCCCCACCCGACATCTTTATATGGTCGCCCGGAACGCCGATGACCCGCTTGATGAAACGGCTGCCGTCCGGTGCGAAAAACACGATTGTATCGAAGTTGGTGATTGCGGTCGCTTTGCTCAGCACTAATTTATCGTTTTCATAATAGCTTGGCTGCATCGATCCGCCTTCGACGATGACCGGTTCGAACAGGAACTGGCGGACCCCAAAGATGATCAATGCCGTCAGCAGCAGCACTTTCATCCATACAAGCATTTCTTTGACCGGATCTTCGTACACTGACTCTCCCCCGCCCCGCTTTTTTCTATAGTTTACTATAGCACCCCACGCCTTGCACTCCGAGATTTCTTGCCCGATAATGAGAACATGTGAGTTGAAAGAATTATCAGACACGAAGTCGGTTTCTATTTTAATTCAAAAGGAGTGGGATTGATGAAAACATTACCTGCACAAGATGTCATTTACGCTTTTTCCAACACACATGAACCGAGCTTGCGTGCAGCGCCCGGCGATACCGTGAAGATCGATACCTTCGATTGCTTTAAAAACCAGCTCCAGTCGAGTGACCAGGAAGTCGCCGCCATCGACTGGGACCAAGTGAATCCCGCGACAGGGCCGATCTTCATTGAAGGTGCCGAGATCGGCGACGTCTTGAAAGTGGAGATCAAAGACCTTGAAATCGGCGAGCAAGGCGTCATGGTCACAGGGCCAAACCTCGGCGTGATAGGCCACCGGATGGAAAAGATGGAATCGAAAATCATTCCCATTCAAAATGGCAAAGCGGTATTCAACGAGCGTTTGCAGCTCCCGTTGAATCCGATGATCGGCGTAATCGGCGTTGCACCGGAAGGCGAGCCCGTTTCATGCGGCACACCGGGTGCACACGGTGGCAATATGGATACGAAACTGATCACAAAAGGCGCCACGCTTTATTTCCCTGTGGCGGCTGAAGGCGCGCTGTTTGCACTTGGTGATTTTCATGCCGCGATGGGTGACGGGGAAATCAGTGTCTCCGGAATTGAAGTGCCCGGCAGCGCCACCGTCCAATTCGATGTCATCAAAGGCAACCGCCTGAAGCATCCCCTGCTCGAAAATGAAGAGGGCTTGGCGTTTCTTGTCTCGGCGATGACTTTAGATGAAGCCGTTTCCACTGCGGTCGAGGAGATGATCGATCTGTTGCTGCCTCAATCCGATCTGTCCGTCAGCGAAATGACGATGCTTATGAGTGCAGCCGGTGAAACGCAGATCAGCCAAGTGGTCGACCCTCTCGTGACGGCCAGGTTCTTTGTTCCACGTCATGTGCTTGAAGGATTGGGCTTCCGTTTATTTGCGTAATATGGAAATTATAAGGAGATGCCGGGCTATTTAGACGTCTGAATCGTCAGACTTTTGAGCGCCGAAAGATTTTATGTTACACTCAAGAAAAAATGTAGGTGATTAGAATGGTAGGAAGAAATGATCCGTGTCCATGTGGCAGCGGAAAGAAATATAAAAAATGTCACGGGAAACAACAGACAGTTTCCATCAATGATCTGGTGAACGAAGAGCTGTTCCAAGTCAGACAGCAATTCTTCTCGGAAAACCCGAACCGTGACCAACTGACGGATTTCCGCGAGCTCCAGCAGGAATGGCAGCCGCGCTTGATGAAATCGATGGCGGAAAACGATGCACAAGCATTCGTTATCGAAAACTTCCTGTTCATGCAGAAACCGGAACTATGGGAAAACTTCCTGTCTAAGCAGATCGAACAGACGCAGCGCCCAACAACGCAAGAAGTGTTGGAACAATGGTCCAACTTCCGTGTATTCCTCGGCCAATTGGTCTCAGGGGATACAGAAAAAGCGGAATTGAAAGACGCCTTTACCGGCGAAACTTACGTCATGGCAGACCAGCCGCCAACGGATATGGAAGAAGATCAAGGACTTCTTGCGATTCTTCTGCCGGATGCGCGAGCAGGCGAACAAGGCATCCTGTTCTTGAACGGCTATTTGACGATCGTCGGCAAATTCGCCCCATTCTTTGAGCAGCTGCAAAAGCGCATTGAAGAAAAAGGCGCTTCCGCGAACGAAGACTATCTTCGCGAGCATTATCTCGAAGTGGTCGAACATATCGTCCAATACTCGACAGGCGCTGTTGAGGAAAGCATCGAGCTTTCTCCGGAGCACCAATCTGTCATGGACGAATTGAAAAAGCACATTGACGAAGCGGACTTCGATGAAGAAACCGTGACCAATGTGACAAGCATCCTCAACAGCTACCTGGTCAGCCAGCAGCCGAACGTCCAGAAACCGGAAGCACTCGTTGCCGGCTACTGGCGTTTCCTGCAGGACCATGAACTCATTCAAGGACCGATGCTTTCTGCAAAAGACTTGAGTGAAAAATTCGGCGTTTCGTCCAGCACGATCTTGAAACGCTCTAAAGAATTCGGTTCATATTTCGAAGAATTGCTTGCTAAAAAATAATTAAGAAAAGCACCGGAATGCCTCCGGTGCTTTTTTATTCGTCTTTTTTTCGCCTGAATGTAATCAGGATGTACAATAAAATTCCGGAAACTGCGAAAAACAAGTACACGCGCCAAAACGGTCCGCTCAGCCAAGTGGCCGATGCAAAACCAAGCCAATTGTTCAACACCGTCACAAGAAACAGGGCAATGCTCAGGAAAAATACTCCCATGCCCAAAAAGCGGAAAATATTGCGGACAGCTTCCATTTTTTCACCTCTCCTCCTAACTCTTACTCCCCCTATTCCCGAAATAAGCTGGTTTGAACAGAAAAAACGCACCGCTTCGTGACAGAGTGTGTTTCATGCCTGCTGATTTTTTCTTTCCTATGCCAAAGCTATCCACAAAATACCGTTTCACTGACTTGCTTGTAGGGAAACCCCTTAATATATGCGAAAAAACAGCAGTTATGCACAATATTTATTAAAAAACCGTGAGTTATGTGGGTAAATGTCGAAATTTACAGTCGATTTTCATGAATAATGGACTTATCCACATGTTGATAAGTACATCTTATCTTTTCATATTTCAAAAGGAGGAAGAGCTGAATGTTTGAAATCACTTGGGATAGTTTTATCCGTATTGTCACGGTAGGTGTTCTGGCGTATATTGGGCTATTGATTTTTTTAAGAACTTCAGGCAAGCGTACTTTGACGAAACTCAATGCGTTTGATTTGGTCGTAACTGTTGCTCTCGGTTCCACTTTGGCGACGATTTTGCTGAACAGTCAAATCAGCTTATGGGAAGGCTTGACTGCATTTGCCGTCCTGATCGGGTTGCAGTATTTATTGACGTTTACAGCTGTCCGCTTATCGTGGTTTAACGATTTGATCAAATCCGAACCGCGCCTTTTGTTTTTGGAAGGTGAATTTCTAAAACAAGCCATGCGCAAGGAACGAGTTAAGGATATTGAAATCATGCAGGCGGTGCGCAATTCAGGCGAAGGCGACTTGCAGAATGTTAAAGCTGTCATTCTCGAGACCGACGGCAGCATGTCGGTCATCACCAATCAAGCAGGCAGCGCGCTTGCCAATGTTAAAGAGAACACAAAAAAGGATCCCTTATAGGATCCTTTTTTTATCTGGGTGTCTTCGCACGTTGTTTCCGGTGTTCCCGTCGCGCAGGCGCTGATTCGAAAAACAACTTCTCGCCTTCTGTTTCAGGATAGACGGGCGGTACCGGTGTTGGCTTACCATTCTCACCGATTGCGACTAGCGTCAAAAACGATTCGGTCGTCAAGCGTTCTTCCCCGGTTTCCAGATTCTTCGATTTGACGCGCACATATACTTCCATCGAAGTTCTTCCGGTTGATGTGACATTCGCTTCCAATTCCAGGACGTCGCCGACTTTTGCAGACGACAGGAAATCCACCGAGTCGATCGATGCCGTCACGACGATATGTCGGCTCGCATGTTTCATGGCCGAGATGCCGGCAATTTCATCGATATAGGCAAGCACTTTCCCGCCAAAAATCGATTCCATGTGATTGGTGTCAGGCGGAAGCACCAGCTTTGTCTGTATCGTCCGTGATTCGCGCATAGGTTTCGCTTCCATGTATTCTCCTCCTCTTTCTTCCTTAAGGCTATTCCCGCTGCAGAAATTTTTCAATCCCCGATAATTTATTCTACTGAAAATAAAAACCGAAATTCCTCCTTATGGTAAAGTGGAAAAAAGGGGGAATCAAGTCCATGTCTGATCTTTTTCAAATTCTTAACACACCCGATTTTCAATCAAAGGATTCGCTGAAGCGGCAATTGCAGCAACTCGGGATTGCTGCGGGCGATCACCTAATGGTCCATTCCTCACTGAAGTCGATGGGCTGGATTGCCGGAGGCGCGCAAGCAGTCGTCGAAGCCTTGATGGAAGTCATCACTCCTGAAGGCACTCTCGTCATGCCTTCCCAGTCTGCCGATAATTCCGATCCTGTCTATTGGATGGCTCCACCGATTCCTGAGAATTGGCATCAGCCGACACGCGACCAAATGCCAGCTTATGATCCCGATCTGACGAATATGCGCGGAATGGGGAAAATACCGGAATGCCTGCACCGCCATCCGGCGACAATCCGAAGTCCCCATCCGACTCATTCATTCATCGCCTGGGGGCGTCTTGCTGCTGAGTGGATGGCTGAACAGCCGCTGGAAGATTCGTTCGGCCCAGCCTCGCCTCTAGGAAAAATGATGGTGCATCAAGTGAAGATCCTGCTCATCGGGACCGGATTCGATTCGTGCACTGCGCTTCATTACGCAGAATTCCTGCAGCCGGAACGTTCGACTTCCCCCCAGGGCGCAGCAATGTACATCAACGGAGAGCGGCAATGGGCCACATATGATTGCGTCGATATGGATTCAGACCGCTTCCCAGACATCGCCAAAGACTTCCCTGGAACTATCACTGAAGGCGTTCTCGGACAGGCCGAAACCCAGCTCACTGAGATGCGGCCCCTTGTGGAGTTCGCTACCGATTGGCTCCAGCGAAATCCAGCGCCGCAAGAACAGCAGGAACAAAAAAATTAAACAAAATAGG
>NZ_JAPEHT010000002.1 GCF_028823615.1 Planococcus sp. A6
TTGACTTCACGCTCTGTTTTTAGAATCGTTTTGATCGTATTCAAGCTCACCCTTGGAGAGAAGGTTAGTGACTTTTCGCAAGCCACTTCGAGTTCACGTTCGCTATACTGCGCAACGAGTTTAGACAGCCCTTGGCACAGTTTTAATGCCTGCTTTTCATTGGTGCCATTGGCTAAAATCGTGCGGACTGCTTTTTCCGTAGAGGGTCCGACGGACTCTCCCCATTCAATAAAATGCTTTGGCGTAAACAGAAGAAATTGCTGATGCTTAGCGGGCAGATGTTCGAACATCGTAGACGTTTGCCCATCCTTTCCAAACAATCGCTTGTGGGAGGCAATCCGGAAGTTGTTGAAGAATACTTCCATCATCGTTCGGGTGATACGGATTTCCACCACATGCTTAATGTATTCATAAGGCACGGAATAATACATTTTATCTTCTACGATATGATAATCTGGTTGTACGGTGGCTTTCTTCCAGTGAGCCATTTCGTATCGGGAAGCAGGCAGGGGCAGAAGCGCAAACTTCTCCTCTTCCAAGAAGGCAGAGAGCCGGCTTCCCTTTTTCTTTTGAAATTCTTTTTGATTGAATTCATCCAATTTAAGCCGAACGGCTTCGTTCAGTTCTTGTAATGAAAAAAATACTTGGCTCCTTAATGAAGGGGAGAAAAGAGAGGGAATGCATTCGAGAGAATAGGCCCTCCTAATAGCCCCATTATTTTCGAGTAGTTTTTATTGGATATAAAGGATTTGACCTCTTCACTATAGAAATTTGTTTCAGAGGAGGTGAAAAAGTGGAACATAAAATTTTTCATGACACAACTACCAAGTTGGTGGAGATTGAAAAAACAAAACCGTTTAACGGAGGTACCTGGACCGATATTTGGAATTGGGATATCTCTATCGCTGTCTATAAGGGTGAAACAGAAGATACATTTAAAGGCAGAGCTATTGAAGCTAAAAGAGGAGTAGTTATACCTTGGATGGAAATATCGTCTGATGGTGATTATTCATTGTCCGAAATGATTGAAGAGTGTAAAAAATATATGGGGAAACACTAAAAAACAGCAGCTCTTCGGAGGTGCTGTTTTCTATGTCTATTAATAAATTGAATGTTTCTGCCGATAAAAATTTTGAGGAGGAGTGAAGAATGGTAGAGAGGTAATTGTTCGATTTACCATATTTATGGGAAGTTATAAAACCATTTGCAATACCAGTGATAATTTGGTTTATATTTATGATGGTAATGGCGGTTTTTATTACTGTCATGTGACCGGGTGTATTAAAGCAGTTGATTTCCGGATTAGTAATAATCACTATACCAGCAAGCATAATCTTATTTATATTAGTTGGATTAGGGACAATATGATTAATTCGAGCATCCTTCGGGGTGCTTTTTGTTATGTCTACAAAAGCGAATAGCGCAAGAGTTGGGGATAGAAAGATGGTTAAAGGAAAGTAACTTGAATGGGTAACTGAATAGGGGTGGCGCTAATAAGTGGATGGCTTAGAGATGGCTTAAAGGATGAACAGATAGCTCACAATATCGGAATTGGCCGGTCCGCACTGAACGAGTGGATGAAGCGGTACCTAGACATTTCGGAAACCTTAAAAAGAGGCAAAGAGGGGGTTGATTGAATTGTAGAAAATGCAATGATGAAGAACGTAACTGGTTACGAATACGAAGAAGTGACTTATGTAACCGTGGGAACGGGTCGCGAAGAACACCTCCGCTTTATCGCCTCTATTCCTAAAACAATAGAGGAGGTCGACAAACGTGTGACGAAACATAAATTACCGGTAAAACTGGCTCAAATCTTCTGGCTGAAGAACGGCATGCCTATTTAGTGGAGGGATAAACAGAAAATCAACCATAGTCAGGATTTAGAAAACAAGTTGGACCTCTCGAGCGTGCCAGTCGAGGAGTTGAGGAAACTTGCTCAAACTGACCGGTAAGCAGAGAAAGTAGCTGGCATGCGAAGCACAGAGCGGACTGGCTTACCGCTCTTATCGTGATTATGTGGTCCATGTTCATTGAGATAATTTAATATATTTAAGACATATTCAGTACCTTCCTAACAGGCTCTAATCGAATTAATCGTAATAAGCAGAGGTACAAGCTCATCGAAATTCCGCCACAGTCTGGCGGAAATTTGATTGTTTTAGAGAGTTTTATAAGGTAATACATTTAGGAAAGAATCCAGATTAGCGAGTCATTGTGGCTTCTTATTCAGATGGACTGGTGAGAAGGTTTAGCCAATTGACTGAATGAAGCTAGAAGATTATGGTCCAGAGCTTTTTGACATGAAGTTGTGACAGATTACTCCTTTCAGGACAGCTGAGATGTGGCCGGTAATGATGGCAGAATGATCTCTGAGGGTAATAATTGTGGCTCTATTACTGGACGAGGTGCTGACTGATTATTGATGATCCATTCAAGAATGCCCAGGCAGAAAACTCGCAAGCTATTCACGATATGATTTGGGATGAATGGGAATTCACACCGCTCACTCGATTACAAGTGGGTGCATCGTTCATCTTTATGCCTCGCTAGCAGGAAGACGGCATTACTGGCTTCATGTTTGAACGTTCTCCACACGATTGGGAGCGGATTCGGATGCCGTTCATTGCAGAAGACGAAGATAATTTGCTCGACATCGAAATTGGTGAGCTGATTTGAACAGCCCTGGACTTTGAATAGAAGAAAATAAGTTCTAAAAAACAATCACATTTTAAACGGTAAGATATGAAAATCAATGAAACTGCGTTATAGTAAACAGTGAGTAATTCCTTTAAAATAAGCGAAAATACTAATATATGAAAGTAGGCGATAGCATGAACGCATACGATGAATATATGAGTTCTATCCTCTTTGAAACCCTGTCATATCAACGTTTAACCAATAAAAAATGTTAGCGAGAATGAGAAAAATCACATTCTGCTAACATTTTTTCTTTTTTCCTCTATTTTCTCTTCAGTTCCTCTTTAATATCCATTAATTGATTAAACTCCGCAGCCAAACGCGAAACCGTTCGTTCTCGCATTTCCTTTGTAACGTGCATATATATTTGCGTGGTGGTTTCTGAATTCTTATGACCTACACGCTTCATGATTTCAGGCAACCCTTCACCAGCTCCGGCCAATATACTAATATGCGTATGGCGCAGGATGTAAGTGAACAAATGCTTCTGGATAGTTGTCTTCTTACCGATACGAGTGATTACTTGCCGGGTCTGATCCACACTAAGAGGAAATCCATCAGGCGTGGTGAAAAGGAAGGGGCTCTTTTTAAAGCCGTGCCGTTTCTTGTATTCCAGCAAACTATCGATCATCGAAATGATGGTCGGATCCATATCCACTTTTCGGATGCTAGTATCCGTTTTAGGAGGGGTCAGTTCGTAAATAGCTTTTTGTCGTTCGCGCCGAAACAATGTTTTTGAAACCCATATTTGGTTGTACTGGCGATACACGTCCGTTTCTTGAAGCGCTACAGCTTCACCTGGCCGCATACCAGAAAAAGCTAGAA
The DNA here is from genome assembly GCF_028823615.1 of Planococcus sp. A6. Lineage (GTDB taxonomy): Bacteria > Bacillota > Bacilli > Bacillales_A > Planococcaceae > Planococcus. The sequence goes on from NZ_JAPEHT010000002.1 coordinate 3,526, forward strand.
CGTATATTAGGACTGCATAGACATAATTACTATAATCGTCCGTCTTTTCTAGAAACTCAGCCAGTTCATAGCGTTCCAGAAATAGTTCTTCGACTTTGGTATTTTCGAGATCTTCAACGGTCACTTTCTTTCGCGGAATACGCGCGGCGGCTGCCGGGCTTTTATTGATAAGATGATGGCTCGCAGCATGCTCAAAAATAGAGCGACCTGTGGTATGAATGATTGTCAGTGAACTTCTCGATTTACCCTCCTTAAATAAGTCATCAAGCATAGCTTGATACAACTTTGGTGTAATGCTCTGCAGCGGTATATTACCGAAGTACTCATTTAGCCATCGCATACCAAATTCACGAGTCATATTGGTATTTTCTTTATTCCCTCGGTTACGATAATGCTGGTACCAATCAACAGCAAACTGACTGAAAAGTATTTTCGCATCATAATCCAACAGTTGCTGTGCTTCTCGGATCGCTTGCTCGACTTTGGTTTTGGCTTCGCCCTTTGTTTTTCCTCGTCGAGAAATTTGTTTCCGTTTTCCCGAACGCGGATCACGCGGTCCTTCAGCGACACACACCCACTTTTTACCCTTCACTAACTCACGGAAATACATAGAACTCCCCCTTCATATCAACATACCATCATGCCAGAGAAGGGAATGGTCATAAAGGCTGTCCCTGAAACTTGTTATGGTATTCTTTTTTGTCATCGTATACCTTAGCGGTACATTAAGTTTTGCAAGTACTGCTGGAGGCGGATAGCTGCAAATTCTTTTTCTACTCCAAACGTTTCTTGTAACATCCAGATAGCTTCTTTTTCGTACGAAGGTAATTTCATGTTTTCAATCATAAAAGTAGGAATGCAAAGGTTACGTGCGAAGTTATCTGCTTTCCATTCTTGATATTCACGCATCATCACGGATATGAGCGCCTGGTCTCCTTCGTGCCAGCAGGAATGCGGCAGCTCATGCGCAAAGTCTTGCCACTGCTGAACATCTGTTTTTCTGCTGTCTAAGAAAATATGGCCAGCTAGGTACATTGAATCGATTGGGAGGTAATGAACAGACAGGCCAAGACGTGCAGAGATAACAGTAATATTTAGTTGATGAGGCGAATGTACGTCAATACGATTCAATAGTTTATTTATGTATTCTTCCAAGTGATTATATAGATTCATGGAGGCACTTCCTTTATAGAACATTTGTTCTATTTTAGTATATAAGAAATCCTTGCTTTTGAAAAGCAAGGATTTAGTGAAATTTATAAATGCTAGTAATTACTGTAATTTCAATTGGGCTCTTTGCAATGTTAATCTTATTATTTCTCCAGTCAATCTAACTGTATAAAGTGTTGAATATGTAAAAAGAAAAAAGTTTAATGTAAAAAGTACCTCAATTGAGTATTTCAATTTCAATTCTGCAATAACTATAATGATGAGAAGTAAATTCAATAAAATGTTTATTCCCCACATTGAAACAGCTTTCCAAAATGGAAACAAATACTTATGAAGTAACTTTACTTCTAACAAAGAATAAAGTACGGAAGGATGAAAAAGACTTATACTTACTGCCAAAGCCGCTAGTACTATACCGAAAATAGTAGCTGCGGCGCCAAGCAATATGGGTGATAAATTTTCAGCCAATTTATAAACAAATAAATAATTTTTTTGAAATATTAAAGTACCTAGAGCCGCAGTCAATAAAAGAGAATATAACATTGAAAAATTGAAAATAGATTTGAAACCACTTATTTTTAAAAGACCGATAAAGGTTGTTTCTTCATAACCAAGTTTATATGAAACTTTCTTGTTTGAATCCATTTTTCACCTCGATTATACTTTTTTCGACAAAACATCTTTCATAAAATTGAAAATCTTATCTACGGTTTTATCTAAATCTAAATCAACAACAACTATAGATCTAACTGAACTGGACGATTTGAATTTTCTGATGTTTTTGACTTTCTTTGGCTTTCTTTTTCCTTGAATTGTAGTTTCATTGTAACCGTTAATATCAATATCTCCATAACCTTTTTCAACTAAATTTATTCCATCCTCGATAACTTCATTCAAATTTGACTGTTCAGTACTTTCGTCTTCATAAATGTCAATTCCATCTTTATTTTTCATATCTATGTCTAGCTCTTTCAATTGAACGCCATCGATAATCTGGTTATATAAATTGAACTCTTTTTTTCCTGGGTTAGGGTGAATTAAGTGAAAAGCGATTCTTGTAATTTTGTCATAACTTTTAAGCTCGTCTTTGATTTTATAAGGAATAGGAATCGGATTAATAATTACTTCTCCCACGTATGTGTCTCTACTTAATAGCCTGGTGAAAAAATTTCGGAATTCTGGTGCAGATATAGAAGTGTTTGATTGATGTACTAGAAGTTCATTTTCAGGGTCATAAACGAAGAAGGCTGTTTCAGCAAGCTCATTTTCAGATACGGATAAGAAAGTTTTTCCACCATCTTTAAATTTTTGTTTTTTAAACTTAGATTTAGTTACATTTCCTATGATTAAATTCTTGTCATTAATTACATAATTAGCTACATCTGTAAAAGACCAATTCCAAGTATTTATTTTTATTTCTTCAGGGTTCAAAATAACGCGGGGAATATGTACTTTAATAAGCTCGTCCAAATTTTGACTAAAAATATTTCCGTGAATATTAACTTTTGCAATAAAAAATTTCCTGTTTGCCAACTGAATTCATCACCTTTAAGATTATAGTATTTTTCTAATAAAACAAGTGTTCCCCTATCGATTAATAAATTAATATAAATAATATATTAATTTATTCGAAAAAAACCCTGCATTTGGAGAGCAGGGGAAGTATATATTTTATTCTGCCAAGATTTTGGCCTTTTCAGATTGGAACTCTTCTTCAGTTAGAGCACCGATTTCTTTAAGTTTTGCGATCTTTTCAAGTTGATCAAATTTATCGGGCTGAGGTGCAGCAGCTACCACTTGTGAACTACTTCCCGACCTTGCAAGAGAAATATGCTTTCTTACACCGGTCAAAAGTTTTTGGAGCTGTTTATCATCTTTAATGTCATCAAACACACGCTTTTCTTTACCGGATACGATATGTAGTTCCTTTTTAAGGAAACCATCATTCTCTAAAGAAATACCTGACATACTCGAGTAATCCATAACTTCCAAATATTCTTTAGTCATTACATTAGACGAAAAAACTAACTTTTGGTCAGTTGCGACGAGAACACCTTTCACTTCTTTTTTGTCCGACTTATCGTATTCTGCTGGAACTGTAGCTAGAACTGTCTCGTTTTCTTCAAGTAAGTTATCACGTACCCGTTCTATAGCCCAATTATAGATGCCAATATTCATAGTGTCGTCAAAGCTAGGGTTTGTTCCGAAGAAACGCTCTAAGTGCGCTTTTTCAGCAGCTTTTTTAGCTTCTTTTTTCTCGGCTCTCGCAGCGCTATCAATCGCATTTTGTTTGTCACGTTCTTCTTTTTTTATTAGTCTGAGCCGTTCTTTCTCGGCTTTCTCCGCATCACGCTTTTCTTGCTCTTCGGCACTAACTTCTTTCTTCTTAAAGAAACCCATACAAACATCCCCTTTATAAAGATATTTTTGATTAAAAGTTTACACGAAAAAAGTTTAGTATTTTACTATCTGAGATTTTTGTAAAATCACTTTTTATCCAGTGACTTCAGGTATTCCCAGGCAGCAAATAATGCTTCTCGGCGCTCTTCTGAACTCTCTTTGTACTCACTATATAATTTAGATATTTTCGGATCATTTAAAAATTCTTCGAACTCTGGGTTATGGTTCCAGGAGGGACTTTTCTTTTCTTCTCGACCTAAAAGGTAGTCTACACTTACATCGAAATAGTCTGCGATCTTTTGCAGTGTTACATAATCAGGTTCTCTCTGGCCTTGTTCATACATAGCATATGTCGTTCTTGCAACTCCAAGTATTTTTGCTAATTCTGACTGGGTCATTTTACTTTTGCTGCGCAGATTCTTCATTCGCTGACTAAGCAAAGTAGTCACCTCCATTAATGTAATTATATATACACAAAGCGTGTAAATATACTTATTACACAAAATGCGTAGTTATTTATTGACATGTCTCAAAATGTGTAGTAAATTAAAAACAATAAGTACACGAATCGTGTAATTAAGGGGGTGTTCGTAGTGAGGAAATGGCTAAAAGATCAGCGCATTAACTTAGGATTTACTCAAGAAGAGGTAGCAGAGAAGGCAGGGATTGCACGTACTACTTACGCAATGATTGAACAAGGAGAGCGATCCCCTAGCGTTATAGTCGCAAAAAAAATCGCACAGTCTCTCGAGTTTCAATGGACTATTTTTTTTGAAAAAGAAGTACACGAATCGCGTAGTGAAAAGCGAGTTGTAGTATAAGAAAGGGGGACCGTAGAAGTCTTGCTCTGAGAGCGAGGCCGTGCTCCTGAGGAAATATTAAACAATGAAAAGAGGCGGGATGATGAATAATCTGAAAGTTGTTTCCAAAGATGGACAATTAGTAACTGACAGCAGAGATGTCGCAGCAATGACCGGCAAAGAACACAAAGAATTGATGCGGTCGATCAGACAGTATTCAAGTATTTTAACCGGCGCAAAATTGCGCTCGTTAGATTTCTTTGTTCCTCACTACTATGAAGATGCCAAAAAGGAGCAGCGCCCTTGTTTCTTACTTACCAAAAAGGGATGCGATATGGTCGCCAATAAAATGACCGGCGAGCGTGGGGTTCTATTCACTGCAGAATATGTCACGCGATTTGAAAAAATGGAAAAATCGATGCAACAACCTAAATTGCTTTCCGAGAGCGAGCAATTAAGAGCTTCGCTGAAACTGACGCTAGAAGCACACGATCAAATTGGGCTGGTGAAGCAAGAGATCGCAGAAGTTCGGGATATCGCCGAAAACCAAGTGACGTTGGATTACGGTGAACAAAGACGATTGCAAAAAGCGGTGGCCATCAAAGTCTACGAGCTGGAAACAGACCCTATCGACAAACGAAAGCTATTCAGTGAACTATATCGCGAAATAAAAGATCGCTTCGCGGTCGCCTCGTACAAGGACATAAAGCGTAAAGATCTACAAATCGCTATTCGTTATATCGATGGTTGGCTTCCAAGAAAGGTTTCATAAAAAAAGGGCCTAGAGGCGCCCGGGAGGAGTGGTAACCGTGGATACAAACATGATCGTTACATTAACTGTTGAGGATTTACGGCAAGTCTTTCGAGAAGAAATTCGTTCAGAAGTGCATGCAGCTGTGAAACAGTTGGCTCCAAGGGAAGAGCTGCCGCGGTTTCTAACTCGCGAGGAGGCGAAGATTCTGCTGAGGGTCAGCGAAACTAAGATGAGTGAGCTGATGGGCAGGACAGACTTTCCAGTTTGCAGAGAGTTCGGCGTCAAAATCAATACAGACGAGCTGTTCAAATGGGTTGAAGCCAATACGCCGGCCCTCCATAAGAGGCATCACAGCTTGTCTGTAATTTAAGTATAGACAAGCTGCACGTAACTGCTGGTAAACAAGAAGACATCTTGTACAAGTAATGTGAATCTATCGAAAGAAAGGAAGAAAAACTATGAAGAAATCAAGATTAACCGATTCGTTTAAAGAAATGAGAAATGGCCAGACTCAAGAACAGCTGGCCATGGAGCTCAACGTTTCCAGAGAGTCTATATCTAAATACGAGAACGGCCATGTCCGGTTGCCCCAAGACATCGCACGAAACCTAATGGCCAAGCACGACAATCCACGCTTTGCTCTCGCTGTTCGAAGCCAGTATACGAAAACAGGGCCTATCTGGTTGGATGGTCCCAATGTAGATTTACATCGTTCGGCAGTAAAGGAGAAGACGCTTGAAGAAATCAAAGAAGTCTCCGAAGCGATTAAAGCATTCAGTTTTGCTCAGCCATTTACAATCTTATCCTCATGGCAATTACCGCAGGTAGAAAAGCTTTTAGAGGAAACGGCAGAAGCCATTACAGCACTAGAGCACTTGACTGCAATCGTCTGCGAGGAAGCGAATATCAGTTACAACGGTGTATGGCAAAAGCATCATACTCAAATGCGAGCAAAAGGATATGTGCAATGATTCAAACTGGCGAAGCATTACACACGCTCATCGCTACTGGTCTTGTGGGATTTCTTTGCTTCTTAGTTGGAACGCAGTTCGGTTCTATAAATGCACAAAAAAATGACGACTGAGTTAGAGCTCAGCCGCCAAGAAAACTACAAAAGGTTATTTCGATTATACCGAGAGCTTTGGCTCTCGTCAATCAGCCCAGGAATGTTCCCCCGTTTCCGTTCCTGGTCTGATTGATGGGATTCAACCATCAGAAAGTAGGTGAGCACAGATGTCAAAAGAGCTTGTTCGTCTTCTGAAAGAAGAAATCGAAGAAACTGCAGACTACAATCCAGTAGTTACTGTTTCTCGGAAAAACCTCAAGGCGCTAATTGCCGATCATAAAGCGCTATTGAAGAAAGTTGAATCTGAAAGGCGGTAAGGAAATGACAGCAGAAGGGCTTGCAGCTGCACAGCTTGCAACATTCAAAAGCTCCCAGAAGATGCAGGAAATCGTTAAAAGTATTCAACTCGCAACAAATGGAGGCGCAAAGTTCGCGTTTATTTTGAACGAAAAACTCGGCTCAACTCGCGATGCTGTTTTAATCGTCACGCTGTTGCGCATCGACTATCACTATACGGTGACCTTCCACAAAGAAGGCATTGCAGTGAAATTATGAAGGAGGAATTAGAATGGCCAAAAAAATTGAAGAACTAATCGAATTTCAAGACAACCAAGAACTGAGTAATCGGTTGCGCAAGCTTCCAAGCAGTGCTCATGAGCGCATCCTAGAAAACATCATCACGCAAGTTTGCTGGCACGGTCCGGTTGATCGCGAATGGCTCAGCGGCGAAATCAAATGCCAGGAGATCGTCGAAAGACGGGCGGAGAAAGCGGTAGCTGATTTCCCGATTGAAGATCACTTCGGGTCAGAGATTCGAGTTGGCGATAAGTGGTTCACGGATCAAGCAGGCAGAGTGATTTTGGAAGACAACATGGACGACTACTTACTGGAAGTCGCGAACCTTCAAATCTGCCGGGCAATAGAATAAGCCGGCTGCAGAAGCAACCGGCTCACGACTTACCGTCCCATTGGCGTGGGTAGACGGTGCAAAGCTAAATATTATGTGCTTATTGTAGCACAAATCAGGAGGAATGGTCATGAAAGAAATCAGAGTCAATTATCTGAAGCTCACCAATTTCAAAGGCGTAAAATATTTCGATTTACCGGTAAACGGTGAAGATGTCCGAGTTTATGGCGATAACGCAACTGGAAAGACGACCTTGTTCGACGCCTTCCTTTGGCTCCTGTTCGATAAGGACAGCCAAAACAAAAAAGACTTCGGCATCAAAACGTTAGAGCAAGGCAAAGAAAAACACATGCTGGACCACGAAGTAGAGTGTGGATTAAGTGTGGACAACCAGCCGATGGTCCTTCGCAAAGTCTTCCGAGAAAAATGGACACAGAAGCGCGGATCCAGTGCATCAGAGTTTACGGGTCATGAAACCAATTACTTCATAGATGAAACGCCGCTGAAAAAGAGTGAATTCAATAAGCGGATTGAAACCATCGTGGAAGAAGAAATCTTCAAGCTCCTTACATCGCCTTCTTACTTTAATGAACAAGTGAAATGGCAGGATCGCCGCAAAATTGTTTTAAGCATTTCAGGTGAGATTGAGGACGATGAAGTCTTCCAGTCGCAGGACGATATGAAAGGCTTGAAGTTAATCCTTAAAGGCAAGAACTTAGAGGACTTCAAAAAGACCATCAGCTCTCAACGGAAAAAGATCAACGAAGAGTTGGACCGCATTCCGATTCGTGTGAACGAGCTTGAATTGTCTATTCCGGAAGGAGAAGCGGACTTGCCGGCATTGAAAGCAAAGGCTAATGAGCTCGATCAGCAAATCGAAGAGCTTCAGGGACAAATCAGTTCCATTAAGAACGGGAATGCAGTCCTCACGAAAGAAGGGGAACTGCAGAAAGTAGAAATGGAAATCAGCAACTTTAAGCGTGAGTTCGAGAACGATTCCAAAGAAGAGTTGTATCGCCTGAAAGCGAAGCTCCAGGAAGAACAATCGAACTTGCAGCTGATGACATCCCGCAAAAACGAAAAGACTCGAGACATTAGCTACAACGTCGAGCGGATCGAACGCATTGAAAACTCCCTTATCGAACTGAGAGCGAAATGGTCGGAGATCAACAAACAGCAGCCTAATCACAATGCCGAGTGTGCTTGCCCGACCTGTGGCCAAGAACTTCCGGAAGAGCAAGTAAAAGCGGCGGAAGAAAAAGCGTTGGCTCAATTCAACCTTCGAAAGTCTGGTGAGTTGAAAAAGCTCCAGGAAGACGGGGGCCGCGGAGCCGCTGAAAAGAAACGAATTGAAGAAGAAAATAACCGGCACCAAAGCGAGCTGGACGAACTGGAGACAGCGATTGATGCTAAAGAAAAGGTAATTGCTAAAATCAAAGCCGACTTCGCCACCGCTGAAAGCAGTGTGCAGGATGTTACCAAGTCTCCTAAGTTCACAGAGCTCCAAGACGAGGCAGCTCATATCCGATCTGATATCGGCGAGCTGAAATACAAGGCCGACGAAGCAGCAGAAGACATTCAGACCGAGATTGCTCAGTTGAAGGTGAAGCGTGATGCGGTAAACGAGGAAATTGCGGTTTACGCGAATGTCGGACCTCTCAAAGCGCGGATTCAAGAATACATGGATCAAGAAGAAGCGCTCGCTGCTGAATTCGAAAAGCTAGAACATCACTTATTCCTGGTCGATGAGTTTACTCGAGCGAAAGTGAAAATCATGGAAGACAAAATCAATTCGAAATTTAAGTATGCTCGCTTCAAATTGTTCGAAAACCAAATCAACGGCGGTTTGCAGGAAGTCTGTGAGACGACGTTTGAGGGCGTACCTTACGGATCTGGCTTAAACAACGCGGCACGCATCAATGTCGGGCTGGACATCATCAACACGCTTTCCGAGTTCCATGGCATCAAGGCACCGATTTTCATCGATAATGCCGAAGCCGTAACGAAGCTCATCGACACAGACTCGCAGTTGATCAGCCTGGTCGTTTCAGAAGCTGACAAAAAACTACGCGTCGAAAACAACAAATTAGAGGAGGCAATTTAATATGACGAATCAAATTCAGCAAAATCCAAACAACCTGCCAGCTGAATCAAACAAACAGAATGCAATGGTGACAAGGGTCGCCGAAAAGGTTCAAAGCATGGTTGAAAATAATCAAATCAACATCCCGGAAAATTACTCTATTGTCAACGCAGTTCAAGCAGCTTATTTCAAGCTGACAGAGGTAGATTTCAAGAAGAAGACTGCATTAATCGATAGCGCGACCAAAGAGAGTGTCGCATTCTCCTTACAAGATATGGCTATCCAAGCATTGAGCGTCGCTAAGAATCAAGGGTACTTTATCGTTTACGGTGACAAGATGCAGTTCATCCGGTCTTACCACGGTACCCAAGCGGTTATTAAGCGCATGCGTGGTGTTAAAGACATTTGGGCTAACGTTATCTGGAAAGGTGAAAAGTTCGAGGTAGCCTATAACGAGCGTGGCCAATTGGCATTTAAATCACACGAAGTTGATTGGAAGGCTGCTACCGGCAAGAAAGACGATATCGAAGGTGCTTATTGCATCATCGAACGTGATGATGGAGTACAGTTCCTGACCGTCATGACGATTGCGGAAATACAAACTTCTTGGTCTCAATCGAGTATGGCAGCAGTACAAAACAAATATCCACAAGAAATGGCAAAGCGAACTGTAATCAACCGAGCAGCAAAAGCATTCATCAACACTTCAGATGACAGTGACTTGTTCATTGGGGCAATTAACCGTACCACGGAAAATGAGTATGACAATGAACGAAAAGAAATTAATCCAGAATTTGAAATTAAGCAAAATGCGAACACTGAATCGCTGGATATTCAACCAAAGACTATTGAACAACCGAAAGCAGATAAATCCACAGGCGAAACACCACCTGAGAAAGAAACAGAGCTCGTCGACGCTGCTACGGCTGAAGACGATGCTGCACCGTTCTAATGATCGAGATCAAAACACTGGCGACTGGATCGAAGGGGAACTGCTATTACATCACTGATGGCCACACTCCCCTTCTTCTGGAAGCGGGCATCCGGTTCAAAGACATCCAACGGAAATTGAACTTTCAAACTCGCAGCATCAAAGGTTGCTTGATCACTCACGAGCACAAGGACCACTGCGCCGGTCTCCCGGAGGTCTTAAAGAGCGGCATCGACTGTTACCTCTCGCCAGGCACCAAAGAAGCTCTAGGCATCCAGCATCATCGCCTGAAGGCAATCGAAAACAAAAAGCAATTCACTGTCGGCACATGGACTGTTTTGCCGTTTGATGTACAGCACGACGTCTCTGAACCCTTTGGCTTCCTGTTGGTGAATGAAGCTGGAGACAAGCTATTATTCGCCACTGACACCTATTACATCAAGTACAAGTTCCAGGGGCTCACTCACCTGATGGTGGAATGCAACTACTCGCAGAAGATACTAGATGAAAACATTCTATCGGGACGCACGCCAAAGGTCCTCAGAAAGCGTCTGATGCATTCTCACTTCTCCCTGGAGAACATGAAGGAATTCTTAAAAGCGAACGACCTGAAGCAACTGGAGGAGATTTGGCTGCTCCATTTATCGGACTCGAACAGCAACGAAGAATTATTCCGAAAAGAAGTCGCAGAGCTCACTGGCAAGATGATCTACATTCCATAAACAAATTTCGATGGGAAGGGGGTACGAGAATGCAAGGCTGGGTAAAAATGCACCGGAGAATCGTAGAGCATGATATTTGGAACGATGTGACAACCTTTCGGCTTTTCTCTTTGCTGATCTTCAAGGCATCCCATAAGGATGGAGTGAAAGTGAGAGGCATAGAAATTAATCGAGGTCAGTACCTCCGTTCCTATTCGAAACTTGCGGAAGACTTGGAATATAAAGAAGGCCGAGGCTATAAAAAGGTCGCAAAAAGCACAGTTTTACGTTCTGTTAGGAAATTAGTTGAAGAAGGAATGGTGTCGGTTCGCGAAACGGAACACGGAACGCTCTTCACAGTCTGCAAATACCAAGAGTATCAAGGGTTTGACGGTGATAGCGAAACGCTTAACGAAACGGATAGCGAACCTTTAACAGAACGAACCCAGAACGAACCCAGAACGAACACGCAACAAGAACAAGAACTAAAGAACTTAAGAACTAAAGAATCTATATCTACTACATCTACAACAGCAGCACCAGCTCCGCAGGTAGATGGATTTGCAAAAGCTCTTCAAACCTTTGAAGCGAATATTTGTCGCTTAGGTCCGATTCAAATGGAGAGCCTTGGCAAATGGTTCGATGACTTCGATGAATCTTACGAAATTATCGAAGAGGCGATCAAGATTGCTGCAGATAGCAATAAAAAGACTTTCAGGTTCGTAGAATACCTGCTTAAAGAATGGGCGAGCAACAAGCTCCAAACAATTGATCAGGTACGAACTTACGAACGGAATAAGTTTAACAACGCTCCTGCTAAACAGGGCAATAACAATCAGCCGCGGCCGAGCTACCGAAACAAACCAATGCGGGAGGAACTCCTCCCTGAATGGTTTGGTAAGCCTGAGGAAGAACCGGCGCGCGAGACGGTACCGCCGAGCAATGAGCACCTGGAAGCCGAAAAACAGAAGTTGCTAGCCAAGCTGGCAGCGCGGAGAGGAGCAGGTCATGAGGAAGATTAAATTTCGAGTTTACGACAAAGATTTGAAGAGGATGCATATATGCGGAGATAACAGGCATGACTCCATGACATTCTATTCGAATCAAGAAGCTCAATATTACAATCTGCAAAATGGCGAAGGTAGTGGCGAGCATGGATCCTATGAATTGATGCAGTACACCGGAATTAAAGTGAAGCATGACGTTGAGCTTTATGAAGGCGATATCGTGCCAGTCCAGGGAATGATTCATCTTGGTTGGAAACAAGGGGCATACCGATTTAAAGGAAATGGCAAGGTCGTCTACCTCGCTGATACAATGCGATTTGCTTTTATTGTCAACACGGAAGAGCACGGATATCAGATTGTCTGTTATGACAAAGGCGTTCGGCAGCAGTACGAAGTGATCGGCAACATCTACGAAAATCCTGATTTGCTGAACACTTAATTTTTTATAAATAAGTTGTCAATATTTTCTTTTAACTCACTGAGCTAAGCATTTCGGGATGTTAAAAATTTGAAAGGGGATGGGACAAGATGGGACGAACAACTCACCAGCCATTAACTGAAAAACAAAGATTCATGCTGAACTGGATCCGCGAACTGAAAAGCGCAGGCATTACGAACGGGCCGAACAATCAGCCACTTGAGCAACTTGATTATTACGATCTGCGCAGCGTTGTTATGCAGCAGCGAGAAAACTAAAAATCGACTGGGGGAAATTAAATGAGCTTTAAATTGACGATTACTAAGGTACAGCACACTGAGCATGGCCGTGATGAAAACAAACTGCAGTTGACGAACGATGAGGCGTTTGTAAACGGCACTGAAGTGATTAATCTGATGCAACGGTTCTTTGGCGGACAAGAGGTGGCTCCACCAAAAGAAAACGTGCCTATAAAAGTTCAGAGCCCAAAGATGGCCAATGCTACAGCTCCAACTCCGGAACCGGTGCGAGAATCTAAATCATTAGCAGAAGCAGCAATTGAAGCAGCTCAGACAGAATACAAGTTCGACATCGGCAAGCAACCATGTGAAAAGCCAAAAGAGCCTAAAGGTCGGCCGCGTGCGGTAGAGCTGATCGGCTCAGAGCGCTCGAGCTTCTCGATTGCTGATAAGTACCCAGACTTGAAGATGCCATCAAGTGAGGGGCGTACTGATGGATTCGATGACAGACAGAATGTTCAAGTCCTGATTCGTTGCTCAGACTGCGGATATAACGGTACTCACGGGACTTACCTTTCGAACAAGTACACCAAATGCAAAGGGTGCGATCAAAAGCTTTTCCTCGAATATGCAGCTGAGGAACGTGGCGAAGAAGATTTTGACGGCAATGTGTTCGTTGCTCAGGTCCGATACAAGACACGGCAGGAGCTTTGGGAAGAAAAGAACGGCGTAACGGTCGATGCTTAACGTCATTTGGATTTGCATCGCATTGATCGCTGCCATGACGCTGAGCTGGTTATTGCGGAGTTGACGGAAAAGGAGAGATTATATGCAAGCTAAAGTAATTAAGTCTTTCAAAATAGTAGGGAAAAAAAGAATTGTTGAGGTTGATGAAATCCTTAGTATCAGTGGCGACAACCAATACGATTGCGACGCTGTATACGTTGATGGGGAATGGTTATGTGATACCGACAGCCCTTTTGCGTCTGAATATCTGGAAATCATCAAGTAAATCGTTCGACCAAACAGCGCAATAAAAAAGGGGGCCACACTTCATGTGGATTCTATACGAAGCTTATCTCAACTTGAAGCTGAAGCGCCGCTGGAAGAAATTCCAGAAGTTATTAAACAAAAACTTCTTTGTTACCGAAGAAGGCGTCCAGGTAGTCAATAAAGAAGATTTGCCAAAAGGAACCCACTGGCGTACGACCTTGCCCGTGAGAAAAGAAGCGGCCCATTTCCGAGAATCCGTTCATATCACCATTCCGGATTTGGGTGACGATCAACCGAATGGCCACCCGTACCAAGTGACGCTCGTTGATCATCGCAACAGAGAGCAACACCCACTACATCACCCGCGACTGAACCGTTTCTTTTACGAGGAAGCAAAGCGGAACGAGTTCGTCACGGCATTCGAGAAATCGGTGATGGATGCAGGTGGCCGCTTTATAAAAAAACCGCACTTGCAGCATCCCTTATTCAGTTCATTCAACATCCTCAGTGCTGAAGGCGATACGCACTTCAGCCTGACGGTGTACCACTAAAAGGAGGAATTAGCATGGTAGGTATTCTAATCGGCGGCATGATGGTCGCTCTGATCACAGGTATGGTGGCAGGCATGGAAATTCAACAGCTGCGTCAAGAAGAGCAGAAGAAGGGGGCTAATCAATGACTGAAAAACCGGTTTTGACAAAGGAACAAGCCGCCGCGCTGGAAGCTGCATTGCGAGAAGATCGACCTGATCAGATATTAAAGCGTGCAGCAAGAGATCACGAAACATGGTTTTTTGATTGCCAGCCTTTGAATTATTTAGAACTTCCGATTTTAGCGAAAGCTCTGTATGTCGGTTATGAAATAGAAGATGTGGCATATCTCCCTGGGGACATGGTGGTTTATAAAAATGGTGGACTGTTTGCCAATGGGAAACGAATCGCAACGGTCCACGCTCACGATAGAGAGAACAGAGCGGTAATGTTCGACAGTACATTCAACCATCCTCTGAACACTATGGGGACCAAACAGCTTAGAAAAGCCATCGAAGAAGAAATCTACTGGCTGCATAAGTTGGGGCGGGATAAGATTGGGGATTTTAAATACAACGATGTGTTTATCGATAAAGAGGGAGAATCATATTTGTTGAGAGACGCACATCCTGCTGATGGTTATAGAGGATTGAATGACGCAGACTTTTGGTATGAGTCAGGCGATTTCAAAGGTATCTACCCAGCCGAATCATTCAAGCCATTCTTTAAAGCGGGGGATGACTGATGGAATTACACGTACTCTTCGAAAAGCAACAGCAGCTGGAAGCAGAAATCGAGCGCAATCATCCGGTACGGCCAGGCGAGAATCGACTGAAAAAGCAACTTCTCGCCTTGATCGTTGAATTAGCCGAGGCGGCCAATGACTGGCGCGGCTTTAAATACTGGAGCGTTGACCAGGAAGCGAAAGAAACGCTCCTGGAGGAATATTGCGATGTGCTTCATCTCTTCCTGGCAATCGGATTGAGAATCGGCAAGACAGAACTACCGGAAGGATTTGTGATGCTTGCGAGCGAGGACGTTGAGGATTGCTTGCTCGACATCTTTGAAGAGGTGCCGCAAATCGAATGGAGCAGCTATTGCTGGAACTTTTCGTTTTATCGATTCTTAGAGCTCGGCGATCTGCTCGGCTTCAACTGGGAGCGAATATCAGATGCGTACATGGCCAAGCACGAAATCAATTGGCAACGACAGGAGGCTGGTTATTGATGGGTTGGAAAGTAAAGCCAGGGATTAAAATTGCGGTCACTGCGGAAGTGCTGAAAGTGAAAAACGAAATGCCCACACTGCTCTTGATCGACGGCGTCTGCTACCGGAAAGATGTGGCGGCGACTGAGAAGGAAAAGAACCGGCATAAGCTCACGGTTGAGCAGCGGACGCACCGGCTACGTCAGATGGGCCGAATATAAAAAACTAAAGGTGGAGGAAGAACTTATGATTTTGGCAGCATACAAGCTAACAATTGCAATCGCCGCACTTATTACACTCTTCACTATCAGAGATACCGATTGGGAAGAGCGGATGGAGGTCGAAGGCGATGCCGATTCACGTAGTGGGCGCTGAGTTCAAAAGCAAGCTCAAAAGACTATTGAAAGACGCTGAGAAAACCATCTCGGAGGCAAAATTGAATTCGGAACAGAAAGCAGGTGGCAGCCTATGTCGGGGTGCAAAAGATGCAATCGAGAGCTGAAAACTCAAAAGAGCATCGCGGCCGGTTATGGGCCGACCTGCAAGAAAAAGCAGGAAGAAGCAGATGCCGAGTTCTTGAAGATTCAAATCACGATTGACGAAGAACTAGCTTATCAGGAAAAGGTGAAACGTCGATGAAAATATTATTTGAAATCCCTGGGGATCCAGTCGCCCAGGGAAGACCAAGAGCCGGTAAGTCTTTTACCGGCAAAACGGTTTTATATGATCCCACGAAATCCCGAGACTTCAAAAGCTATGTCCGGCTGGTAGCTGCACAGCACGCGCCGGCGAAGTTGATAGAGGGGCCGATTCACTTTAACGTTGATTTTTACCGTTCGGTACCGAAGAAGTTTCAAACCAAACCAAAGCTTGAGTTGATTGAGAAGGGGCTCCTGCTGCCGACCACCAAGCCCGATGTCGATAATTACATCAAGGGCGTCAAGGATGGTCTGAATAAAGTGATGTGGCATGATGACAGCCAAGTAGTCAGCCTGAACGTCCGAAAATTCTATAGCATGACGCCGAGGGTCGTTGTGCATATCACATACTTGGAGGGGGATTAAGATGAAAATCACAGGTGGATACACAAACAGAGGATTTCCTATTATTGAATTTAAAGACCGATACGGAGACGCTTGCGAGATTCAAAAATCTTCGTTGGCTACAGAAGACGCAATATGGTTTGGAATTGCAGATGCTAATCCACAAATAATGGCATCTAAGACACCGCAAGGCGGGACAGGGTGGGTTCCGTATGAAATACCTAAAGATGTATTGCTGAGTACTCGAATGCACCTTACTCAGGATCAGGTGAAGGAGTTGTTGCCAATACTTCAGCATTTTGCGGAAACTGGCGATTTAGTGGATCCAGAAGGGGTGAGTAAATGATTCTTGCATTAAAAATTATCTTAATTTTAATTATGTGCATCAGCTTCATGGGAGCGGTCGCGGAGAAAGATAAAGATTTCCGGCGCTCGGTAACTGCAGTGTGCATCGCATCGATGTTGGCCACGGTCGCAACATTTATCTGGGTATAAAATAGATTCCATGCATCAGGAGGGTTGCTTGTGAGCGAGAGAGATAAGGACATGACAGAAGAAATCGACTTGCGGGAAAGTGCGGTATATGTAGTGAAGGACGGCTACTGCACGAAGCTTCTCCCCATGCGATCAGGACAAGATCAAGTGATTTGGAAAGAGGGGATTGTGCTCGACGTTGTTAGGTCTCACCGAATCCGTTTGGCAGGGGAAATGGAAATCGGAGAGAATTAAGAAAAATAGGAACGTTGAACACAATATATGGTATAATTAGGCTCATAAACGGGCACAAAATGACAACTACCGAAAATTCATAACTTCATATAGCAGTCCATTACGGAAGAACCGACTGGACACAAATTAGGAGCGTACTAGCTCTTGATTTGTGTCCTTTTTTATTTGCCAAAAAGGGGGATAGGCCGATGCGAACGATTCAAGACCAACTGAGAGAAAAAGGGCTTTCAGCGAGCCTCAGAGACACGGGAACGCCATCGAATACAAATGTCAGCAAGAAGTCTAAAGAACAACTCTCTGATCGAGAATGGGCGGAAATCATGGGGAGTAATCGCGATACATTCAGACGAGCAAAAGGCGGGGCCATCAGACGCAATCGATAGGAGGGGTGAAGATGATGATTTGGGCGGATGAACTGATACTACAGTATAAAAAGCACCGGGGCGAACTGATTCAAAAAAGAGCGAAATTGAACAAAGAGGATCCGCAGGACAAACTCGATTTAACTCAATACAACAGCATGATTGATGAAATGGATTTTGTGCTGCAGTGGCTGGAAACTGGAAGAGATCCGAACAATTACCGCGGCGCGGATAAAAAGGGAATCTATCAGTCTCAATCCTTCCAGAGCATGGACTTTATTCCGGACATAACCGAGCAGATTGAAGAAGGGCCTAAGCATCTCTATATGTCTGCTGAAGAGAAAATCATCATGGCCGATATCTTCGCCTCTTTATCGTTCCGGGAGCGGCATTGCTATATCCTGCACATTGGCCGGCAGATCAGTGTAGCGAAAATAGCAAAAGGTTTAGGGGTTGGAAAATCAACAGCTCAAAGTTATATTGAACGCGCAAAGCGGAAGATTGCTGTCAGAGTCAGTATTTAGCACAGTCCTTGCCGTACGTTTGCCGTACGATATCACTATAAATGAAGGGGAGAAAAAAAGAGGGGATGCGTTCGAGAGAATAGTCCCTCCCACAGCCCCGTTATTTTCGAGTGGTTTTTATTGGATATAAAGGGTTTTATTCCTTCTCTGATGAATTGTTAGTGGAGGGGGTGAATATAATGAATATGGCTGATCATAAAGAACGGGTATATGAGAATTTAAAAAAGCAATATGATGAAAGCGTTCAAGAATTGCGCTTTTATGAAAATGGAGAAAACAAAGTGGTTATGCGCGAAGTACAGTTAAAAGCGTATGACGTAGCGCTAGAGCAAAATCTGGATCCTGAAGTTAGAGAGGAAATGGAGCTAGACAGAGAGTCTCTGGTTAGGATGATTGATGATTTCGAACAGAACCTTGAAGACCAGAAGTTGAGAGTAAAAGTAAACCAGGCGCTTTTAGAAGCGTTCGATAAATTTTAAGGTATTGACGTCCCCATTATTGGTGGCGTTTTTTCTATGTCTAAAAAAGCAAATAGCGCGAGAGTGGGTGATAGAAAGATGGCTAAAGGGAAGTATCTTGATTGGGTAACTGAAGAGAGATTAGCACTGCTGAGTGGTTGGGCTAGAGACGGCCTGACAGATGAACAAATCGCTCATAACATCGGAATTAGCCGGTCCACACTGAATGAGTGGAAGAAGCGGTACCCGGACATTTCGGACACCTTAAAAAGAGGCAAAGAAGTTGTTGATCGAATTATAGAGAACGCGATGATTAAGAACGCCACTGGCTACGATTACGAAGAAGTGACCTATGTAACTGTGGAGATGGGCCGCGAAGAACATGACGAGCTGGTTGATGCGAAACTGGACGAGTTCGATGAGCAATACCCGGATGCTTCCAGGGAAGAACGCCTCAGCTTTATCGCCTCCATTCCGAAAACAAAAGAAGTGGTCAGCAAACGTGTGACGAAACACAAATCACCGGAAACGCTGGCTCAAATCTTCTGGCTGAAGAACCGTATGCCTGATCAGTGGAGGGATAAGCAGGAAATCAACCACAGTGGTGGTTTGGACAACAAGCTAGATCTAACCGGCCTGTCTGTCGAGGAGTTGAGGAAACTTGCTCAAACTGACGGATAAGCAGCGGAAGCAGCTGGCGTGGGAAGCTCAGAGCGAACTGGCTCGCCGCTCATATCGCGATTATGTGGTCCATGTTCATCGCGGGAATTATAAACATTTCCGGCACACCGAATACATTGCTGATCGATTAGAGCCAATTGCTCAAGGCAAACAGAAGTATATGTTTATCGAAATGCCTCCTCGGCATGGTAAATCAATGACGGTGACTGAGAGCTTCCCAAGTTATTACCTGTCTAAGAACCCGAACAAGCGAGTCATTGCCGCTTCCTATTCCGATACATTAGCCAAGAAGTTTGGGCGCCTCAACCGGTCAAAGCTGGAAGAGTACGGTCCCGAGCTTTTTGGCGTTTCGTTATCGCAAAGCAATTCGTCTCAGAGTAACTGGGATGTAGCTGCTGAAGATGGTGGCATGATCTCCACGGGTATCGGCGGCTCTATTACCGGCCAAGGGGCAGACCTGCTGATTATTGATGATCCATTCAAGAACGCCCAGGCCGCAAACTCGCAAACGATTCGCGACACGGTATGGGATGAATGGGAATCGACGCTTTCAACTCGTTTGCACAACAATGCTTCAGTCATTGTCATTATGACGCGGTGGCACGAGGACGATATTATTGGCCGCTTACTCGAGCGCTCTCCTCACGATTGGGAGCGGATCCGTATGCCGGCCATTGCTGAGGACGAAGATGATTTACTCGGTCGGAAAATCGGTGAGCCGCTTTGTCCTGAACTGGGATATGACGAAAAGTGGGCAGCAGACAAACAGAAGGAAGTCGGAACGCGAACATGGAACGCACTCTTCCAACAACGTCCCGCTCCGGCAGGCGGTACCATCTTTAAGCGAGACTGGTGGAAGCATTATAAAGTGGCTCCCGCTCATTTCGATGAGATCATTCAATCATGGGATTGCACGTTCAAAGATGCTGAGACATCCGACTTTGTTTCCGGTCAAGTATGGGGCCGTATTGGAGCGGATAAGTATTTGTTGGACCGTGTAAAAGAACGAATGGGCCTGAAAGCAACAATGCAGGCAATCCGAACAATGTCAGCTAAATGGCCTCAAGCTCGGGCAAAGCTAGTTGAGGATAAGGCGAACGGAACCGCAGTCATTGAATTGCTGACTCAAGAAATACCTGGTCTTATTCCAGTGAATCCGAAAGGCGGTAAGGTGGTCCGTGCTCAAGCGGTCGCTCCAGAAGTAGAAGCAGGCAATGTATATTTGCCGGACGGCTCGATTGCCCCTTGGATTCATGACTATATTGGCGAATTCAGTACGTTCCCTTATGGAAAGAACGATGATGACGTCGATGGAATGACGCAAGCATTGTCCCGCTGGCATGAGCCGCCAGCTGAAAAGAAATATGTAGCGCCGCCGATGATTGGCGGGGTTAAAAGAAGGGGGTGAGTGATTGGGACTCTATGATTGGTTTAATATCAAAAACGCCAAAAGAGATTCTAATTTGAGGAAGCATGTAAGAGCGGCAGCGGCTACCACCAAGCAAACAAAGCAAACCGCATTTAAGTGGGAGCAGCAGTGGGGCCTTTATGAAAAGGTGCTCAGTCGAAAATCGTACAGCTCGAAAGAAGTAATCGATAGCTTGAAAGTGATTCGGGATTTGAACCCGGATGCCAGCATGGCCATCTGGAACTTGATTCGATTAGTCAATAGCGGCTTCGAAGTCGAGGCGGTACGGGCTGATGGAACACCGGACGATTCAATGACCGAGAAGCTCGAAGACCTGGCGAAGCGGGTCGGCCCTCTCTATGGAGGCGGCATGGACCAGCTTGTCGGTGTGTGGACGCTATCGGGTTACACGAGCGGCGGCTTTGCTGCAGAAGTCGAACTGAACGAGCAGCTGAACGATGTGGTGGACATCCATGTTGTAGAAGCGACATCAATCGACTTCATGCGTGATAAAGAGCTGAAAATGAATATGGTACAGCGGCAGTCTGACGGATCACTCAAAGTATTGAATCCGGAGACTGTTTTTTATTATCCGCTGGATCCTGATGTTGGAGATCCGCACGGGCGAGCGCCGCTCCTGCCGATTCTGCAGATTGTTTTCTTCCAGGTGCAAGTTCTCAAAGACCTGCAGCGGGTCATTCATCATCAAGGCTATGAGCGCTTTGACATCTCCATTGTGGAAGAGAGCATCATGGGCGCCTTACCAGACGAGATTAAGCATGATCCGCAGATGGTATCAGATTTCGTTCAGGGCTTTATCGCAGATATGGAGAAGCATTTCAACGAGCTAGAGCCGGATGCTGACTTTATTCATACCGATTCTGTAAAAATCACGACTACAGGCGGAGCGGGTAGTAAATCGATGGATGCTACTCGAGTGATTGAGGTCATCAATCAGCAAATCGTTTCCGCTCTGAAGATGCTGCCGATTCTACTTGGCCGCAATGAAGGCACGACAGAAACTCATGGGACCGTCCAATGGCAAATCTTTGTTGCGGGTGTGAAAAGCATCCAGCGAACAATCAAACGCCTAATGGAGCGGTCTTTTAACGTTTACCTGCAGGTGAATGGCTTTCAGGGACGTGCAAGGGTCACGTTCAACGAATTGCCTGTCAGAAATGCCATGCAAGAGGCGCAGGCCGAGCAGATCCGGACGACCACGAAGAGAGACCAGGTAAATCAAGGATGGATTGATAATAACGAAGCGGCAAACGATGTTGTTGGCCATGATGCGGTTGGTCCCGCTCCTTCCGCGAGCAATCCGGTTCTTAATTCGTTCCGGCCGCCGACAAGCGCAGCGCGAATGATGGGAAAGACACGAGCTGATGAAGATGATATTGAAGATGGCGCAGAGGCATTCATCAGCGAAACAGAAGAGCCTTGGGCCGAGCAAGTAGCAGAACTGACGGATCAAGCGGAAGACGCCTTCGGGCGGTTCTTGGAGTTCCAACGCAAGGCATACATCGAACGGATGCGAGCAGCTGGAACGCCCCTGACTTCTGAGCAGGAAGCTATTGAAGCTTTCGGCGATTGGGTCCGGGCGAATATCCTTTATGACAGTTCCGAGCAATTGGCACTGTGGGATGAATTGGGCCGCGATTGGATCGAGCTCGCTGCTACTGAAGGCGGGATGGCAAACGTGCTCACCTTCGATACTGCAGTCGAGTTCAATCCGCGGGATGAGAAGTTGCTAAGAGCGCTCAGCGACCGGTCACGCCGCTCCGCTGAGTTCATTCAAGATGCAACTGACGAAGATGTCATTATGGATCTCTGGGACACCGTAGCGGACGACAAGTACACCATTGATAAAGCAGCAAAAGCGCTGGAAGAAAGCCAATCATTCAGCAAGTACCGAGCTAAAGTTATCGCTCGAACTGAAATGATTGGAGCGGCCCGCACCGGACAGAACGATTCAGACCGGCAAAGCGGCTTAGTAATCGGGAAGACTTGGAAATCTGCAAGGCAAGACCGGACGCGCCCAGGGCACCGGAAAGCGAGTGGGCAAACGGTTGCTTTTGACGAGCCTTTCCTGATTGAAAACGGAAACGGGGAGTTGGAAGAGATGATGTTCCCGGGCGACTCGTCACGTGGGGCGTCCGCTTCGAATGTCATTCAGTGCCGCTGCTGGTATAAACGGATATTAGAAGGAGAAGAATTGTAAAAAGCCGCTAAAAATATTAGCGGCTTTTTATTAGGGTTGCAGACCTTTTTTAGCTAACCAGTCCCAAAGTTCTGTTGAGGCTTTCCCGTAGTAACCTGAAGTCACCTTAGTAATAAAGACATTATCATTTTTATCCATTACAGGATAAACGACATTGTAGATTTCTTTTGCCGACAAGTTTGTATCTACAAACCAGATGGATTCTAAATCATGTCTGTTATCTCCAAGAGACTTGATTGCTTTATATAAAGCGGAATAATCTTGTCCTGGAGATTTTAAATCATAAGTAATCAAATAGACTGTCATAAATTTCACCACACTTTCTATATTTAGTAAATTCGTTAAAGCATTAAAAAAATCCTTTTTTTGAGAGGAGGTGAAATAAATGGGAGATAGTACTGTACTGCATTTGCCAGCAAGAATTACGTTATCGACAGAAGAGGCACCGAATACCGATATAGATCTCGAAAAGATTAATCGGCATACATTGGAGCCGGTTGAAGTATCTGAAATTTTCACATTCAGCGGGAACTGTTCGAATGATCGAATGGACTCGCACTTTACACGAATGGATCCAGTCACCACGCTGCGGAATTACGCAGACGACTTGAAGAACGGCGTCAGCTTGCAGGAAGGCCATAACGTTTACGTGAATCCTTACGGCCGTTCCTATGACGGAGAGGTCACCACAGTAGGCGACGAGAGCGGGCTATCGAATGCCGTTCGCGGCAGCTGGTACATCATGCGCGGGATTACAGCAAACGGCAACAAAACGGATGACACCATCCTGCAAATCAAAGCCGGTATCGTCCGCGATATGTCGGTCGGCTTCGCTGGCGGGTCGTATCGGTGCGGTAGCTGCGGCAAAGACCTGTGGAATTCTGACTGTCCGCATATTCCTGGACTGGAAGACGAAAATGGACGCGTATCATTCGCGTGGATCGTGGATGCACGCTTACGAGAAGTCTCGACAGTCTATAAGGGATCTACACCAAACGCGTACATCGACAAAGCGCGAGATTACGTGAAGCAAGGCCAAATGGAAATGGATAAAGTGCATAAGCTGGAGCAGCGATTCGACGTTCGATTGGACGACGGAAGCCGCTCTTTTTATATTGCGCAAAATAAGAAGGGAGCAGGAGCAAATATGAATTTGATGGATCAACTACGAAGTGAATTGAAAGATAACAAAATTGAAAAGCGGGCCGTCTACGATCTTTTGACAGCGGAGGGGGAGAAATTCCGTCAGCCGGATGACATCGCCATTCGCAATGAGCTTGGAGATGCGGCAACTGTTGATGGTGTGAAGAAAATGAAGGAAGAGGCGGAGCAGGGGCGCCAATACGTAACTGATCTTGTCGACCAAGCCGTGAAAGCTCGTGTCCGTGCGCAAGGCGAAGGCTTCAAGTCGGAGCCATATAAGAACATGCTGTCTCGCTCTGCAGATATTGAATACATCAAGTCAGAAATCGAAGCATACGACGCGATGGCAGGGGAGCGGTTCACGCCAGGTCGCCAAACAGAAGCAGAGAAGCTAGCTGGACGCCAACAAGCGGCTGGTGGCGATGATGACGTCATCGTATCTGAAACATATAAAGGAGCTGGGAAATAATGTTGAACAAGCGCGGTGGAATTGTACCTGATAGCTATGGTCTATCACTAACAGTATTCGCACAGGAGGCAACGCAGGAAGCGCCGGTCAAAGCCGGGGCACCTTTGAAACTCGCAACAACAGGAGCTTACCACGCAGTGAAATGCGCGGATGGAGACGACGTGCAATTGGTGGCCAAGCATACTGTCACGGATTCGGACGCGCCGCTTGGCGTACATGCTTACGGCTTCTCACGCAATGCAGAATTTAAGTATTCTGGCGCAATTGCAGTCGGTGATTCAGTAGTAGCAGATGCAACTGGCGGCGTAAAAGTGGCTGCAGCAGCAAACGGAACATTTGTGGCATTGGTAAATACAGCGAAAGGCACAGTCGAAGTACTGTTGCCATAATGGAGGGGAAATAATGGAATTCAAACACAAAATCAAAAACAGTCGCGGGGAAGTAGTTCAACTTAAAAACGGGACGGACCTCACATCAGCAATCAAAGAAGCAGCACGAGCGGATGGTCGAATTGCAGGACAGGCGCCTGATTTGATGGGCAAAAACAGCTCGGCAACATTCCGCGCTTACTTGGATCAACAAGGCGTAACGGTTAAAGATGCCATTCGTTCACTCGGCTTTGCGGATGTCGGGCCGATGCAAGCTCGTGCATTGTATGAGAACGATAATACGAAGCCGCTCTTTAACGCCGTATTGGAAGACGGGTTCCGTGAAGGATATTTGGCTGCAGGCCGTGCAAGCGAGCTGATTGCTCAGACAATCTCGATGGACCAGATGTCTTACCAGTACTATGAAATCGAAAACAAAGAGAACGATGACCTTGATCTATCTCTTGTTGGCCAGGGTGCGCCAATTCCGGTCGTCTCCATCAAGCTCGATACGAACCACACGATCTTTGTGTACAAGCGCGGTGGCGGTATTGAAATCACGGATGAGGCAAAGTCTATGCGCTTCGATATGTTGGCGCTGCACTTGCGCAAACGCGGCTTGCAAATGGGCCGCACGGATGAAAAGCTGGCCATTCATCGCTTGTTGAATGGGTACTTCAAAGACGGCACTGATGCCGCTCCGACAGTTGGCGTTAAAACGGCTAGTGACTGGAAGATGTCCGATATTTGGTACGCCGCTCAATACGGGAACCAAGAACACGGATTCACTTACAACCGTGCCGTCATGAACCTGAAAACTGCCGAGAAGTGGGCGACGATGAAAGAGGATAACGGTCAAATGATCTTCTTGAACGAGCTGAAGAACGGCGATATGCCGGATATGCTTCGCATGGCTCCATTCATTTCCGAGTCTGTGCCAGATGACCGCATCATGGTTGTCGATACACGCTTCGCGCTTGCTGAGTACCAGTACAAGCCATTCTCAGTTGAAAACGAGCGTAACGCGAAGACGCAGGTTGAAGGTTCATACGCAACCGTCACTTCTGACTACGTGCCATTCGATAAGAACGCACGTATGATCATCAAACTGGACACAGCACGATAAGGAGGAGAGCCTAATGGCTAAAATCGATACAGCAGATGAAATCGTGAACGAGTTCCCTGATAAAGGGTACGAAGCAGAGAAGCTTGCTGAAGAGAATACGCAAGCAGATCTGGATCAGCTGCAGAAAGACTTGCGGGCGGAGCGGGAGGCGGCCGGGGATGAATCCCCACCGTCTCCTTCTGACGTTCCAGAAGAGAAGGCTGTCAAGAAATATCGGCTAAAAGATCCAAAGACTTCTTATCAGGAAGTTGGATTCACTCTGGCTGACGATCAGGAGAAGGAGCTTCCAGAGAATCCGTCGTCATTCCTGATGGCTCGTATTAAAGCCGGGTTTATTGTTGAGGTGAAGTGATATGGCATTTGCAACCGTTGAGGAAGTAAGAGAGCGCGTTGCTTTTGAAGAAATAAATGATTTAGCTGATGCAAAGATTACAGACTTAGTTGAGCGAGCGGAGCGGTGGATCAGACGATTCACCGGCCGCAGCTTTGCTGATGAAAAAGATGCAGATAAAAAAGCAGACCTGAGGCGAGCGACCATTCTACTTGTGGAGTTTTTGTGGTTTCAGGATCAGCCAGAAATGAAAGAAGAAGCTTTTGATAATGTGCAGTCTGAAAAGCTGGGCTCGTATTCATATACGAAAAAAAGCGCAGAACCTGGTGAAGCCACTGGAGTTGTTGAATTGGATCAGATTCTTTACTCTCTGCGGCCGTCTGCAAATCTAAAGCCACTCTTCTTTTCAACTTTTGGTCCAGGGAGCGGGACGCGATGAATTTGCGCCGCTTATTGATACACCGCTGCACAGTCATAACACCCGGACTTAAAGTGGGGGAAACGGAATACGGGAAGCCCATTTATAAAGACGTGAAGAAAGAAGATGTGCCGTGCCGCGCCGATTCAATTCAGCGCACAATCGCCACAGACGCTTATAGCACGGATATCGTCACCAAGAATGTGCTTTTTCTTTCGCCTGATGAGCAGTTCAACGAGAATACAAAGTTTGAAAACATTCGCGATCAGAATGGCCATCCAGTATTGCCCGGTGCTTATCGATTCCAGGAAAGCAAGCCGGCATACGGAAAACGGAGGCTGCATCATCATGAAGTCTCTCTTGAGAAAGTGAGTGGATCGAATGGCTGAAGGCGCAATGAACTTTGAATTTAAGATGCCTAAGGAATTGGCGGGGCAATTCTCCGAAAAGAACATGAAGATGGCGAGGCAAAAAGCGGTTGAAGCGGCAGGGATGGTATGGGCTGATGAAACCAAGGAGATCGTCATGGAAGACGACCATATCGACACTTCCCTTTTTATCAACTCTATCGGCTACGTGACCAACGTCTCTGGAAAGAAAGACGGTCCGAAGGCGACTGAAGCGGATGTGGTTTATGAAATGGTCGAAGAGAACGAACAAACCACCTTGAAAATCGGCTCATCTGTTCCATACGCTCCTTATCTTGAAAAGAAATACAACGTAATGGCTCGCGGGTTGGACCGGGCACAGGACCGGATGAACCGAGTGGGCGATCAGCAAATCAAAAGAATCTTAGGTATATGAGGTGGGTTAAATGATTGCTTATAAAGATCCGATTCCTCCGGTACGAAGATTCTTTGATGACCGTACCGATTATCATGTCGATGCGAATACTTTTCAATCCAACATTCAAGAAGGCCTACTCGTCCGCTCTGCGGGCGGTGTAGGCTTTTCTCGTATCCAAATGATCTATCGCTCGCCTGATGAAGCAGCAGCAATGGCTGGGCTCATTAGAGCGATGGTTTTGTTGGAGAGGGAAGCGGCAAGCATCGATGAGTTGAGGGGCACCTGGTGCGAACGCGAAGGCAACCCGATACCATCCAAAGACGGTGAGACCGGTTCGTTTGAAGCGTGGGTCTATATGAGACTCGAACATATTGAAGCATAGGAGGAAATAAGATGGCAGAAAATAAGCAGGAAAAGAAAGCACCTGAGCTAAACAAGATCGTTTGCAAAGGCCCGAAGGAAAAGAATACCGGGGTCGCCGCTTTGCGAGTGCAAACTGGCATGAAAAAGAACGAAAAGGCGGATATTTACGATGGGCAAACGCTCATTGTAGACCGTGATGTTTCGAAGGAAGTCGCAGATAAATTGTTGCAGATGGATTCTTGGAAATTTGAGGAGGTTAAATAATGGCACCAGATATTCATAAAGTTAATTCAGAGAACTTTGTTGGCGGCCCGGGTCGCCTAGTAGTCGCAGATCTTAACGTTGCAGCTCCGACGCGCATCAGCGATGTCATGGACACGTCATCGCCTTTCGAATTGAAAGCAGGATGGCGCGATCTTGGCGCGACGAGCGAAGGAATCGCAATTTCTCGAGGCTTTACCACTGAAGATTTCGAAGTGGATCAAATTATGGGAGCAGCTGACACGGAAGTGACAAGCTACGCACACTCCCTCACGACTAGCCTGGCGGAGAACACGCTCGTCAATCGTCAGCTCGCATTGGTCGGTGGTGAGATCATTGAAACTACTGCTGAAATCGGCACGACGCAAGTGCTGGCCGGCGCTCTTGCTGCAGGGGCAAAAATTATTACCCTTACGACTCCTGACGCTGAATTCAAAGTCGGAGGATGGGTCGAGTTTACAGGCGGCGAACTGAAGAAAATCGCATCCGTTAACGAAGGCACAGTGGTACTCGAAACGGGCGTTGAAAAAGCCTATGAGATCACTGATTCGGTTTCTCCAGTCCTTGCATTGCCGACTAAGCGTATTGGTTACGGGACAAAGCGCGATGTGCCCTATCACCGCTATGCATTGATCAGCCAGAAGAAAGACGGCTCGTTGTACATGGCTGTTATCCGCAAAGTACAAGTCACAGGCGACGACAAGGAGCAAAGCTTCAACAAAAACAAACGCCTATTGCCACTTTCACTTACAGCATTCCCAGAAGACGGTGTTGCTGATGATGAAAACGTTTATTACGAAATCGAAGAATCTATTTAACTGGGAGGAAAATCATTCATGGCTAAGAACAAACTGAAATCGCTCGATATTAATCCAATTATCGGAACTGTCAACATCACAGGTGAGGAAACGTCATTCGACGTTCCTCGCCTTGATTTAAAAAAGATTATCGGAATCGTAAAGTTCATTGGTACCGATGGTGTGCGCATTTACAGTCGCGTTCGAGAAACACTGAAGAACGACGAAATTTCGAGTTTAGAACGCATCGTCGCTGTAGTTGATGAATTAAAAGACGAGCAATTGATTCGCGTCATCGCGATCATCCTTGAAGTAGATGACGAAGAGGCATTGAAGCTCGATCTAAACGAAATGCTTGATGTTCTGATTCTATTAGTGGAAAACACGAACCTAAGCAAAACTTTTACTCAAGTCCGGCACCTAGCGAACAAGATGTATGGGGTGGAAATTCCGGACATGCAAACAGTGATTCAGCAGTGGATGGAAGAGCGGTTCCCAGAAGCGGAGGAGAATCAACCGGAGGAAGTGAGAGCGGAAGTCAGCGATTAACATACGACGAGCTGATAGATAAAATCATTGATCAGATTGGCTTTGTTTCTTCGCATTTTGGCTACAAAGAAGAATATGTTTTGGAGCATACCCTCGAATGGCTGAATCGGAAAGCAGAGCAAGCTCATGAAGAGAAGTATTCTGAGAGCCGGAAGCGGACCATCGAGAATCATAAGGGCTTAATGCTGCTGGTAGATAGTTTGTTCAACCAGGGCAAAAACTTTAATGAATTGGTTCCTACGTATGAAGAGACACAACAAAAGAAAAAAGCAGAGCCAAAGAAAGAAGAATTTGTTGGCGGAAATTGGTGGAAGTCGGGAGAGTAATTCCGGCTTTTTTATTTTGCCAAAGAAAGGAGGGAGAATATGGCCACAGGTGGTAGAAGTAATATCGAAGTTACAGCCAATACGAAGAAGGCTCGTAAGACCATGGGCGATTTTTTCCGCGATATGGAGAATGTCGGGAAGAAATCACTCCAAGTTCTGAATGCGATTGATCCATTCGACGACTTATCTACTAGCGCAAAGAAAACGACTGGCGACATGAAAAAGGTCAGCGATTCAGCTAAGAAGCTTGATGGTGAGCTGGATAAGCTCGGCGATGGAAACAAGCTCGATGAAATGGGTCGAGATGTAAAGAAAGCGGATAAACACATGGATGAGCTGGAAGACGCGGCTAAAGATGTAGACGATGCGCTGGAAGATGCCACGGGCGAAATGAAGGACTTCGGTGATGCAGCTGTCAAAGAAACTGGCGCAGCAGAAGGAAGTGTCGGGAAACTCAGTGGCAAGTTGAAAACATTTGTTGGCGTACTTGCAGCGGGTTTCGCAGTTGATAAGATAAAAGACTTCGGTTTTGAACTCGCAGCAACTGCAGGCTCAGCCCAGGCAGTAGAAGCGCAATTTTCTACGGTCTTCGGCGATATGCAAGGCGAAGCTGCGGAGAGTCTATCTGCTATTTCTGGCGAAGCATCCATCCTCGAAAACCGTATGAAAGAAAGCTTCACAAAAATCGCAGCATTCGCCAAAACAGGCGGAATGGACACTGCAGATTCGTTGAACTTAGCCGACCGCTCGATGAGAGCGATTGCCGATAGTGCGGCGTTTTATGACAGATCACTCGAGGACACGACAGAAAGCCTGCAGTCATTTTTGAAAGGGAACTATGAGAACGATGCGGCTCTTGGGCTCTCTGCCACTGAAACAAGCCGTAATGCAGCGGCAAATGAGCTTTATGGGAAGTCATTTAATGATTTGGACGAAGCTCAGAAGCAATTGACGCTCTTGCAAATGGTTGAAGATGCAAACAAAGTTTCCGGCGCACTTGGACAAGCGGCCCGCGAATCTGACGGATGGGAAAACGTCATGGGTAACATGAGCCAAGCCTGGGAAGACTTCAAAGCTAAGATTGGAGCGCCAGTGCTTGGAATCGCCGTTAAAGGCATTCAAGCTGCTACAGGAGCGCTTCAAAAAATCGATGCAGATGCTATTGGCGATAAAATTGGCGCAACGTTTGACTGGGTTAGTGGAGCAATAGGTCGCGCAAAAGACGCAATCGAACCATTCCGCAATGCGTTTGGCGCTTTGAAAGATGTGATTAGTGGCGAGGATGAAACTGTCGAAAACATCTTTTGGGCTTGGGGTCTCGGTCCAGATACTTGGTCTGGAGTCACATCAGCAATCCAATCTATGAAAGATACATTCATCGATTTCAAGAATTCGATCATGCCAATACTGAAGCAGGCAGGCGATTATGTTCAGCAGTACTTAATAGATTTATGGCCAAAAGTGCAAACCGGTGTCGGCATAGCGCTTAGCTTTGTCGCCGGCTATATTCAAACCTTACGTGATAATTGGGACAAGCATGGACCCGCTATTTTCAATCGAGTAAAGGAAGTCTTAATTGACCTATGGCCGTCAGTGAAGTCTGCGGTGTCTGGGGTCGTCTCCTTTATAGGCAACATGGTAGGAAAGATAGTGGCTTTTTGGCAGTCAGACGGACAGCAGATTATGGATGCCGTTCGAAACGTTTTTGATTTTATTCTTAATATAATCGAATTTGTTATGCCGTTTGTGCTTGCGCTCATTAAGTCCGTATGGGGGAATATTCAGGGCGTCATTACCGGGGCGCTAGATATCATTATGGGCGTCGTGAAGATTTTCTCTGGTCTTTTCACCGGTGACTTCAAGAAAATGTGGGAGGGTGTGAAGCAGCTATTCTTCGGAGCTGTTAATTTCATCTGGAATTTTGTTCAGCTGACTTTCTACGGGAAGATTCTCGGAGGAGCGAAGGCTTTCATCCTATCTTTCCGAACGTTCTTTGCGAGTATGTGGCAAGCGATAGTCACGCTCTTCAAGGGAAATACAACAGCAGCATTCAACATGGTCAAGTCTGCTTGGTTTCTTATTTACAATACAACAAAAGCAACCTTTACGAATGTGATCAATTTCTTTAAGAGTATTTGGTCTACTCTGAAGAGCATTACGAGCGGAACAATCAACTTCCTCAAGACAGCTTTTACTACCGGATTTAGTGCTATGTTCCGCACGGTAAAAACTGGACTCGGTAATATCAAGTCTTGGTTCACCAATATATTTCGAGATGTTTACGATGCCGTGAAAGGCCGTTTTTCTGACATTGTGGCTTTGGCAAAAGGACTACCAAAACGTATTGGTGATGGTATAGGGAAGATGGCATCCAAGGTTAGTAACGGTGTCACCAAAGTTGCTAATACTTTAGCTTCTAAACTTGGGGATGGAGTAAATGGTGTCATTAGCGGAATCAACGGAGTGCTTGAAAAAATAGGCGTGAAGGAAAAGAATTTCGTGCCATTGTGGAACGTTCCACAGTATGCTCACGGCACTAAAGACCATCCTGGCGGATTAGCTAAAGTAAATGACGGAAAAGGTGCTAACGCGGGTCCGGAACTTATCATAAATCCCGATGGCAGTGCAGGCATGATGAAAGGAAAAGATGTTATAGGTAATTTCGCCAAAGGAACACAGGTGCTTTCGGCGATTAATACGAAGAAATTTCTCCAAAGCATACCCGCATATAACAACGGAAAAGGCATCTTAAACTCCTTGCTAAGCAAAGGTAAAGATGTAGCTAGTCATGTTTGGGAAGGTGGAAAAGACTTCGGAAAGAAAGTCGTAAATACGGCGATAGATGTCTTCGATTACATTAAAAAGCCTGGTAAATTACTAGATCTTGTGCTCGATGGTCTTGGGATTAAAAAGCCAAGCGGTAGCGGCTTTATAGCAAACATGGCCAAAGGCGCCTGGAACAAAGTGAAATCCGGTGCAGTCGGTTTTGTAAAAGGCAAACTAGACGGGTTCGGCGATGATGGTGGTCCAGCTCCTGGCTTCGGTCGTCTCTTCGGGAAATCATCCAGCTATGGTTGGCGGATGCACCCGATCCTCAAGAAACGAATCTTCCATAACGGAGCTGACTATCCGGCGCCTGCAGGAGCACTAATCAAGGCACAGGCCGCTGGTAAAGTAATTCAGTCGGCGTTTCATTCTATCCGTGGTAACTATGTGCGAATTAAATCGGGCATCATGGAGCGGATCTATCAGCATAACCAGCGAAACTTGGTTAATGCTGGCGACATGGTACGTAAGGGGCAAGGAATCGGTACTGTCGGTTCAACTGGACGCTCAACCGGTCCCCATTTGCACTATGAGGTGCTACGGAATGGCAAGAACATAAACCCGGAAGGCTTCTTCAAAGGCGGCATCGTGAAAGCGAAGCAGCTGGCGTGGATTGCTGAGAAGGGCATGGAGGCCATCATCCCATTGGTAACAAACCGTGCTGAAGGGATTGACCTTTGGAAACGGGTCGGTCAACACTTTGGGTTTGATATGGATTCGATGTTGAATTCAGGAGACTACGATGTAAGTTATGCCGGCAACGGTACCGCAGCACTCGATAGCGCCTCATCTGTTGGGTCGAGCATCAAGCAGAGCTTTGGCTCAAGTCAGAAGACTGGCTCTAATCAGCCGATTCACCTGACAGTCAGTGTGCCGCTTAATGATCGAGTGCTTGTTGAAGAGACATTTGAATTAACGCACGAAATGATTGAACAGAAAAAAGGTATCGAAAAACAAGGGAGAAGGGGGAAAACCTTTTGAGTACAATGGAATTCAATCATGTTAGAAAAGATTATTTGTCTATTGCTCGCGATTGGTCTCTCCCGGCTTGGGCTCCTATTAGACGAGAGTACATGGAGATACCTGAAAGGCCAGGCGGGGAACAAACGCAGATGGAAACAGAGATGCGAAGGTTCCCCCTTCCTATCATTATTCATGCAAAGACGTTCGAAGAAAAAGAGGCGTTCCTGGAGGACATGGCCAGTTGGCTAATCCATAAGGACCCAAAGCCTTTGAAGTTTACCAAGTACCCGAACCGTACGCTGTACGCTCAAATAGAGGGTGCGCCAGACTTTTCTGAGATGTTGAAGAATGGCAAGGGCACGCTGCAAATTGTTTGTCCGGATCCGTATAAGCACGGACCAACGCAAACTGATCCATTTAAGAATGGGATGCTTGAAATTACGAATAACGGAACCGTTCCCGTTTATCCGATTATCCGAGCCAAAGTTCTTGAGGACATAACGCACTTGCAGCTATTCGATAGCAAACGTTATTTTCAATTGGGAGAGCCGGCACCTATTGGAAGTGTAATTAGACCAAAAGAAGAACGGCTACTGAATGACGCGCTCGATTCTTTGGTGGGGTGGAGCCCCAGCGGCCAAGAGGTTGACGGCGGCGTTATATCCGGAGCGATGGAGACAAACGGCTATTCATTTGGTGCATCCAATTATGGAGAAAAAGTAGAAGGATGGCATGGACCGTCACTTAAGATAACTGTTCCCCAAGCGCCGATTACAGATTTTAAAGTAAGAACAAAATTCATTTTTAAGAATCCATCTTCGGCAGCTCGTGGCAGAATGGAGTTTTATCTAAGAGATGATCAATCACAAGATATGGCGAAATTCGCAATGAAACGGACGGGCGGTGGCTCATACGGAAATAGCATTGAGGCGAGAGCGGGCGGCGGTACGGATTATAAATACTTCGCAAATTATGCTGGGAAAAAAGGCATTGAGTGGCGAGACTTTGAAGGCATCATGGAGTTTTCAAGAGTCGGCAATCTCTGGACTGTCTATACTGCGCTAGTAGATCCTGTCACAAAGACGCACACGGCTAGAGCTACCTTTACACATAGAGACACTCAGAATAAGTATGTGCAGAACTTGGCTCAGATACAGCTTCATGTAGCTCAGAGTGGTGGCACGGAGCCTACAACAATGCGCATAAACCATCTTGAAGTCTTCCGAATCAATCCAATCACCTTAGAAGAAACCAACGTCATTGCGGTAGCAGACGATGAAATAGAAATCGACTTCAAAAAAGAAAAGATTCGTTTAAATGGGGAGTTGCGGCCGGACTTAAAAGCGTTCGGAAGCAACTTCTTTGCTATTCCAACAGGAAAAAACCTCTTTGAAATAGAGCCAGGTACGAGTCTCCAAGCTACTGCTGAATGGGAAGAGGGATATCTATGATTTACATCATGCATCCACAGCAAGACGAAATACTTGGTTATATCACTCCGGACAATTATTGGGAGGATGAGCACCATCATGGCTTGGATGGCGTTAATTTTATTCAATTTGGAACTTATGCGGATAGTGAAGAGGCGCAGCACCTGACTGATCGATGCCGCTTAATCGCACAGGGAAGCTCAGGTGTATGGCAGGAATTTATTGCCCACCAGATTTCCACAAGGACCGGCCGTAAATTGAAGATCGTTGCGACTGGATCGGAAATGGAACTGGATGGATTGAAAATCATCTATCCTCAAACCTTTACTGGGGCTACCTTAGAATATTGCCTCTCTATTGCGACAAGCGACACCGATTGGCAATCGGGTATTGTGGATCATGCTAGTTTTCAAACACAAACATTCGAGCAGCACCTCGGCGGCTACGCCTTCTTATTGCGCATTGCAAATTACTATGACCGAGAACTACGCTTCAGAATCGAAGTCTCGGGAAATCGGTTCGTCGGAAGATATATCGACATGGTAGAGCGGGTAGGGGCAGACAAGCGAAAAGAGATCGTTGCTGGAAGTAATTTAATTTCCATCGACAGAACCTTTCACTCGAAAGATGTTATTACAGGATTGATTTGTCGAGGGCCCGAAAGAGAAGATGGCTCTCTGCTTGAAATTCGAGTGACAGATGATGAAGCCTTCCAAAGATGGAATCGAAACAACAATCATATTTGGGATTTTTACGAGCCAGAGAGCACAGACGCCGAAATGACAGAAGAGCGACTTCGCAGCCTGGGCACAACCGAGCTAAAGAAACGAATCAATGCAGTCGTGGAATATGAAATAGAAGCTGCAGTTTTAGAAGATGATGATGTTCAATTAGGGGACACCTTAAGGATCAAAGATGAAAACTTTGAACCGCCATTGTATGCGGAGTCGCGTGCCATTTTTGTGAAAGAGAGAATAGGGCGCGAAGACTTGCAGAAAACCTATACGATTGGCGAGATCA
The DNA here is from genome assembly GCF_028823615.1 of Planococcus sp. A6. Taxonomy (GTDB): domain Bacteria; phylum Bacillota; class Bacilli; order Bacillales_A; family Planococcaceae; genus Planococcus. The sequence continues at coordinate 39,333 of NZ_JAPEHT010000002.1, forward strand.
CTGAACTGGAAGAAGACGAAGTGCTACGAAATGCGAGAAAGGCTCAGGCTCGCTATGGCACCAAAATACTGCGCAGCCCATTGCCTCCACCAATCCAAAAAGCTATTTGGTTTCAAACGAATCCGGAAGAACCGGATAAGTTGGAAATTCCTCACGTTCCGGATATGAGTAGCCAAACGTGGAAGCCGGCATCAGCAAAAACTGCAGGGGAAATTGGCGGTATCGAACTGAATAAACAATACAATGGCGTTTCCTGGTCAGAGGAAGAAGGCATCGTTGTTGATCGGACGGACGAGCTCGTTCGTTCCGTAGTAAATGCGACTGAAGGGATTTCGGTTCAAGCACGTAAATTTACAGCCGAAGATTTCCAAAAGGTCTTCTTCGTTGATGGCGAAGGTAACTTGAACATGGTAGGCATCATGTATGGTTCCAGTATCATTCTCGGAGGCGAGGAGAGCGGCAGCTTAACGATTTTAGGCGAAGACGGCGCACCGATTGCACAACTAGACGAGAATGTACGAGATATGCCAGATTTAACGGTTGGTCACTTGGACGCTCCAAACAAGGTTGAATACATTGATTTTGGTGACACGCCCTTTGTGCAGCACGTAGCAGCGGAAGCTATGAACGGCGTGGCTGAACCGTCAGACGGAAACACCGGTCTGGATTGGGGTTCACCCTTACAAACCGTCAGCGAGGCTCTGAGAAGACTTCCGCGCATGTTTGACGGGGTAGCAGAAATAAGCCTGGCTTATGGCCAGACGTACAACGAGGAAGTATTCATCAGCGGATTCACAGGCAGAGGAACTTTAATTATTCGAAATTCTGCTGATACAACAAGGGCCGCCGTAAGTGGTAAAGCAGAAATCACCAATAACTCGATCTTCGTTGAATGGCGAGACTTGAATTTGAACTCCACGGATCCATACGCGGGGTTCTTTGCGCGTGGTTCGGTAGGGAAATTGGTCAATTGCCGAATAAATGGTGCTGCCGGCGATACAAGCTTTGGCGTCAATGTAAACTCGGGTGCTTTCTTTGAACTTTATAATTGCTCATATTTCAACTGTGTAACGGCCGTACGCGCTTCTTATGGCGGCAATGCCTACATGTCGGATAATACCGGCGAAGTGTCAGGAACAGCCATTCAAGCATTTGGAGGAGGAATGGTTTCTGGCCAAGGAACAGCACCTACCGGAGGCGCTGGAAATACTTCTGAAATTGCTGGCGGGCAAGTGACCGGCACATGGAATTTCCCGACGCCTCCTTCTGCACCGGCGCCAGTGACCAAGACAACGAAAGAAACTTTCAATTCATCGACATCAGCCAGCGGTACTTGGCGAGCCGATGAAAATAAATGGGATGCCACTTCGTACTATGGTAGCTATGCTACACAGGGATCCTATTACGGCTACGGTCCATTTACCGGCGCTTGGTTCTTTGGGGCGCTGCCGACTGGCAAGAAGATTAAATCCATGCGTTTATACGTCTCCCGTAAAGCAGGCGGCGTGAATGCAAAAGTGAATGTGAGCTTCAGACCGCACACAAACGCTTCTCGCCCTTCGGGGAATGTCAGCATGCAATCTACTTGGCATTCAGTTGGCATTGCAGTCGGAGAGAGCAAATGGATCTCATTGCCTTCTAAATTCTTTGCTGGCTTTGAAAGTGGAAGCTACAAAGGGATGGCAATTGGCGGCAGCGCTTATGCGAAATTGGGCGTGTCAGTGAAGCTAGAAATCACGTATGAGGAGGTCGCGTAATGAAGCGAATGAAACTCTTCGATGAAATCTATACAGCAGAAAGAATCTGCAAAACAGATGAAACGGTAACGGGTCATATTGGATCCGGTACCGTTTTTAAATTTGTGGATGTGCAAAATTTAAGTCTTTTTGAACTGCTTGATGGTGCCGAGTGGGATGCGCCAGAAGATGACGAGCTCGAGCAATTCAAAAAAAGGCAAGCAGCAAGCGAGAAAGCTATTTTATCGCTGATGGATATGTCACTAATGGGAGGGATATAAATGTTGGAATTTCTAGCACTACAATATGTATTGGGGCTCATTGATGCCAATAAAGTTCGATCTTATGCTCCGAAATGGATCACTCATGAACAAGCAGACATTATTACGGCTGCATCACAACAGAAGTAAGGGAGGAATAACCGCATGGCCATGAAAAAACACACGCGTCTCGATCTGGTGGAGGGTGGGAACATCTTTAAGCAAGGGGACTATGTGACCCTCGGTTTTATTCCCCGTGATTATACAGGTGCATCAGTCGATTTAACGAACAAGCAAATTGAAGGCTCTATATTTAATGGCAGTACGGGAGTTATATATGAGGGGCCGGCAAGCTTTGTAGACGGAAAGATATTCTTTACGATCAAGCAGGTGCTAAATGACGGGAAGTTCCAGCTGGAGTTTACAGTCACCGACGCAGCCGATCAAGAGTATAGAACGAAATTCCCAACGGATGATTACGCATCGGAACTTACCATCAAACCTTCTGCTGATAACTTGGATTATGTCGGTGTAAGCATGACGACGGTCGCACAATTGCGCACTGAGCAGGAACAAAAACAGCAGCAGTTTGAGCTGGCTATTGTGCCGCAAGTCGATGAATTGAAGCAGCGCGTTGAGGAAGGAATCGGTGCGTTCACAGAGGACACGGAAGTAAAAGATGCTCGGATGGACGAGATAAACTTGCGTACTTTTAATCAAAAAGTTGTGGCGCAGTTGGCTGGAACAGAGGCTGAGGCAAGACGGAAAAAAGACCCGGAAGATTTATCCGATAGAACACTTGCTCTCGTAACGGGAAACGGAACTATAAACGTTCTTTCCGTACCTCAAGAGAAATCTGTGGAATACAGTAAACTCAACCCTTACTTACAGAACAAAACCGTATCCGACAACCTTCTCTATCAGGCAGTTTGGGAGCAAGGGAGTTTTTCGGGGAGTTCCAAAACTGCTACTACCGTCAGATTAAGGTCAGCAACTCCCATTCCTGTTGATAAAAATAAACCACTGCATATCAAACTGCATGGGTTTACAGATTATCAAGTCACGTTGAGAGGGTATAGGGGCAGTGAACTGGCTCCAATTTATTCAACTGCTACCTACATTACCGTGGACACCATCCTCAAATGGAGCGATGTGTCGAACATTGATTTTGTTGTAAAGCGGATTGATGGTGCAGCTATCCTTCCGGAAGAAGCAAAGGCATTCAACTTTGAAGTTATCCAGAGTGATGACTTAGTGAATACGAATGTGCGAAAAACATTGAACAAAAAGCCAATCGACTTGTTTCCAACATTATTCGAGAACTGGACATACGGTTCGATTGATGGAGTGAACGGTTCAATTGCTTACGACAGGTCAATGATCGTTACACCTGACTTTATCCCGGTTAGCGTGACAGGAAATATCCTTGTTGAAATCAGCGGAAGCCGTAATTTGCAGATAGCCACTTTTAGCGGCGCAAACCAATTGAAACGGATATTTGATGTATCCAGCACTCAGATTATTCATTTTAACGACACCGAAAAGTTTCACAAACTGGAATTGTCCGATCCGGCTAATACGTCCGTGAAATATATGATGGACTTCCTGAATGAGACCGATATAAAAATGTCGCCAGTCGCATCAAAAGAACCGAAAAAATTACGGGTTGCGAGCTTCAATCTAGGTTTGTTCAGCAAGGGTACGGGTAGAGGACTTGATAACGCCACAAACGATATTCCTGCCGCCTTAATCGACACAAAAAGATATCTTGCAAGTATGGGTTGCGATTACATCGGTTCTCAGGAATACACGGAATACTTTGACCGCAATCAGACCATTGTTGCGGATACCGAATTAATGGGTTATCTATATCCGTTCATGCTTTACAGTTACAAGCCTTCAGGGAGTAAAATCTTCTCTAAGTACGAATTGTTTGATACGACTCTTAGAGCTTCCTTTGTCAATCAAGCGACCGATGATTCGGGTGGCACTCGCTATTATCAGAAAGCGTATATCCGGCTGAACGGTAAAGTTGTGTGCATAATTAACACGCATTTAACCACAGTGGACTATCAAGTAAGGGTAGCGCAAATGCAGGAATTAATAGACCTTTTGGCGAATGAAGAATATGCAATAATCACTGGCGATTTTAACGTACTGGGTGACGGAGGAACTAATGCACCCGGTTCTGAATACACAGGTTTTTTGAATTCAGGATACAAAATGGCAAATTACGATTACTACGGGGAGTTTGCCACGCATGATACAGGTAAGAAACTCGACAATATTATAGTGACTGATAATATCCAAATTAGTAATGTCCAAGTCGTGTCTGACGCCTCTGTCTCTGACCACTATCCTATCATTGCTGACTTATTAATCTAAGAAGCGAGAGGTGTGCCTATTGCTATACGGAGAAATCTTGTATAAGTGGGTAATGGGTGAAATCACTGTGCAAGAAGTGTATTCATACGTGGGAATTACCATAACCCATAAGCAGGCTGAGGATATTATAAGTACGGAACAGAAAGAGTAACTTAGGAACAAACTGCGCGATAAACAAAACAGCATACTCCGCAAAGAAGGGTGTCCGTTACCAGCGGGCATCTTTTTAAATGCCAAAAAAAAAAAAACGAAAGAAAAATATAAAACACTAAGAGGAGGAATTTTTTTGACACCAAAAAAAGGGGTACTAAACGAAAAAAATAACAAGGAGCTTAAATTTATGAATGGTAATAACTGCATCCTGCAAATTAAGGGGAATAAAGGAAATTCAGAAAAGGTTAAATAATTTAGCGAAATAGAATACACTGTATTAAAGGGGAGTGTATTCTATTGGCAAAAATACTCAAAAGCATTGACAGCATAGGCCCTGGCATACCAGGAAATTTGAAAAGTAAAATACAAATTGTAGCTACGTATGCATTAAATGAGAGAGAAGCAAAAATAATGCATGCTTCTTTAAATGCGGTATCAAAACAAATAGTATGTGATAAATTAACAAAAAAAGAATTAAGAAACCTGATTATCTTATTGACGGAAAAAGGATCTTATTGTGTGGAAGATGACTTTTCAATGGGGAGTCTTGCAACTTACGCTGTTTTCAGCATACAACCTTGGAGAGACAAGGAATGGACTGATTACAATCTCTTAACATGCTTTATAGAAGAATTCACTCATCATTTTTGGGGCATTGAGGATGAAGAAGAAGTGAAGTATAAAGTTCTCGAAATCGTAAAAAATCACGTAGACTCTGAGATTTTTTTTGAAGACTTGTTTCTAAAGGACTGGAAAAAAGGATACCCCCATTTATATGAAGATGAATAAAAAATAGACGATACGCATAAATTACAAGAGCGTCCATTGAGGGCGCTCTTTTTATATACGAAAAACAGATAGAAATGAATTAGGGGGTCCATTTTTAAAATCGAAAGGAAGATCATAATGGACAATTTGTTGTTATTAAATCTCGGAGGTGCTGATTTGGAACATTTGGAAGTAGCGCGTATGTATTTATTTGGACAGGTCAAGTTTTTGGATTTTCTGATGGTGCTGATGGCATTTGACATCCTAACGGGAATCTTCAAAGCGATAAAAAACGGAAATTTGTGGTCGAGAAAGAGCTTGTTCGGCTACGCTCGGAAGATTCTTATTTTTGGTGTAATCATTGTCGCCAATATCATCGATCAGATTTTGGGTCTGAACGGGGCGATCACGTACGCGACTGTTATTTTCTACATCGCAAATGAAGTGTTGTCGATTACAGAGAACCTAGCAGAGATCGGCGTACTGGTACCGAAAGAGCTTGCCGAGAAGTTGAAGGTGATGCAGCCAGGAGAAAACGGTTCGCTGGGCAGCCAATTGAAAGAAGAAATGGCCGGTAGCAAAGTAGATGAAGAGCTTCAAAAAGCGAAGAAGAAAGAGGGGGAGTAATAATGCCGAAAATCATATTCTTTGCAGGACACGACCACGATACATGGGAAAAAACCGGGGGCAAAGGAGTTCGGACCAATTTAGAAGCAGATGGCGTTTACGAAGAATTCGACACGAACTTCATCATTGCTAAGGGCGCTGTAGATTTACTTCGCAAAGAAGGATTCACAGTCCTTTTCCCTCAGCAAGACAAACGCCGAATGACATTAAAGCAACGTGTTGACTATGCGAATGCGCACGGCGCCGATCTAATGATTGATGTCCATAGCAATGCCTCAGCCAGCCGGACAGCGACGGGCGCGGCGGCGTTCTATTGGTACAATAGTGCAGCTGGTAGAAAGGCGGCAGACATCTTCGCTAAGCACATTAAAGCAAACGGATTGCCAACTTGGTCCGGGGGCACATACGCATCACAGGCGATCGGTTGGTCGTCTTTTTATATGCTCAAATACTCGGAGATGCCGGCTGTTCTTACGGAAAGCTTTTTCTTCACAACGCGCTCGGATTTGGAGAAATACTTGCTCAATCCAAAGGTTCAAAAAGTGCTCATGAAGATCCACGCGAACATTGCCCTGGAGTTCTTCGGCAAGAAAGCACTCGATACAGCACTCGATTCCGTCGTGCTTCCTGATGGCCGAGAAGTCGTGAAAATTGGCAGCCGCGGAGCCGAAGTGAAGTATGCTCAGATTGCACTCGGTAGACACGAGTTTGAGACAGATGTCGACAGCATCTTCGGAAAAGACACAGATAAGAAGACAAAAGCTTTCCAGGAAGCAAAAGGGCTAGTAGTAGATGGAATTATCGGGGCAGCTACATGGACCGAGCTTGAGAAGAAGCCACAGGCAAAACCAGTGGTTAGTAAACCAGCACAAAAGGAGGAAGAAGACATGGAACAAACAGCGGTAGTAATCAACGGGACAGCAGATGCAGGCGCGGCGACACTTTTGGCATTTCAACTTGGATGCGGTGTGTTTTTTCGTAAAGATGCCGAGAAGCGTCAAGTTGCCAAAGAAATCTATATCGCCGGTGGTGGCAAAGGGAAAATCAAAGGTGACAACCTCATTGATCTATCCGGCAAGACGCGCAGCGATACAGCCAAAAATGTGACAGCTAAACTGAAATAAGAATAGAATAAGAATGAAGTAACGCTATATTATTACGCAAAAGCCCCGCGGTGAGATTGGAGTCCTCACTTGCGGGGCTTTTTTTTATTTTTCGAGATAAATGTAAACGTTAGTAGAATGTCTATAGGTGTCGTAAGCGAATTTAAAACCTGCGATCAACTCGGGACCGGCGCCAGCTGTAAATTTTAAGTAATGGTATACTTTGTCGAACTCTCTTGTATCAGGAAAATCTGCACCGCAGTACGCGTACCTGGAAAGAGTGCCCACTCGAAAGTCATCGTTTTTAAATTGGTAAAGCCACTCCCTAAATGTAACGTCCATCAAACTATCCCCTTTGCATGTTATAAAGATAGTATATCAATATCAAGTACTTTTGATACAGTTATTTTTCATTTTATAGGTTATTTTACTCAAGTGGCATGGTATATTAAGAACGAATGTTCTTATAAGGAGTGATGGAAGTGAGTATAAACAGAGATCGTAAAATGGTAGGAGACGTCCAGGATAGAGGAGCATTGAAGTGGACGGCCCTCATGCTGCCGGAACACATTCGAATGCTCAGGGAGTGGAAGGAAGAAGATAACCGTGTCCCGAAACCCGAACTGGATGAATTTGATTTGCATGCGCTTCAAGAGAATATCGAAATTGCGATTGTGCGAACTTGCCAAGCAGAAATTCAAGTTTGGAAGGATAATCAACTTCACTATTACACCGGCATGATTATTAGTATGGACATTCACACGCGTACTATTGTTTATGATGATTCTTTATCAACCAAAAGATTATCTGTGGATGAGATTACTTCTGTGAGGTTAATGGATTAGTTTGTGCATCCTTTGGAAAGATGCACGAAAACTTTATTTATCATTAGCTAATGATAAAATGGGGTATGTAGACAGTCATATAATAGAAGAAACCAAATCCTGAAATACTAACAAAAAAATCACATTTCAAACGGCAAGATATGAAAGTCGGTGAAACTGCGTTATAGTAAAAAGTGAGTAACCCCTTTAAAACAAGCGAGAACACTAATATATGAAAGTAGGCGAAACCATGCAAGCATACGATGAGTACATGAAAGGCATTGTCGTCCCAATGCGCAAAGAATTAACGGAATCCGGATTTACGGAATTGACGACTGCAGAAGACGTCAACGAACATATGAGCAATTCACAAGGAGTAAGTCTTGTAATCATCAACTCGATCTGTGGATGTGCCGCAGGGCTTGCACGCCCAGCTGTACGTGAAGCGGTGGAATTGGCTGAGCACAAACCGGACCATTTGGTAACAGTATTTGCTGGACAAGACAAGGAAGCGACAGCGCAGATGCGCCAGTATTTCGAGGAAGTGCCGCCATCGTCTCCTTCGATTGCCGTTGTAAAAGACGGGCAGCTTGCACATTTCATTCCGCGCGAAGAAATCGAAGGCTTTGAAATGGAACAAGTGCGTGATGCCGTGAAACAAGCGATCGAGGAAGCAGCGCAGTGAAGACGATCGTCACGACCGCTTACCGGCCGACTGAAGTGACCAAGCGCCGTGCACAAGAGACCGCACAGTTCCTTGGCCTGCAGGCAGTCGAGCGCAATAAGCGGCCGATCTACAAACTGCACGAAGAACTAGCTGCGGACGTCATTGTCTGCAAAAAAGAACGGCTCGAGCTTTATCCAGTCGGACAAAGCGAGCCGTTTCTTTTTTCATCCCAATTCAGCGGCATTTCGCTCGAAGCGGCCGTTAGAAAACGATCCGCTCGTTGAAGTGTCAGGACTCGAGCCGGGCGACGCCTATCTGGATTGCACGCTCGGCATGGCGAGTGATGCGCTCATTGCTTCGCTTGTCGTTGGGGATAGGGGAAGAGTGGTTGGTTGTGAAAGCGACCCGGTCATCGCTCATGTCATCAGTGAAGGCTTAAAAAATTATCAGGACATGCCGAAGCTGCACGAATCGATGAGGCGCATCCAAGTCGTCCCGCAAAATGCGGTCGATTATTTGAAGGGCCTTGATGATGATTCCTTCGATGTCGTTTACATGGACCCAATGTTCACAGAACAAATTGCCGAAGCGTCGAACTTTGCGCCGCTCCGGAACAACGCGGATCACGGGCAATTGACGGAGGAATGGGTAGAGGAAGCGAAGCGCGTTGCAAGAAAAAGCGTCGTCTTGAAAGCGCATTTCCGCTCGACTGATTTTGAGACGTTCGGCTTCAATCGGCGCGTGCGCCCGAATACGAAATTCCATTTCGGCGTCATACAAATGAATAAGAGCTAATAAAAAATCTCCCAATAAGGGAGATTTTTTTAGAGTGTTGAAGAAGTCTGTAGTCCATTATAAATTAAACGAAGATTATCTTTTCCGCATTCAAAAATCAATGTTCTATTTAAGTATTTGAAGAAGCGTTCGCTCGTAAACCCTTTTGCTCAATAATGCTGAGCATTACTTTCGCAAAGATAATGTCTCCCGTAGGTCGACCTTATCTTTCCTGTGGATTAGTGAGACGGCCTAGACCCCGCAAGACGCATAGCGGCTGAGGAGGCTTGGACGCGAGCCCACGGAAAGCGAGCGATAAGCTTCGAAAAATACGTGCCCATGAGTTTCTCGATATCATAAAAAAATCTCCCAAAGCGGGAGATTTTTTTAGTCTGTAAAGGATAGCGAAGTCAAATACACAAGCATAAACAATAGACCCAATCCAATCAATAATGACGCGTCCATGAAAATTCCTCCTTTTTGAAAAAAACAAGGCGTACTTACTCGCTTTATTGTACAATGAAATGGAACAAGATGAAACCTTTCCACTTAAAAATCGTTTATTACTATAACTATCTTGACAAAATGTTCAAAATTGAGGGTGATGTTTAGTGAAGAGTTGGTGGCAGAAGTCCTTGATGGTTGCTGTAACGGTTCTGACGCTAGGAGCCATTACGCCAAACCATATGATTTGGGAGTCCTTGCTCGATGAAGAGGATAGCCCAAAAACGCATGCAAGCCAAGGGCAAACGAAACAATATACGATAGAATGGATAGACCCGGAAGAATATTATGTGACGACCGATTCGATTTTGGCCGATTTCCGCCAAGCAGCAGAAGAACAGTCCTATATGAAATTCGGATCGCGCATCGGACCCGTAATCGACTCGGAATTCCGTACGCGCATTTTGCCGACGATCCAGGACGTCATCGACACGGAACTGGCTGCATACGGCAAAGACAGATTGCGTAATTTGGCGATTTCCGAAAAACCGTCCGGCGACCACGCAGAGAAAATTTTCCACGTTTATGACAAAGACAGCGGGCAAGATGAAATCCGTTTCCATGTGCGTACAGAGAAAAAGCCGCTCGAAGGCTATTCATTCAATTTCCATTACCATTTAGCAAGCGATCAGTACCAGCGCCACATCAGCATCGGGGACATCTACTGGTCCAAAGACACCCCGCCTAAATGGCTTTCTTGAAACCGTTATCATCATAACGGTTTTTTTTAATGCCCTCATTTTTTCTGAAAACATGGTATTCTTAAAGTTTTTCTTATTCGAGTTGTTTTTGTTATGATGTTACTAATAATGGAGGGAATTGCATGAAACAATATTTAGCGTTGTGTGAACATATTCTGGAGCAAGGAGCCAAAAAAGAAGACCGCACGGGAACCGGGACGCTGAGCGTATTCGGCCATCAGATGCGTTTTGACCTGGCAGAGGGCTTCCCGCTCATGACCACCAAGAAAACGGCGTTCCGGCTGATCGTCTCTGAACTTCTCTGGTTCATCAAAGGCGATACGAATGTCCAGACTTTATTGAAGGATAATAACCACATTTGGGACGAGTGGGCATTTGCCCAGTGGGTCGAGAGCGATGAATACGACGGGCCGGACATGAGTGATTTCGGCCGGCGGGCACAGCGCGATCCGAAATTTGCGGAACTGTACAAACAGCAAATGACGCTGTTCCAGGAAAAAGTGCTGGCTGATGACGAGTTTGCGAAAAAATACGGTGATTTGGGGCCGGTTTACGGCAAGCAATGGCGATCGTGGGCGGCGACTGACGGCAGCCAGATCGACCAGCTGAAAAATGTCGTCGAATCGATCAAGAACAACCCGGACTCGCGCCGCCATTTGGTAACGGCTTGGAATCCGGAATTCATCGATGATATGGCGCTTCCGCCTTGCCACATCATGTTCCAGTTTTACGTGGCAGACGGCAAATTATCATGCCAGCTATACCAAAGAAGCGCAGACGTCTTTCTCGGCGTGCCGTTCAATATCGCATCCTACGCACTTTTGACGCATCTGGTCGCCAAGGAATGCGGGCTCGAGCCTGGGGAGTTCATCCACACGACTGGCGATACGCATCTGTATGTGAACCATTTAGAGCAAGTGCAGGAGCAATTGGGCAGAGAACCCAAAGCCTTGCCATCTTTGAAATTGACAGAAGGCAAATCGATGTTCGACATGAGCATGGAAGACATTCAAATCGAGGGCTATGACCCGCATCCGCGGATCAAAGCGCCTGTTGCTGTATAACGGCCAAGGAGGAGAACTTATGATTTCATTAATGGTGGCGCACGACCCGGATCACGTAATCGGCAAGGACAATCAATTGCCGTGGCATATTCCGGAAGATTTGGCCTATTTTAAAAAACACACCTTGGGAAAAGGCATGGTAATGGGGCGCAATACCTTCGAGTCGATTGGCCGGCCTTTGCCAAAGCGACGCAATATCATCGTGACGCGCAACACGGAATACACAGCACAAGGCGCAGACATCACCCATAACCTGGAAGATGCCATCGAATTGGCCAGAGAGCAGCACGACGAAGTAATGATTATCGGCGGCGAGCAGATTTTCCGTGAAGCCTTGCCGATCGCCGATAGGTTGTATATTACACTGGTTCACCAAGCTTTCGAAGGAGACACGTTTTTTCCTGAATACGGAAGGGAATGGAAGTTAGTATCGGAGTCTGAACGCCAACACTCGAACGGCATCCCGTATTCGTATTTGGTGTACGAACGAAGCGCAGGGGGAGAATCAGGTGATTAAGTCCGCCCGAACATTTTCCTATCTATTCGGCTATTTACCGATTGCTGCCACCAATTTGGCGAAATTCAAAAAGCGTAAAGCGGGCATGAGCCAAGAGGAATACAGCAAGCTGATCCATAGCGAACCCCAGAAATGGGCGTCAGGCATCATGAAGCGGACGGGCAGCCAGGTCGAAGTGAGCGGGCTCGATTATTTACCGGAAGGGCCCGTGTTGTTTGTCAGCAACCACGAAGGTAATTTCGACATTCCGGTGCTGTTGTCGTCGATCCCGAAACCGTTTGGCTTTATTTCCAAAGAAGAAGTGAGGAAATTCCCGATCATCCCAACTTATATGGAAGAGATGAATTGCGTATTCCTAGACCGTACCGACCGCCGCAGCGCATTCAAGTCCATCACCGATACCATCGGAAAGCTTCACGAAGGCCATTCCATTTTGATTTTCCCGGAAGGCACGAGAAGCAAAGGGCAAGGGCTCAAGGAGTTTAAAGCAGGATTCATGCGCATCGCGAAAGAAGCTGGCGTACCGGTTGTGCCGATCGCCATCGAAGGCACATCGCGCATAATGGAAAACAACAATAACCAAATCCGTCCGGCCCGTGTAAGGGTTCAAGTGCTTGAACCCTTAACTCCGCAAGAGCTGGACGCTGCGGGCGTGAAAGCGGCGCAATTGGTCAGAAGCCGCATTGAACAAGCGCTGGCTGATGTTCAGTAAATCGTTTGTGTGAAAAGCTAATCCCGTTAACACCCTATAAGTAGATGAAATGGAAGTGATCGAATGTCGAAAATTCACATTGTAACGGATTCGACTGCTGATTTGAAAGCAGAAGAAATAGAAGCATACGGGCTACACGTCGTTCCGTTATCGATCCAGATCGGGGGCAAGACCTATCTGGACCGTGTCGATTTGGAACCGGAAGCTTTTCTTGAACTGATGAAGAATTCAGATGAATTCCCGAAGAGCTCCCAGCCGGCTCCAGGCGTTTTCAAAGAGCTCTATGACGAACTCGGCAAGGACGGAAGCCAAATCATTTCCATCCATATGACCGGGGGCATGAGCGGTACCGTGGAATCGGCGCGCACCGCTGCGGAATTGACGGATTCCGATGTCACCGTCATCGATTCCCGTTATATTTCCCATGCCCTGACGTTCCAGGTATTCGAAGCTGCCACTATGGCAAAGCAAGGCAAAACCGTCCAGGAAATCGTCGAACGCGTAGAGCAGGTGCGGCGCAATACGAAACTGTATGTCGTAGTCGATACGCTCGATAATTTAGTCAAAGGAGGGCGCATCGGCAAAGGCCGTGCGATGATCGGATCGTTCTTGAAAATCAAGCCGATTGCTTCCCTTGACGACGGCGAATACACCCCTGTCGCCAAAATGCGCAGCCATAAGCAAGTGGTGGATTATTTGGTGAAAGATTTCGCTGAACGCACAAAAGGCAAAGTGGTCAAAGGTGTCGGAATCGCCCAGGCAAATGGCCAGTCGATGGCCGAGCCGCTGCGCGAAAAAATCAAAGAAACCGGCTTTACCGCCGTACGATATGATTTCACGACTCCGGTCATTTCCACGCATACGGGGATTGGCGCCATCGGGTTCATGTATTACACGGAGTAAATTAAAAGAATCATAAAGGAGAGACGGACGTGAAACGCATCCTGTATATTGTCATCGCTTTATCGATTGTGCTTGCGGGATGTGCTTCAACGTTCAATTTCGGTAAAGAAGAAGCGGCGCCGCGCTTGCCGGTGGAATTCACCCCTTACACCGTCCCGCCGAACTTCATCCCGCAAACTGTCATCATCACGGCCCTTGGCGATTCTTTGTCACAAGGCGTGGGCGATACGGAGAACCGCGGGGGCTATGCCGGCCGTCTGGCGCTAGAAATGGCGGAATGGCCGGGGGTGGAAGGCATCGCCCTTGAAAACACGGCGAAGCGCGGCAGAAGAAGCGACCAATTATTGGCACTGTTCCAGCAAGGCAAGCTGTCCGGACCGTTGCTCGCTTCGGATTACATTTTCATGACGATCGGCGGCAACGACGTCATGCGCATCGTGAAACGGGATTTGTTTTCGCTGAATATCGATGCATTCACCGAAGAGTTAATTCTTTACCAGAACCGCTTCGAGACCATCTACACATCCATCCGCTCGTTAAATCCATCTGCGCCGCTCATCGTCGTCGGCCTGTACAATCCGTTTTCTCTGGTGACGGATGAAGTGGAGGAATTCGATCAAATCATCGCCTCCTATAATGGAGTCATGCAAGAAACAGTGGAAGACGATCCGCATGCCTGTTTCGTCCCTGTCAGCGATTTATTCGTCGGCAACGAGAATTTGGTATATCATACCGATTTCTTCCATCCGAACAGCAAAGGCTATGACCTGATGGCTGAGCGGGTATCGGAAAGAATGGAGCAATGCGGAATCAGCTTCCAAGGATAGGAGGTGGAAAGATGAAGAAATGGCGTTTTGCCTTTTTCGTGCTATTGGTGTTGAACCTTATTGCCGTCATTGGATTTTTCCTGTTCATTACAACACCATCCGATAATTTTAAGACCTACCAAGCGGAAAGCAGCCCGCCGCCAGAAGGCAATACCGTCGTCGTCAATACGACCAAAGCCGATTTTGAAGGCATTGCGAATACCTATATCGCTGATGCGATGGAAGGCCAGCCGATGCCTTTGCGCCTGTCGGTGACCGATAATGTCAGCTTGTCGACCGAGTTGACGGTCTTTGGGGTGACCTTGCCGATCTTGTTGACATTCGACCCGGTCGTGCTGCCGGATGGCAATTTGCTGTTGGAACAGCGTTCGGTCGAAGTCGGACGGCTCGACATACCACCGGAATCAGCGTTAAAATTGCTTCGAGACTCCGTGGATCTTCCAGAATTTATGGAAGTACTGCCGAAAGAAGAGGAAGTCGTGTTGAATCTCACCGAAATTCCCATCAACGGCGGCGTTTCAGTACGCGCAACATCGTTCGATCTTGAAGAAGACGACATCCGTCTTTTAGTAACGATTCAGCCATAATGTGAGGAGGAGTAAAATGAAGACTGAAAAAGCGACATTTGCCGGCGGCTGTTTTTGGTGCATGGTACAGCCTTTTGATTCGCTCGAAGGCATCGAAGCTGTCGTCAGTGGCTATACAGGCGGCGATTTGCCGAATCCGACCTATGAGCAAGTCTGCACAAACTTGACCGGCCACCGGGAAGCTGTTGAAATCACGTTCCAGCCGGAGCTTTACCCTTATGAGCAACTGCTAGAAGTGTATTGGTCCCAGATCGACCCGACCGATGCAGGCGGCCAGTTTTTCGACCGCGGCGATTCTTACAAAACCGCCATTTATTACCATACGGAAGAACAGCGGATCGCTGCTGAAAAATCCAAACAGCAATTGGAGCAGTCGGGTAAGTTCACTAAACCGATCGCAACGGATATTTTACCGGCGAAGGAATTTTATCCAGCCGAAACGTATCACCAAGATTATTACGAGAAAAACCCAACGCATTATAACCGCTATGCGACAGGATCCGGTCGCAAGGCATTTATCCAAAACCATTGGGGGGAATCGAAATGAAAGACGATTTGAAAGCGAAATTGACGCCGATGCAATACCACGTCACGCAGGAAAACGGTACTGAACCGCCGTTCCAAGGCGAATTCGACCAGCATTTCGAAGAAGGCATCTATGTCGACATCGTCTCGGGCAAACCCTTGTTCAGCTCGAAAGACAAATTCGACGCACATTGCGGCTGGCCGAGTTTTGCCAAGCCGATCGAAGGCGAAGAAGTCAAAGAAAGCTTCGATACGAGCCACGGCATGAGACGGACTGAAGTGCGTTCTGCTTCAGCCGATTCGCATCTCGGCCATTTATTCCCGGACGGGCCATCTGAACTTGGGGGCTTGCGTTACTGCATCAACTCCGCAGCATTGCGTTTCGTTCCGAAAGATCAATTGGAACAACAGGGCTATAGCGAGTATTTGCAGCTATTTGAATAAAAAGGCAGCCTGGACTCCGGTCCGGGCTTTTTGCTGAAAGGAGGGGCCTCTCGTGAATCGCTCGTTTTATCAATTTGCATTGAAATACCGCGGCAAGCTTGTACAGGATGAATATTCCCAATTTGCCGAGGCGATGTTTTTGGACCACAGCTTTCCGAAAACGAGTACGGATTTCCAGGAGATTTCGCAATACGTCGAAGAAAAGGCGCATCCCGTTCTCCAAGCTTCCACATTCGACCGCATGTGGGAAGAATACGAGGCAGGTTGAGGCTCTTCATTGCACTTAGCTAAAAAAAACAGTATGATTAAATCGACTAAAATAAAGTGAGGTTTTATGATGAGTGTCCACATTAATGCTAAAAAAGGCGATATCGCCGATACAATCCTGCTTCCTGGAGATCCGCTACGCGCGAAGTACATCGCGGAAACATTCCTTGAAGACGTAACATTGTATAACGAAGTCCGCAATATGTTCGGCTATACGGGTACATACAAAGGCAAACGCATTTCCGTTCAAGGAACGGGCATGGGTGTCCCGTCGATCTCGATCTATGTGACGGAATTGATGCAAGAATACGACGTGCAGAAATTGATCCGCGTCGGCACGTGCGGTTCGATCCACAAAGATGTCAAAGTGCGCGATGTCATTCTTGCACAGGCAGCTTCGACGGATTCGAAAATGAACGACATCATCTTCAACGGCATCACGTATGCACCGATCGCCAACTTCGACCTTCTGCAAAAAGCTTATGCAGCCGGGCAGGAAAAAGGCTTGAACTTGCGCGTCGGGAACGTATTCACAGAAGACGTCTTCTACAACGAACACGCAGAGCACGAAAAATGGGCGCAATACGGAATTCTAGGCCTGGAAATGGAATCTTCCGCATTGTACACGCTAGCAGCGAAATTCGGCCGCAAAGCGCTATCGATTCTAACAGTCAGCGACCATCTATTGACTGGTGAAGTAACATCTGCAGAAGAACGCCAAACAACTTTCAACGATATGATTGTTGTGGCATTGGACGCAGCGATCCAAGACTAACAGGAAAAAAGACTGTCGAGGCAGTCTTTTTCTTTTAACCCCGCCAAGTTTCGGAAGAGTGTTTGAAACTTGCTGTCAGGTGAATGAAGAAAGTGGTGAAACATATGGACGAAAAGCGACCGGGCGAAGAACAACAACCCGAAGCGCAGGCGGCAGAGGAACCGAAGCCGCATTTTATTCGAATGAAAACCTTCTATTTCATTATGCTCGTCTTCTTCTTGATTATCGCGACTGCGGGCATCACCGTTTTCGCTTTAACTTTCGGAGAAGATAAAGCAGTGGAAGTGAACAGCCCTGAGCGCCAGGAATTCCAGAAGTTATATTCGGCTTATGACCAGATTGAGCAGGAGTACTTCGAGGAAGTGGAACAGGAAGAATTAATCAATGGGGCCATCAATGGCATGGTGGATGCACTTGGCGACCCGTATTCCGATTATATGGATGAAAAAGAAGCTGCCCAGTTCATGGAAGGCATTTCCTCCAGCTTTGAAGGAATCGGAGCAGAAGTCCAAGAGCGCAACGGTTATGTGACGGTTGTTTCGCCGATCAAAAATTCACCGGCAGAAAAAGCAGGCGTCTTGCCGAATGACCAGATATTGGAAGTTGATGGAGAAAGCATTCAAGGTTTTTCTACGACTGAAGCGGTCATGTTGATTCGCGGTGAAAAAGGAACCGAAGTGACCTTGACGATCCAGCGCGGCGAGAATGCGGATCCGATCGAAATTACGATTGTTCGTGGTGAGATTCCGATCGAAACGGTGTATGCGGAAATGGTCAATGACCAAGTCGCCCACATCAATATCACCAGTTTCTCTGAAAACACATATGATGAACTGCAGAAAGCGATCGCTGAAATGGAAGAACAAGGCATGGAAGCAGCAGTCCTTGATGTGCGTCAGAATCCAGGCGGCTTGTTGAATACAGCACTCGATATTTCGAACTTGTTCATTGAAGAAGGCAAGGAAATGTTCGAAGTGCAGGCAAAAGGCGAAGAGCCGGAAGTGTATTTGGCTACAGGCGGCGATAAATTGGATATCCCGGTCACATTATTGATCGATGGAGGCAGTGCATCGGCTTCTGAGATTTTGGCAGGAGCGATGAGCGAATCCGCGGATGTTACTTTGGTCGGAGAGAAAACCTTCGGGAAAGGGACCGTTCAAACAGCGAATGACCTTTCGGATGGTTCGAACTTGAAGTTCACAACCGCCAAATGGTTGACTCCGGATGGCAATTGGATCCACGAAGAAGGCATCGAGCCGGATGAAGTGGTTCCATATCCAGAATATGCATCCTTGCCTTTCCTTGACCCGTCAGTCGAATTAAAAGATGGCAGCATATCCGAACAAGTACAGACGGCAGAAAAAATGCTGGATGCACTCGGTTATGAAGTCGGCGAAATCGACGGCGTGTTCGAAGAAGAGATGGAGCAGGCAGTTATCGAGTTCCAGGAAGCGAACGATCTTGAAGGAGACGGTGTATTGACCGAAGACACGACGTATGCGGTCATGGACCAATTGCGCGAAAAGATCAATACGGAAGATCCTCAGCTCCAGGAAGCAACAGATATCCTGATGGAGCAGGCTGGCTTAGCAACGGAAGAACCGGCGGATGAAGAAGTCGACACAGAAGAATAAGTTTGTTGAAAAGGCCCGCTTCCGGCGGGCCTTTTCTTGCATAATGAGAGAAAGGGTGAGTTGATGGTTGATGTGTATTTGTTCAGCGGGTTTCTCGGCAGCGGGAAAACGACCTTGCTAAAAAAGATGATTATGGAATTTAAAGAAAAAGGCTTAAAGCCGGCAGTGTTCATGAATGAACTCGGAACGATGAATTTCGATTCGGAAGAAGTCGGGGACGGGGTGCCGCTTAAAGAAATCCTGGATGGCTGCATTTGCTGCAGCGGCTCGGAAAAATCGGAAGCGCAGATCCAGACTTTGCTGGCGGAGTCTGAATTTGATGTATTATTGATCGAAACGACAGGCGCGGCACATCCCGTCGAAGCACTCGACGCGATTTTCTCGCCTTTGTTTGCGGAGCGCTTGAACTTCCGCGGCATTGTTACCGTGGCGGACAGCAAACGCTTTTTAGAGCGCCAGCAATTGTCTCCGCAAATCCGCTCGCTGTTCATCGAGCAAATCCGCCACGCAGATCTATTATTGGCGAATAAAACGGATTTGCTGAGCGAATCGGAACAAAGCCAAGCCATTTTTGAGATTCAGCAAATCAATCCGACGGCACGAATCGTCCAGACGGTCCATGCCAAAGTGCCGCTAAAATTGCTTGAATCTGTGAGCCCTGCACAGCGCGGGCCGGTCGAACAAGCACCGGTGTCAAAATTGAATTTGCAGACGAAGATCGTGTCATTTGATGAGCCAATCGAGCGCGAAGCATTTGAGGAATGGCTGCGCAATTTGCCGGATACGGTCTACCGCATCAAAGGCTATCTTACGCTCTCAGGCCATAGCTATCCGCATTCTTTCCAATACGCTTACGGCATGGTGCAGTGGCTGCCAGAATACATGAAGCTGCGCAACCAGATTGTGCTGATCGGTGAAAACCTTGAGGAGCTGTCAATGCCATGATCGAGGCATATAAACGGCTATGGCCGGACCGGAAAGGCGTCCAGCGCATCATGACGCAAGACGAGTTGGAGACAAGCATACGCGTGGAACTGAACGACGAACTGACCCATCCGCGCGTCCGTAAATCAGTGGAAGAAAAGCTGGAGTTGGCGGTCGAACGGATTGGGGAGTCGGCGCTTACGGAAGAAGAAAAAATGCAATTGATCCAGCTATACAAAAAACTTGCCGCTCAATGAGCGGCAAGCTGTTAAGGCTACCGGGAATTCTCCGGTAGCTTTTTTTATAAATTATTAGTCTCTACTCTCTGTTTTTCTGATTTCCGAGACAAGTCCGCTTATCCCATTTGGGAACAGGTGATCAATTCCGGGAAGTTTTCTCAATGTCGCATTCGACAGTTTCTCTGAGTATTTTTGTGAATGGCTGAAAGGGACAATGGGGTCTCCAGCGCTATGGAAAAGAACGACTTCCGGTAAGGGATCAATATGAGAACCAAAATTCTCTTCCAGTAAAAACTCTTCGACTGCCCATTGCGAATTGATTTCCCAATACGGTGCTGCGACAGCGATGATTTTAGCAAATGACTTTCGAGGAGCTTGTTCTGATAAAAATTTAAACAAAACAGAACCTCCGAGTGAGTGGGTTACCACAATTGCGCCATCGTTCAATGATTCGATTTCTTTTTTTAATACGTGTTTCCAAGGTAAGTAATGCGGGTCTTCAGGGTGAGGCATTTTTGGTGCAATTACCTGGAATTCGGCGTCTAATTGTTGCTTCAAATACTGCAGCAGCCCCGAACTGCCTTCTTGCTCACCTTGTGGGCCGGCGCTATGGATGAATAAAACTTGTTTCATTAGTTGAGCCTCCCGCCGTTTGATGTCGACTGCATTCAATCGTTAAAAATAGTTTACTTTATTAATTCTCCGATCCAGCGGTTTTAAAACACAGCTATCTGTTCTAACCTTAAGAAATCCACTCAGTTGTATTTATCTCAACTTCTATCAAATAACTGGCCCATCCGATAAAAAAACACCCTTACACTGAGTTGCAGGTATTTTCATACCCATTTTTCAGTGAAAGGTGTTTTTTTATGTTATAGAGATAGGCAGTGACAGAATGATTCGATGGCTTTGATCTGGCCTTGATGCTTCTCACGTTTTGCCACTGCGGATTATCAGTGGCTAGCCAGTTTTTTCTGGATGATCAACAGCCGGATCGATAAAGTGACGGCGCCTGCCGTGAGTCCGACGATTAGGCCGACCCAATAGCCGAACGCACCAAGATCGGTAAACGTGGCGAACAAATAGCCGGAAGGCAGCCCGATGACCCAATAGGAAATGAGCGCCATGATGAACGTGATATTGACGTCCTTATAGCCGCGCAGCGCCCCTTGAACCGGAGCTTGGACGGCGTCCGACACTTGGAATAAAGCGGCGAAGATCAAGAATTGGACAGCGAGCCCGATGACGGCGGGATCGGATGAATACAACTCGGCGATCGGTTCCCGCAGGAAATAGAGAATGCCCGACGAGATGACACTGAGTGTCACGGCAGCGCCGACGCCAAGCCAGCTGTATTGCTTAGCGTGTGATGCTCGTTTTGCCCCGACTTCAAAACCGACCAGGATCGTCGCGCCCATCGATATGCTGAGCGGCAGCATATAGAGGAGCGAGGCGAAGTTCAAGGCGATCTGGTGGGCAGCGATGGTGATTGTCCCGTACACAGACATCATGAACGTGACCGCTGAAAAGATGCTCGTTTCGGCGAAGATCGAAATGCCGATCGGCACGCCTATGCCCGTAATTTCTTTCCATCTACTTAAAGAAGGGCGCGCCCATTTGCGGAAAATCCCAAATGACTTGAACGGTTCATTCGTGTGGATGATGAACGCGGCAATCGCCAGCACGAGCCAATACGTGATCGCCGAAGCCATCCCGGCACCAGGGCCGCCCAGTTCAGGGAAGCCGAAGTTTCCGAAAATCAGCAAATAATTGAAGAACACATTAATCGGCGCCGACATCAACGTGATGAACATCGTCACGCGCGTGGCACCGAGCGCATCGATATACGAGCGCAGCGCATTATAAGCGAACAGCGGCACCAGCCCTAAGCTCATCGCGAAAATATAGCGGCTGGCCACATCGTTGACACCGGGCTCGAGATCCATGAAGCCGAGTATCCAATCGATGCCGAAGAAAAAGAAGCTGAAGACGATCGCCGCAAGGATGATAGCCAAATAAATCCCTTGCTGCACAGCGTCTTTCACACCATCTTTTTTCTTGGCCCCCATCAATTGTGCTACAATTGGAGTAATGGACATGAGGATCCCGGCAAGTCCGATATACACCGGAACCCAAAAAGAGGAACCGATCGATACGCCGGCAAGATCCTCGGTCCCGTAGCGGGCGGTCATGTAAATATCGAAAAAAGTCACCATATACATAGCGACTTGGGTGATGAGAATCGGCAGGACAATTTTCATTAACAATTTGAGTTTTTCTTGAGTCGTTTCTGTTTCGTACATATTCATAGCCTCCCAATACACTTGCAATACCAAATAAAACGAGTATATCACACAAACCGTGCAAAGTGATGAAGACACATATGCGCAAAGTAGGAGAGTAGGACAACAGATGGAAAACAAGACAATCATTTTAACGGGCGGCGGGACAGCCGGCCATGTTTCATTAAATCAAGCAATCATTCCGGAACTGGAAAAACTCGGGTTCCGTGTTGAATATATCGGCTCAAAAGAAGGAATCGAAAATGAATTGATTCGCGATTCATATCCAGAGATCACCTATCACGCCATTTCAAGCGGCAAACTGCGCCGTTATTTCTCGACCAAAAACTTTACGGATCCGTTCCGTGTCGGGGCAGGATTGACACAAGCCTTGAACATCATCCGCAAAGTGAAGCCGGTCGCGATCTTTTCAAAAGGCGGTTTTGTCTCGGTGCCGGTTGCGATGGCAGGTCGTCTCGCAGGCGTGCCTGTCATCATTCACGAATCCGATGTCACGCCGGGCCTTGCGAATAAATTGGCGATTCCTTTTGCGGACCATATCTTTACGGTCTTCAAGGAAACGATGCGCCACGTGCCAAAAGAGAAATCGACTTGCACGGGATCGGTCATCCGCAGCGAATTGCTCGATGGCTCAGCCGCGAGCGGCAGGGAGTTATGCCATTTCGACAATACCCACAAAGTATTGATGATCATGGGCGGAAGTCAAGGGTCTGCGCTCATCAATGATGCAGTACGCGAAAACTTGGATACATTGACCAAGCAATTCAACATCATTCATTTATGCGGAAAAGGCAATATCGATGAGCGCCTCGAGGGCCACGAACAGTATTGCCAGTTTGAATATGTGACGCATGAATTGTCGCATCTTTTACATTTGACGGACCTCGTCGTCTCCCGGGCAGGATCGAATTCGATCTTTGAATTTTTGGCATTGAAAAAGCCGATGCTGCTCATTCCTTTATCGAAACAAAAAAGTCGCGGGGACCAGATCTTAAATGCTAATTTGTTCGAAGCGCAAGGCTTTGCCCATGTGCTTGAGGAAGAACAAGTGAATGCACAAAGCTTCATGGCAGCGATTGAGCGCCTGGTAGCTGAAGAAGAGCAATTGATCCACGCAATGACAGAAGCAGAACCGCCGAAAACAGCCTATGAAATGGCAAAATTGGTAGCTGCCCACGCAAAATAAATTCGAGCTGAAGAGGTGTCGTTATGGAATTACTGAAAGTGCATGGTTCAATGAATACATTTTTCCTATATGAAGGAAACGAGCGCGAAGATTTTCCGCAACTAACTAAGCAAATGGCGGCACTCGATCCAGAAATAGACGGCCTCTTGACGGTTTCCCCATCCACACACGCTGATGCGAAAATGCGTGTTTTCAATACGGACGGCTCTGAAGCGTCCATGTGCGGCAACGGCTTGCGCTGCGTGGCACGCTTTGTTTGCGAGCGGGAAGGTATCAATCAGGCAGTGATCGAAACGATGAAAGCGGATTTGGCAGTGCAGAAAGAACCGGAGATTGACGCTGGCGTGAACATGTACGGCGTGGAAATTTCGCCGGTATCTTTCCAGCTTGCCGATTTGCCGATGACGTTCGAAGCGCATACGGAATGGCGCCAGCAAGCGCTGCCTTTTATCGATGCTGACATTCCGTTTACGGCAGTTGCCGTGCCGAACCCTCATTTGATCGGGATCGTCGGCAAGGAATTGCAGAAAGATCCGTCCCATCAGGAGAAATGGGCCGCTTATTTTAACGGCGATAACCCTTATTTCTCGGATGGCGTCAATTTAAGCTATGTGACACCAATAGAAGAGGGGATTTTTGTCCGGACCTATGAAAGAGGCGTCGGCTTTACAGACGCCTGCGGTACGGCCATGACGGCTTCCGCCTTGGTCAGCTGTCTTGCGGGACTTATGCCATTCGGGGACGTTTCCGTCTTTAACCCAGGTGGTATGGTTAACTGTTCGGTAAAATCCGAGGACGGCCATTATCGATTGAAGTTGAGCGGCAATGCAACATATTTGGGTGTTTATCGCTTCTATGCAGGTGCGGGTTTAGCAACTGGTGAACTGAAACTGGTAAAACAGACGGATGAGCAGCCGGCTTATGAAAAATTCATTGAGAAAATCAGCGGCGCGACAGCAGAGCTGAGATAACAGAAAGCGGTGGATTCGATGTCGGGACCTTTTACGAAAGAGCAAATGGATATGCTGTACGGGAAAGCGGCCGACCCGGTCTATTTCATGCAACAGCAGGGCAACCGCTTTGTTTATACTTGGGTTAATCCGGTCTGCCAGGAAATTTTCGGGATTGATTTGACGGGCCGCAGCGTAGAAGAGTGTATGCCGAGGGAATTAGCGCTGGAAATCCACAAGCAATACCGGATCGCGATCAAGCGCAACGAACGCCATCTGTACAGGGATTATAGCTTGTTCTCCGACCGCGGAACCGCCATGGAAACCGAGCTGACCCCTTTCAGCCATGAAGGCGCGCAATATGTGTTGGCGGTCACGAGAGATGTGACTGAACAAAAGAAAATCGAAGAGGATTATCTGTTCTATCAATCGCTTGTCCAAAATTCAGTTGACCCGATGTTGATGATTTCAGCGGATTTCACGATCCTCGATATGAACCCGGCTTACGAAAAAACTTTCGGCGTGCACCGTAAGGAATGGCTCGGCCGCAATTACGATGACATCCCGCAGGACAAACAGAAATTTTTCGAAATGGGCAAGCTTCTTCTTGAGAACAGCACAAGCACGCATAAGGCGAGTTCGATTTTTTTGACCCGCATCAAAAGCGATGGCCGCGAAGCGAAGTTTTCGGCCAGTTATTCATTGATCAAGGAAAACGGGATTATCCGCGCTTTTCATGTCGTGTTCCGTGAGCTAACGAATGAATTATTATTGAAGCATGAACTGAAACGGACGGAGAATATTCTGGAAAGCTACAAAGATGCACTGAATTACGCAGCGCTCGTCCTCATTTGGGATAACTCCGGTATGATTGAATTTGCCAATGAAAATTTCAAGAAGTTGACGGGCTTTGACAGCAGTGAATTGACTGGGATGAATATCCAGTCGATTGGACAGGCGATCATGTCCAGCCAACAACTTGCCCATCTCCAGTCGGTTCTGAAAAAAGGCGAGATTTGGCGGGGGCAAGTGCGCAGCTTAAAAAAGAATGGCCAGCCGTTTTGGGTAGATGCCACAATCATTCCGCTGTTTGATGTGGAAGGGCGCATCTATCAAATGCTGTCCATCTTATTTGACATCACCGACCGCAAAGAAATGGAAGAGCAATTGCATCATATGGCGTATCACGATCCGTTAACGAATTTGCCGAACCGCCGGATGATGGTCAAGCATTTTCGTGAAATGGAAGCCAAGAGCAACCGGACAGGAGACCAAGTCGCTGTCTTGTACATAGATGGCGATAATTTCAAGGAAATCAACGACCGGCACGGTCACGAAATCGGCGATGAATTCATTCATCAATTTGCCCGGGCGCTTGAACGCAGCATACGAAAACACGATGTGGCGGCGCGCATCGGCGGAGATGAATTCCTCATCCTGCTGCCCGGCATATCCGCGATCAATAGTCGGAGCCAAATTGAGAACATCATCTCTCGAATTCAGCAAACATTGAAAGATGGATGGGCAATCGACGCCCAGCATTTCTCGCCAACTTGCTCAATTGGCAGCGCTTTGTATCCGGAAAATGGAAGCGAGTTCGAGGAGTTGATCCAAAAAGCTGACCATGCGCTGTATGAAGCCAAGAAAAAAGGCGGAGGCATTGTTTGTTTTCATGGCGAATCATGAGTTTCTTCCATTAAAAGATGGAAATTCTGCCACCTTGCAGGCATGTAAGCGCTTCAATGCGCTTTAGCTGAATCTTTTCAACCAAAAGCATTGTTTTTTTCAGTGGAAGTAGTAAGATTGATATGGAAATTCGTTCAGTACCGCTACAGCCCTGCCGCTTTAAGTCGGGCGAGGGGCGTGCTAAAATAGGAAAGACCTATAAATAAAAGTGAATGCCATAAGGCAAATAGTTGGAGGTTATTCAATGTCTACCAATCAACCGGACACAAAATCCCCATGGAATTCCATAACCGGCCCGAACTTAGGGTACGTGATGGAGATGTACGACCTTTACCAGGATTCCCCTGAATTGATCGACCCTGAGTTTGCAGAGCTATTCAAACAATACGGCCCGCCTACAGAGCAGCCTGCCGTACAGACAGGCGATGCTACTGGCGCTGCTTCTGGTGTAGCAGTCGAACCGAACCGTTTTGAAAAAGTATTGGCAGCGGTTAATTTGGCGGAAGCTATCCGTGCACATGGCCATTTGGCTTCGGATATCTATCCGTTGAAAGACCAGCCGCGTGATACGGATAGAGTGGAAATTTCAAAATATGGCTTGACTGAAGCCGATTTGAAAGATGTTCCCGTATCTTTGATTCTGGAAAACGCTCCAGCCGAAGTGAAAAACGGCCTCGATGCAATCAATTACCTGAAATCGCTTTACACGGACAAAATCGCTTACGAATTCGCGCATGTTATTCAACCGCAGGAACGCAGCTGGATCCAGTCGAAAATCGAAGCGGGCGATATGAAGCCGAAACTCGATGCCGACAAGAAAAAACAGGTATTGGATCTTTTGACACGCGTTGAAGGATTTGAGAAGTTCGTCCACCGCACATTTGTTGGGCAAAAGCGTTTTTCTATCGAAGGTGTCGATTCGCTTGTCGTCTTGATGGATGAACTGGTCCGCATGTCTGAATCGGCAGGCACTGAAAACATCATGATCGGCATGGCCCACCGCGGACGCTTGAATGTGTTGACGCACATCCTCCATAAACCGTACGAAATGATGTTCGCTGGATTCGCGCATGTCGGCGATGAAGCGTTCCTTCCTGAAGACGGGTCACTTGAGATCACCAAAGGTTGGTTCGGCGATGTGAAGTACCATATGGGTGCTGCTCACAGTTCCAAAGCAGGAACAAAGATCAAACTTGCCTATAACCCGTCCCACCTGGAAGTCGTGAGCCCGATTGTGACAGGGCAAACACGTGCTGCGCAGGAAATGACTGCACAGAGCGGCTTGGCACCACAAGACGCGAATAAAGCCTATTCAATCCTCGTACACGGCGATGCCGCGTTCCCGGGGCAAGGCATCGTGACCGAAACATTGAACTTCAGCCGCATCAAAGGCTATCAAACGGGTGGATCGATCCATATTATCGCCAATAACTTGATCGGTTTCACGACGGAACAGCATGATTCCCGTTCGACGCATTATTCATCCGACCCAGCAAAAGGGTTTGAAGTTCCGGTATTGCACGTCAATGCTGACGATCCGGAAGCTGTCCTAGCTGTTGCGCGATTGGCGTTTGAATACCGTGAGAAGTTCGGCAAAGACATCTTAATTGACCTGATCGGCTATCGCCGCTACGGCCATAATGAAATGGATGAGCCATTAGTGACGAACCCGATGATGTACCACGGCGTTCACCAGCACGATACGGTCCGTGAATTGTACGGAAAACAATTAGCTTCTGAAAGCGTACTTTCGGAAGACGAAGTCAAAAAGCTCGATGCAGACATCCAAAAAGTGATGCAAGAAGCCTATGACAAAGTGAAAGAAAACAAATCCGACGATCATCCGAAATTGGAGATGCCGGAAGCTGTCTTGAACGGTTTCCCTGAAATCGAAACGGGCGTCGGCAGAGATGTCCTTGAAAAGATGAACAATGAACTATTGTCATGGCCACAAGACTTTTCCGCATTCGGAAAATTGGCGCGTATCTTGAAACGCCGCGAAGAGCCATTCAAAGGAAAAGGCAAAATCGATTGGGCCCATGCAGAAACTTTGGCATTCGGTGCCATTTTGCAAGAAGGCAACCCGATCCGTTTGACAGGGCAAGATGCACAGCGCGGAACCTTTGCGCATCGCCACCTTGTGTTGCATGATGAAAAGAACGGCAACGAACTTGTTCCGCTTCACCACATTTCCGACTCAAAAGCATCATTCGTCGTCTACAACAGCCCACTAAGTGAAGCTTCCATTCTTGGCTTCGAATACGGCTACAACGTAGAGAACGACAAAGCTTTGGTCATTTGGGAAGCTCAATATGGAGATTTCGCCAATATGGCACAAGTCATGTTCGACCAATTCATTTCGTCCGGCCGCGCAAAATGGGGACAAAAATCCGGCCTGGTCATGCTACTTCCGCACGGCTATGAAGGGCAAGGCCCGGAACACTCCAGTGCACGTCTCGAGCGTCATTTGCAGATGGCTGGAGAAAACAACTGGACAGTCGCAAACCTATCCAGCGCAGCGAACTATTTCCACATTCTCCGCCGCCAAGCGAAAATGCTTGGAGAAGAAGCTATCCGCCCGTTGATTATCGTGTCGCCGAAATCACTTCTGAGACACCCACTTGTTGGGGCTGAAGTCGATCAATTGGCAGAAGGCAAATTCGAGACAGTGATCGAACAGCCCGGCATGGGGCAGGATGCGAAGAAAGTGAAACGCCTGCTATTCGCTAGCGGTAAGATGGCAATCGATTTGGCGGAACGCGTCAAAGACGGAAAAGGCTACGAGTGGGCGCATATCGTCCGCGTCGAGCAGTTGTATCCGTTCCCGGCCGAGAAAATCAAAGCGATTGTCGACCGTTACCCGAATGCCAAGGAATTGGCCTGGGTCCAAGAAGAGCCGCAAAACATGGGGTCTTGGTCATTTGCCGATCCTTACTTGCGCGAACTTGCAGACGGCAAAGAAGTGAAATACTACGGACGCATGAAGCGCCAAAGCCCTGCAGAAGGCGACGGCGAGTCACATAAAGTCGAACAGGCACGCATCATCGATGAAGCTTTAGCTAAATCGAAATGATGAACTTTTAAGGAGGAATTAATTGTGGCAGAGATCAAAGTACCGGAATTAGCAGAATCGATTACAGAAGGAACAATCGCCCAGTGGCTGAAACAGCCAGGCGATACAGTAGAAAAAGGGGAATTCATCGTTGAACTTGAGACAGATAAAGTCAATGTTGAAGTCATCTCTGAAGAAGCGGGCGTCGTCCAGGAATTGCTCGCTGAAGAAGGCGATACAGTTGAAGTCGGCCAAGTAATCGCAACAGTCGGAGAAGGCTCTGGCGAAGCGGCAGCTTCAGCACCGAAAGAAGAAGCTAAGAAAGAAGAAGCACCAAAAGAAGATCTTGCGAAAGAAGAAGCGAAGCAAGAAGCTCCTGCAGACCAGGAAGCTGCGCCTACAGAAGAAGAAAGCACTTCTTCCGACCGCACGATCGCAAGCCCAGCAGCCCGTAAATTGGCTCGTGAAAAAGGCATCGACCTGGCTTCTATCACGCCAGTAGACCCAATGGGCCGCGTACGCGTCCAAGACGTCGAAGCGCACGGTTCGAAACCGGCCGCGGCTCCTGCTCCAGCTAAACAGGAAGCACCGAAAGCTTCTGCATCTGCAGCTCCTTCTTCTGATGAAGAAAGACACGCCGCCAGACGATTGCCAAGCGTTTGCTTGAAGTGAAGCAGTCGACTGCCATGCTGACGACGTTCAACGAAATCGACATGACCAATGTAATGGAACTGCGCAAGCGCAAGAAAGACAAATTCCAACAAGACCACGATGTTAAGCTTGGATTCATGTCATTCTTCACCAAAGCAGTAACTGCTGCATTGAAAAAATACCCATACGTCAATGCTGAAATCGATGGCACGGATGTGCTCTTGAAGCAGTTCTATGATGTAGGGATCGCTGTATCGACTGAAGAAGGCCTTGTAGTGCCAATCGTCCGCGATACGGATAAAAAGAACTTTGCAGAAATCGAAGCGTCTATCGGCGAGTTGGCGACAAAAGCACGCGACAAGAAATTGTCGATCGGCGATATGACCGGCGGATCGTTCACGATCACAAACGGCGGCGTCTTCGGCTCACTCTTGTCTACACCGATCTTGAACGGTACGCAAGTCGGTATCCTCGGCATGCATACGATCCAGAAGCGCCCGATTGCAGTTGGCGACAATGTTGAAATCCGTCCAATGATGTACGTAGCGCTATCGTATGACCACCGTGTCATCGATGGCAGCGATTCTGTCGGCTTCTTGAAAACAGTGAAAGAATTGATCGAGAACCCAGAAGACCTATTGCTTGAATCTTAAGACCACTCCAGAAGGCAGCTCCATTGCGGGGCTGCCTTTTGTTATGGGATAATGTGGCATAGAGACGGGGGATTTGGATGGAGCTGGATTTTTTATGGGAAATGGCGATGGAATACGGGTACCTGAGCATGTTCTTGGTGAATTGGCTTTTGTTGTTTGGCCTGCCGATTCCGAATGAATTCGCGGCAGCGTTTTCAGGTGTCGTGACAGAAACGAGCGATTTCAAGCCGCTTCCAGCTTTTTTATCAGCATACAGCGGGCTGATTACGAGCAATTTATTCGCTTATGGACTAGGGTGGCTGTTCGGCCATCGCTTAATTGAATGGCTGCAAACGACATTTCTGCAAAATGGCATTGAACGCTTCCGGCAATTTTTAGCCCATAAAGGCAATTGGGCAATTGCATTCAGCTTCTTCCTGCCCGGTGTGCGCTGGGCGATGCCTTACGTTGTAGGGGCCGACCGCTTTCCACTTGGCCGTTATTTGTTATTCGCGATGCCAGCCGGATTTGTCTGGACCATCACTTATTTCACATTAGGCCGCAGTTTTCCATATGCTTATGAAGCGATTCTTGGGAATTTACAATGGTTTTTGATCGCTTTATCGAGTATCGCGGTCATCGGATTGATTGGATATCTGGCAATCACGAGAAAAGGCGGCAAGGGAGGGCAAGTTTGAATTCCCGTACAAATTTCCTTATACTGAATAGAGTAGCAGAACATCACATTCACATTGACAGAAAAGGATGATACCGATGATACATACCAATTGGCTCGAAAAAGAAACCGTCCGCACCGTTACGTGTAAGCATACCGATGCCGACAAATTTTTAGTGTCGAACGTGCTGACAGCAGGACAACAATATGACGTGAAAAACGAAACTGAAGAATTTTTGTTTGTCGTCGACAACACTGGTAAAGTCGGCGGCTATTACAAAACTTATTTCGAGTGATGAACAAAAACCGATGAATCCATCGGTTTTTTCTATGGAGATAGGAGTGGAGCAGATGACGATTATTGATGAAGAAATCAAGAAACGGACGCAGCGGGACCATGCAGAAGATTCAAACCTGATCGGAGAAGGCGGCTATATTTCGCCTGATGAAAATTTATGGAATGATATCCTGACAGCTGTTGTGTTGAAGAAGCCGGTGCTGTTGAAAGGGCCGACGGGAGCAGGCAAAACGAAACTCGCCGAAAGCGTTTCCGACCTGTTCCAACAGCCGATCCAGAGCATCAACTGTTCCGTCGACTTGGATGCAGAAGCGCTGCTTGGCTTTAAGACATTGGTACAGCGCGATGGCCAAAGCGCGATCGAATTTATTGAAGGCCCTGTCGTAACCGCCATGAAACATGGCCATATCCTTTATATCGATGAAATCAATATGGCGAAAGCTGAAACCTTGCCGATCCTTCACAGTGCACTCGATTATCGGCGTATGCTGACCAATCCGTTTACCGGCGAAGTGATCCAAGCGCATCCTGACTTCTCGGTAATGGCTGCAATCAACGAAGGGTATATCGGGACATCGCCGATGAATGAAGCGCTAAAAAACCGTTTCATTTCTTATCCCATTCCTTATTTGTCTGGCGAGCAGCTCCGGGGCCTATGGGACAGGGAATTTCCGAATGCTGACCCGAAGTTGAAAACTTTCATGTTGAACTTGGCAGCAGATTTGATGAAGCAAGTGGAGAGCGGCTTGATGTCAGAAGAAGCCGCCTCAATCCGAAGCTTGTTGGATGCCACTGCGCTCGCGATGCATATCGATACACTGCGCGCCGTCCGCTACGCCATCGCCGAAAAACTGGACGATGAAAGTGAACGGAATTTATTGATGGATTTGGCGAATACTTGGCGAAAGTAGGGATGCAGGATGACTTCAATCAATCGCTTTATCCAATTCAATAATGAAACGGTTGATACGAGGCTCCTCAACCGGATGGAACAGCTTGCGAGAGCGTTGTCATCCGCGCCTTACCTGCGGTTGTCGACACGGAAATTATGGGAATTCCGGCCATCTGAAGGTGCTGTTTCGATGAGTGTGTTCTGGCGCCATCGGCCAAAGGAAATCGAGCAGGCCGGCTATCTTTCGGATATTTATTTGGTGAGCGCTGGCTTTTGGCGTTATTTCAGCCTGCGCTCATGGCGTCGTTTTGAACAGGTGGAGACTCATTTACCGGAACTTGCCACACAATTGCTGTTGATGGCGGAAGAATTCCGCTTGAGTGACCGTATCACTGCGGAACGCCCGGGGACGAAGCACGCATTTGAAGTGAGGGAGAAAATCGTCTCTGGCTTCCATTCTGACCAGTTGGAACAGAACCGCAAAAAAGGCTTTTGGGCCGACGCTTTCCTGAATGCCGCCTATTTAAAATTACGTGGTAAAGATGTTTCGTTAAGTGATGAACTGGATCCATTATTTCTGCCGTGGACGGAATTATTCAGTGCCGATTCGACTGACGATTCTGCGCGGACCATTCAGAAGGTTTTGCCGCGGTTGGAATATTTGCTGAACTCAGATGTCCTCCATACGTATTATACGTTCGGTGAACCGGCTGAGAAAATGCCTCCACCAAGATACCATGAAGGCATTGAGGCAGAGCAGTCAGAAGTGGAAGAGGAGATCGACACGATCGAAGAATGGTTCCAGTCCTGGCACCGGGAAACTGAGTTGAATGATGCCGCTGCCCTTGAGTACGAACTCGAGAGGGGCGATTCCAAGCTCGCTGATGGGGGCAGGGAAGAAGAGGGCGCGGGGGAAGTTGAACAGACCGGAACGGGTGAGTCACAAGGTGAACACCGCGAAGACAACCTGGCTGATGAACAGAGGAAAGATGAAAAGAAACCGAAAAAAGCAAACGGCCGTTTCGGATCAGCGAATGATGGCGTCGTCTATTATGAATCACGCATCGAGGCTTTGCCTTTTGACCGCCAGCAGTTGCAGCAATGGCGCAGCGAACAAGCGCCATATGTGCGCGCGTTGCTGAAGGAAATGCAAAAGCGCATGCAGCAGCGTGTCGAAAGTGAACGGACGAATTTACATGCCGGACGCCTGTCGAAAAACCTCTTGCCGCTCGTCACCGACGAACGGCCAAAACCCTTTTACCGGAAAACTGCCCCTTCAAAGCAATTGGATGCAGTTTTCAGCTTGATGATCGACGGCTCCGCTTCGATGGTTGACAAGCTCGACGAGACGAAGCAGGCGGTACTATTATTCCACGATGTGCTCAGGTCGCTCAAGATCCCACATGAAATCGCGGTGTTTTATGAAGATGCTTATGAAGCCGGGGATGACAAACAGCCCAATTATTTTGAATGGCTGCATAAATTTACCGACGGCATGACCGACCATGCGGCAGAGATTCTCTCGCTCGATGCCCACGAAGACAACCGCGATGGCTTTGCGATTCGCTGGATGGCCGAACGCCTGAAACAGCGCCCGGAAAAACACCGCTTTATGCTGGTCTTTTCGGACGGCGAGCCGTCTGCTTATAATTATGCCGACAACGGCATCATCGATACGGCACAAGCCGTTTCGGAAACCGAGAAAATGGGCATCGAAGTGATGCACCTGTTCTTGAGCGGTGAATCGACGAGCGAAGAACAAGCTGCATTCTACCGGATGCTGTATGGCAATAAATCGGTCAGCGCTGATTCGCTGGAGCAATTTGTCGAGCAGACGCTGCGCTTATTGAAACGTACCTTGCATTTGGTTGTACAGGCATTATAATGAACAATCTAAAAACCCCTACGCAAAAATTGCAAAGGGGTTTTTTCAGCTTGTCGAGAAAGTTAAGAAGTCGTATTTTCCGAAGCTTATTGCTCGCTTTCCGTGGGCTCGCGCCCAAGCCT